>JAFGJE010000171.1 GCA_016929245.1 Phycisphaerae bacterium
ACGTTCTTTCATGTGGCTTGGGCCTCTGGCCCAAGCGTCCCAGGGGCATCTTGCCCCTGCAAGATGGGGATATTCACGGGCAAGATGCCCGTGAGACCCTTGGACAAGATGTCCAAGCCACGTTTTCATACAGGCTCTTAGGGGCAAGCTACGTCGAAGGATCTTACACTAACGTACCCGTAGGGTCCTTCGACTTCGGTCCTCGCTGCGCTCGGACTCTCCGCTCAGGATGACAGCTATGGTGCCTTTCAGGTGGTGGAACGGAATTCCGCCACGTATTTAATATGGTAATCCCAGCGTATCGCTTGCCTGACGGATATTCTTAAGAATGGTCTCCAGGAATTCCGGCACGACGTGTACTTTACCGAACACGGGCATGAAATTCGTGTCGCCTTCCCAGCGGGGAACGATGTGCGCGTGAATGTGTCCGGGCAGTCCCGCCCCGGCGCATCGGCCCAGGTTTATCCCCACGTTAAACCCGTTGGGATGCAGCGCCTCACTCAGCGTCCGTTGCAGATCGCGGAGCATTTCCATCATTTCCGTGAGGGTTTCGGTGGGCAGGTCCGTCAGGTCGGGCACGTGCTCATACGGCGCGACGAGACAATGGCCTCCCGTGTAGGGGAAGCGGTTGAGAACCGCGATCGTATGCTTTCCCCGCCAGACGACGAGGTTGGCGTCGTCGTCGGTTTCGTCGCGGCAGCGGCAGAGGAAGCAGTCGTCGTCCGAAGCGATCGGGAGTTGGCGTATGTATTCCATGCGCCACGGCGCCCAGAGATTCCGTCGCTCATCCGATGCAAGTGCGTCGTCCATCATGGGCGAGATGATACCAAACTCCCCGGACGGTTCAAAGCCCCCGCGCGAGATTCCTGACTTACACGCCGAACTGATTTTTCCCGCGAAGGATGTATTCCAGTTGCCGGAACGCCTGTTCGCAGGTCTGTTCCGCGGCGGCGGCGTATCCTTCCTGCGAAACCGCCGAACCGTGCCCGGCGTAGACGATTTTACCGTCCGCGGCGCGAACGATGCGCACGTGCAGGCAGATCCAGTAGCGTGAGATGGTCTTTCCGCCGTGAAAAATCCAAAACGTTCCCGAGGTCGCCTGCTTTTCCGGCGCGTAATGGATCACCTCGCCGGTGACGACAAATTGCGCGCCGAGCTTCCGCCCCAGTTCCGCCGCCACGATCGGATCGTTGATGTCCATCGCGTCGAAACCGGTTGCCTCCAGGGCCTCGGTGAGTTTCGATTGTCCGACTTCGAAGAGTTTCACGTTGGGTTGCTTCAAAAGCTCCGCGGCAATGGCGCCGGTGACCACTTTTCCGGAACCGTCCGCCTGTTCTCCGGGCGCGTCGGCGAGTGGGAGCGTGATAAACTTTCCCCCCTCGGACAGCGCCTTGCGATCCACGAGGACGGACTCTTCCATGCAACCACCGAGGAAAAACACGCCGACGAGACACGTCAACATCCCCAAGGGATAACGGTGATGCGAATCGTTCGAGTTGTTATTTTTTGGGTCCACGTTCCATCTCATAAAAATCGCGTAAGGGTTTCAGCGCCTGACCGGCGGCGATCTTCGCCGCCTGGGCGAAACCTTCCTTGTCCTTTCCACCGGCGTCTTCGGCGAACAGCACCTGTCCCGTGTGGACGTCCACCAGGCGAACGGAAATCCCCACGCGGTGCATGTGCGACGTCGTTCCGCCGGAAACCACGTAGACCGCGCCGTGAGAGTAATCCTGCTGGTCCTGGTATTGCGTCAGCGACCCGACCAGAACGGCGTCGGCCTCGGCGAGTTTTCCGATTTCCGTCGCCACCGACGTGTCCTGCATCTGCGAGATCTGCAGGTCCCGCTCCTGCATCAGGGAGCTGACGCGGCTGCGCTCGACGACCTTGATCCCGCGACAGGTGTATAACTGCGTCGTGATCGCGTTGACAACCACCGCACCGGAACCCTGGGCCTGCAGGCCGGGCGCGTCCAGGAACGGAAGAACCGCGATTGTGTGGATCTGACGCAATTCCGCCTGGTTCCGTGTGATCGGCGAAACCTTGGCCTGCATAAACTCGCAGCCGTGAAACAGCATCAATCCCATCAGCAGCAACGCGAGACACGCATTTCGCATTCCGCCATTTTTGTATCTCATCTCCCAACCTTCCTTCCAAATCAATCCGATTGTCCTATTTGATCCGCATACCCTCGAAGGGGATGTGGAATTACCAGCCTCGCTGTGCTTTTTTCCAAAGTCCGATCAGGGGTTCGACGGCCTTGTCCGTCGCGGATTCCATCCGCCCGGTGGGACTGGTTCCCTTCGCTTTACCGTTCATCGAATAAATACACGCGCCCGATTCCGCCGAAACCATGCGAAGCGTCACCACGACATCGCCCGACAAGGTGGAGCTTCCCGCCACCTGTCCCGCCTTCAGCGCTTTGGGTTTGTAGTCGGTCTTCTCCGTTTCCAACGTTAAATTCACCGTTCCGGTGACCACGGCGTCGACGCCGAGGGTTTTGGCCAGTTGAATGGCCTCGGTGTCGCTCAATCCGTATTCCGAGGGATGGGATATCCGCCAGACTACCGGCGCCACACGCACCTGAAGGTCTTTCAGGTCTTCTTTCAGGAGTTCGGAGGAGATCATCCCCGCGGCAATCGCTCCGCCGGAAGGATCCTTCGCCGGGGACTGAAACGGAACCACCACAACGCTTTTGGTGTTTCGGACCGCCATTTCATCATAAACGGGTTTCTCTCCGCATCCGAGGAAACACCCGGCCGTCAGGATCAGGCACATCCAAAAGAGGTATGTCGTTTTACGCACTCCGGGCCTCTTTCTTCTCTCGCTTAATCTTATCGATCAAATCCTTCAGGAGACGCGTCGCTTTCCGGGTCGCTTCCAGCGTCGCCGGACCATACCCCTTTTGGGAGGAAGCGGCTCCCTTGCCCGTATACAGCACCTTTCCGTCCAGGGAAATCAGACGAATCTGCAAGGCTACATGATAGGTGCATTGGGTTTGCGTGAAATACGCGTTTCCCTTCGTTTTCGTCGTCCATCGATAATCCGTCACCTCGCAGACGCCCAGGGCGTCGATACCGAGTTCTTCGGCGACGGTTTGTTGGGTCGTGAGATCGCTTTGCCCCTGTTGCTTTTTGAGGGCCCGACGAAACCGTCCGACGCCCTCGACGTCGTAATAATCCATTCCCGCCAGTTCGGTCATCAATACCCCCGCCTGCCCGCCGCCGTCGGCGATTCCCTCCGGACGAACCACCGGCATGACCGCGACGCGCTTGGCGGACACCAGCGCTTTGGAATCGTGTACTTGACTTTCAGGCAAACACCCTACCGCGAACAATAAGGCAACGGCGCCCAAAGCCTTCGCGGGTTTCCATTTCTGCCGAAACATACGCATTTGCATCCGTTCCCTTTTATCAATTAGGAGTTTCCTGCGAAACAAAAGGTGAATCATATCCCTATTTTCCCCGAAACGCAATGGAATGTTCGCCGAGAAATTCACAGAAAACCGGCGGGTTTTTCTTTTTCCTCTTTACGGGAATCCTGTCCAGTCCATAAAATACGTTTCGGCGGAAGCACGCGCGGATCACGGCGTGGGGGTTGCGTGGGTGGTTGTATCGCGCCGAGTGTGGATGGAAGGCTTTTCGATAATTCGGTAGAACCGATTCGAGGCGATATGTGATGAGAGTATTCATGTTAGGGTGGGAGTTTCCCCCGTATATCAGCGGAGGACTGGGAACGGCCTGTTACGGCCTGACGCGCGGATTGGATGAAATCGGCGTGCAGGTGTGTTTCGTCCTTCCGACGGCGATTCCGTTCCCGGGCGAAACGGCGCCGGAATCGCACGTGGAGCTGCGCACCCCGCGCGACGCGCCGGTGGAGTTGGCGAGGAAGCCTTCGCCGGAAGACGTCCTGCGCGAACTGCCGAAATACGAATTCGAGAACGTGGAAATTCACCGCCTGGAGGCGAAGCTGCAGGCCTACGCCTCGCCGGGGGACGTCTACGACGAGTTGCGCCGCCTGAAAATGCACGTTCGATCCCAGGCCGCCAAGGATTTGCTCCGTCGCGCCCTGGCGGAAAAGAACGGGTTGACATACGAGGCGACTCTGGAACCGGAGGTGCAGGCGTCGTTGCCCCAGGGGTCGCTCGTGATGGGCGGCGCGGGGATACAATACGACGGTGACCTGCTCCAGCAGGTGCATCGCTACGCGAACCTGTCGGTGCGGCTGGCGAAGAAGGAAGCCTTCGACGTCATCCACGCCCACGACTGGATGACCTACCCCGCGGCGACGGCCGTGGCGAACCTGACCGGTAAACCCATGGTCGCCCACGTGCACAGCACGGAATTCGACCGCGCGGGAGAGCACCCCAACCAGCAGGTGTACGACATCGAACGGGCGGGGATGGAACGGGCCGCCAACGTCGTGTGCGTCAGCCATCTGACCGCCAATATCGTTCAGCATCGCTACGGCGTGCCGAAAGACAAAATCACCGTCGTCTATAACGCCGTGGAGTTGTCCAACGGAAATAACCTCAATCTGCGCCCCATCGAGCGGGACGAGAAAATCGTGCTGTTCCTCGGGCGCGTCACGATGCAGAAAGGCCCGGAGTATTTCCTGCAGGCCGCGAAGAAAGTCGTCGAGAAATTCGACAAGGTTCGCTTCGTCCTGGCAGGCAGCGGCGACATGATCCGCCAGTGCATTCAGTTGGCCGCCGATCTGCGCCTCGGAAGGCATGTCGCGTTCACCGGATTCCTCCGCGGGTCGGACGTGGATAAAATCTTCCAGATGGCCGACCTGTACGTCATGCCCAGCGTCTCCGAACCGTTCGGGATCGCGCCGTTGGAAGCCCTGTCTCACAACGTGCCCGTGATCATCTCCAAGCAGTCCGGCGTCTCGGAAGTCCTCACGCACGTGCTGAAGGTGGATTTCTGGGACATCGACGAGATGGCCAACAAAATCCTCGCCGTCCTCCGCCACGAACCCCTCCAGCGCACCCTGCGCCAGCAGGCGCCGTTCGAGTTGAGCAAACTCTCCTGGCGCGACTCGGCCCAGAAACTCAAGGACGTCTACACCCGCCTGTGCGCGAGTTGTTAAATTCAATACGTAGTTTTTCAATGATGGAAACAGAGGTCGCAAGAATAGGTTTGCTTGTTAGGGGTGTGTTCTTTATATTCGTATACCTGTACGATAGGTTTATACATACGGGAGTTTGAAGCTATGGGTAAGACGACGTCACCGATTTTTCTCTGGGAACATCCTTTATCCCCGGCGGCTTCACAATCCAAGCGAAAACAAATCGTCTTCGGATGGTACGGAGGGAAATACAACCATCTCGAATGGCTTTTACCTCTCCTTCCCGATGAGGTCCATCATTACTGCGAACCTTTCGCGGGATCGGCGGCCGTGCTGTTGAACCGTTCCCCCGCGCCGGTGGAAACATACAACGATATTGACGGTGAGGTGGTGAATTTTTTTAAAGTGCTTCGCGACCAATCGGACGAATTAATCCATGCCATTTCGTTGACTCCCTTTTCCCGGGAGGAATTTCATCATGCGGTGTCGGACTATGGTCCGCATCTGACCCCTTTGGAACGTGCGCGACGGTTTTTTGTTCGTGCACGGCAAGTGCGAACGGGATTGGCGCAGACGGCGTCCATTGGTCGCTGGGCCAACTGCAAAAAGACGAGTCGACGCGGAATGTCAGGCGTGGTGTCACGATGGCTCGGTAGCGTTGAACATCTGCCGCAAATCGCGGAACGGCTACTGCGGGTGCAGATAGAAAATCGTCCGGCGCTTGAAGTGATCTCCCTTTACGACGATCCGGACACGCTTTTTTATTGCGATCCTCCCTATCCTCATGAATGTCGCGGTGACGCGAAGGCGTATGCTTTTGAGATGACGGATGAGGAACATGAAGAATTAAGCGTGGTCGTAAGCGGCGTTCAGGGGAAAGTCGCCCTGTCAAGTTACCGTTCGGAGATGTACGATTATCTCTATCGCCATTGGGAGCGATTTGACGCTCCGAAAAAGAAATGTCATTCCACAAAACAAATCCGCCAGGAATGTCTTTGGGTGAATTATTAACATGTCCGCCAAGACAAGAGAACCGTTTTTTATCGAGGCAAGAAGTGTTTTTCAAACCTATTGGAAAACCGTGACGGAATCCAATGAGGAAACCGCCGCTGACATTTCTTCCAACTTGCCGAAAACAATTCTCGAGGGGATGGCAAAAAGTATCAATTCCTCAACGAAAAGTTATCGTTATGTTCTTCCAACCCAATTACTCGCCGTCATGGTGGATTCGTCACTGGATTGCCGAACCGTTCAGGAGGGAAGCACGCTTCCGGGGTCGTTTGACGCGAGAAGTCTTTGCAAAAACGTGATCGTGCCTTTTGATCGCGATCATCATAATGTACTTGGAGGTTCCGAGGATCCTTATGTAAATAATCCGTTGCGGATACCGAGTATCATCGCGGAGAATCGGTCGAGACAAAAGAACAAGAAGGATTATGATCTTCTTTGTGAGGTACTTGCTTATGCTCATGAATACCCGAAATTCGTTCCGAACCTGTTCACTTATGTGTTGAAGGAAATAGCGATTCGTCTGACACGGGTTTCCTTCGTTTATCCGGTTCCCAATCGGGTAAGTTTGGCGCAAACGACAAGAGTCATTCAGGATTTTTTAGCTCCACGAACAGGAGGAATGCGTCTTCAAGTTGTTTCCATCGCCTTATTTCGCGCATTGGGGAGTATTCTGACGGTATTTCAGCAGGTCCGAAGCGCTCACGTGAACGCGTCGGACGCCAGTACGGGAAGAGTTGCGGATATCGAATGCCTGGACGCCTCCGGAAATATCGCCCTTAGCGTGGAAGTGAAAGATCAATCACTGACTCTGCACCACATTCAGACCAAATTACCCGTGATTCGCGAAAAAGGGATTCGAGAGCTTCTTTTTCTCGTTCGAGGAGGCGCGGATCAGGAAAGGGATGAAGCCGTTTGTGATCTTCTTGAACGTGAATTTATTACCGGACAGAATGTTTATGTTTGTGAATTCAATGTCTTTTCCAAACATGCTTTTCTGCTTTTGGGAGAACAGGGACGTCGTCATTTCCTGATATTCGTTGGGGAAGCTCTTGATGAAATGAAAGCCGATATGAAAGATAAAATGACCTGGAAGTCATTATTATCTCAATTGTAATCATCCGAAAACCACTTCACGCCGCGGAGATTTTCTGGTAACGTAATTCCCCCGGAATCCCCGGAGTACCGTCGTCCATGGGTGGACGAGGAAGACTTGAGGTTGACACGATGAGTCACAACGTAGCCGTTATGGGCGCCACCGGCGCGGTCGGGCAGGAATTCCTGCGCATTCTGGAACAACGAAACTTCCCCATGGACAGCCTGAAGCTGCTGGCGTCCCGGCGCAGCGCCGGAAAGACGCTGCCCTTTCGGGGCAAGGAGCTTCCCGTCGAACTGCTGACGGAAGATTCATTTGAAGGCGTGGACCTGGTGCTCGCCAGCGCGGGCGGTTCGCTGTCAAAGCAGTTCAACCCCGCGGCCGTCAAGGCCGGCGCGATCGTCGTCGACAACACCTCCGCGTTCCGCATGGATCCCGATACTCCGCTGGTCGTGCCCGAAGTCAATCCCGACGACATCAGGAAGCACAAGGGCATCATCGCGAACCCGAACTGTTCGACGATCATCATGAACGTGCCCGTTTGGCCGCTGCACAAGGTCAATCCGATCCGGCGGATCATCGTGAGCACCTACCAGGCCGCCAGCGGCGCCGGGGCGGCCGCCATGGAAGAACTCAAACTCGGCGCGCAGGCGATGCTCTCGGGCCATAAGTTCGTCCCCGAAGTCCTGCCGCACTGCGCCGCGTTCAACGTGTTCTGCCACAACTCCGCCGTCGGACCCAACGGATACAACGAGGAAGAAATGAAAATGGTCAAGGAGACCAGGAAAATCTTCCATTGCGAAGACATCCTCGTCGCCGCGACCTGCGTGCGCGTTCCGGTGATGCGGGCGCACAGCGAGTCGATCAATATCGAATTCACCAACCCGATCACCGAGGACGAGGTGCGGTCGATTCTGTCGTCCGCGCCCGGCGTGAAGATCGTGGACGACCGCGTGCACAACTATTTCCCCATGCCGCTGGACGCCTCCGACCAGGACGACATTCTCGTCGGCAGAATCCGGCGGGACATCTCCCAGCCGGACGGGCGGGGAATCGAACTGTTCGTCAGCGGCGACCAGATCCGAAAAGGCGCCGCCCTGAACGCCGTCCAGATCGCCGAAATGCTGTAAGACCATCAGAATCACGAAGACCACCAAGAACACGAGGATCACAAAGAGAAGCATATTGTTTTTTTAGTGCTCTTCGTACCACTAACGATCAAAATCGCTAATTTCCGTAATGAATTTCATTAGTTTCGTTTTTGAAAGTAGCCATCCCTGAGGGATGGGAAACTCCATAAAAGACCAAAGCCCCGCGGGGGCGATTGAGATGTATTGACAACACTGTATTTCAATCATCCCTCCGGGACTCGGAGGGAATACAGGATTTTTTTCCACGGGCTTGCGCCCGTGGCTACTATCAGGAAGAAAATTGGGTTGCGGGCAAAGCCCGCGCCGTGTTCTTTGTGGTCTTTGTGATTTCTTTCCTAATGATTAATTTTCCGGAGTCGGTACAATATTCCCCGACATGAATGACTCCGAACCATCCCGGAATCTGAAGCTGGTGATTTCCTACGACGGCCGGCGGTATCACGGCTGGCAACGGCAGCTCGCGGGAATCGACACCGTGCAGGAGCGGATCGAGCAGGCCGCGATGCGCGTGCTGCGGCATCCGCTCAACGTGCACGGCGCGGGCAGAACCGACGCCGGCGTCCATGCCGAGGGGCAGGTGGCCAACATCCACACGACGAATCTCAACGTCCCGCTTCGCGGGATGCGCATGGCCTTCAACTCCCGCCTCCCGTCGGATATCGTGATTCGTTCGATCACCCTCGCGGCGGAGGATTTCGACGCCTCGCGGTCGGCCGTCGGAAAGACGTATCGCTATCGGATCTGCGTCTCCCCGCAGCGCCCCGCCGAACAGGCCCAGCGGGTGTGGTGGTACTTCAGGCCGATCGACGCGGATCGGATGCGTGACGCCGCCGAAAGGCTGATCGGCCGACATGATTTTCGGGGGTTCGCAAGCTCTGCGGAGGATCGCGAAACGACCGTGCGGACGATTTTCCGCTGTGACGTGTCCGAGCAGGGGGAGGAAATTCACGTTGCCGTCACGGGCGACGGGTTTTTATACAACATGGTCAGAAACATCGTCGGAACGCTCGTGGAAATCGGCAGGGGACATTGGCCGGCGGATCGAATCGACACGATTCTCGAATCGCGCGACCGTCGCGACGCGGGTCCGACCGCACCGCCGGATGGGTTGAGCATGATGTGCGTCTACTATGATCTCGCGGACCTTCCGGGCCTTCGTTGAGGATCCAACGAATCCAAACGCCCCGTCACACCCCGTGCGTATAATGGTGGGAGACTCTCGGCCTTTACGTCGCCATGATCGTCAGAACCGCGACGACCATCCACAGGGCGACAAGGGCGATTTCCCACAATACCGGCATGGTTTTCGATGCTTTCATGCGACACAATTCTCCATACTAGCGCCTAACGGGGTATATCGTCAAAGCGGGAGGAAAGGCATGAATCTTTTTTGGGGAGAATTCTGCAAAAGAGTCGCCGGGGTAATCGGGGGGATAATTGTTCTATTGCTCCAAATCTTTGAGTGTTTCACGGTCTGAAGTGGATTCGCTCGGGCGCGAAGTACTATCCACCGACGAAAAGAAAACCCTTGCGGCGCAGGGAAAAAACGCTACTATCAGTGTTCCCATAACCCATGCACCCGTAGCTCAACTGGATAGAGCATCGGTCTTCGGAACCGAGGGTTGGGGGTTCGAATCCCTCCGGGTGTAGTTTGTAAACGCGTTCAAGTTTAGGCCAGACAAGGTTTTCCCTTTTGCGGGGACGTTCTTGTTTGTCCTTTTTTCTCCGAGTGGGTTATCGGTGGGTTACTCGGGTTCGTTTTGGGGATATTTCTCAGCATCTTGCCCTGCGCCATTTTGACCTTGATCAGGTTATCCGGTTGGACGGATCCAGGGTGATCGAACACGGCGTATGATTCAAAAGGAATCGATTTGCAGAACGAGTTGCTCGAATTGCGGGAAGAGTTCCGCGTCGAACGGGCATTCAATCGTCACGGCCCCGTCGAAACCCGTCGCTCGAATTTTTCGGAACACCTCTTCCCTGGGGATCACGCCGCGGAAGGGGAACAAATGTTCGTCGTCATCGGAGGTGTCGCGAACGCGGCCGTGATTGTCCGTCACGTGCACGCCGGCTGTGTGTCGTCCCTTCTTGGGATGCCCCGTGTCGTCCACCGTGCCGATGGCCCGCGCGTCGGCGTGCTCGCGCGCGACGATCTGCTGGGTGCGGTCTCGCATGTGGTGCTCGTCCCATTGTGCCGTGGCGAGGAAGCACTGCAAGGTTCGCGGCGGAATCCCGGCCGCCAGAGCCATCGGCTCAATACTTTTCCGCGGCAAATCCGAGAGCTGACCGCGGAGATACGTTCGCAGCCGTGCTCGTGTGTCGCTTCGGACAAACGTATCATCGAATTGGTTCAAAAATCGCGTCAATTCCCGGCCCATCGTTTTGATCTGTTGCACCTGCATTCCGATTCTCCTTCCAGGATATGTTCCTGAAAGGAGTTATCGACAGA
>JAFGJE010000172.1 GCA_016929245.1 Phycisphaerae bacterium
CCACGGCACCCTTATCCGGTACCGGATGACAAACATCGTTTTTTCGCGTATACTTCTCAATTATGGAAACCTTAAAACGCATGTTGTTCGAGGATCCGATGTGGCTGATGGTGATCCTCGCCGTCGCGGAGCTGGTGGTGTTCTGGATATGGCTGCAACGGCGCACGAAACGGGCGGCGTGGGCGTTGCTGGTTCCGCCGATCATCGCGGGAATGCTGCTGGGATTGGCGCTTGTGGTCGTCACCGACCGCGAGAAAATCCAGCGGTCCCTGCAGCAGATCGCCGACGATTACCAGGCCGAACGTCTCGACGCCGCGGCGAAATACCTGGACGACGCCTACGACGGATTCGGCGGGGACAAGGAATCCCTTCTCGCCCTGGCCAAACAGACGCGCGGCAAACATCCCATCCAGTCCATTCGCGTGACGCGGCTGATCGTTCACACGCACGGGCGGCGCGCGGAAACCGAGATCACGACGGTCGTGAAGTTAAAAGACGATCTCGGCGGGGGGGCGTATGGTTTCGCGTGGACGATCGACTGGGTGCGGCGAGACGCCGGTTGGCGCATTTTGCACATCAACCCGCCCCAGACCGTCGTACCGGGTTTCGAACCGGGGAAATAAAGAAAGAACATCCGACACTGAGGCGCTGAATTATCAATAATTCAAAAAAATATATTCATGCAGTGTTTGAAAATAATTACGATTCTTTGATTTGAATGAAAGTAGCCCCGGGCGCAAGCCCGGGGTTCCAGCCGATTGTCTACTCCAGAGCCCTTTAGGGCGATTGAATCGTTCAGTCGTCCCTGACGGGACTCGGAGAGATAGGATGCCGTTTCGTTCCCCGGGCTTGCGCCCGGGGCTACTATCAAAAACGTTGTCACTACTATGATGAACGCTATGTGCAACGTTCGTTTGCATTACTGAAAATACTGTATCTCAGCGCCGGAACTTGTCCCTGAGGAATGTTGGATTTTTCTATTTTCATAATTCCACTTGACATTCAACGCGAAAAAAGTATAATTAAATGTGCATTCGGATGCAGAATATAACTCTATATAAAATAGGTAATTATAAATTATCAAATTCAAAAATTGCCCACAACCTATGACATCGCGAAGCTGGCGAAGGTGCATCAGAGCACGGTTTCCCGTGTCCTGAGCGGGTCGGGGTATGTCAAAAAAGCGACCGCCCAGAAAGTGCGTCGCGCCTGCCGGAAGCTGGGATACGTGCCCAACATCCCCGCGCGGACGTTGCGGACCAGGCAGGCCGGCGCGGTGGCGGTGCACCTGCCGTTGGGACGGGAATTGGCGCTGGCGGACCCGTTCGTGTTGATGTTCCTCGGCGGCATTCACGAGCAGGCGGGAGAACGGAATTTCAGCGTGCTGCTCAACTGCGATCCGATAGACGCGGCGGCTGGGGAACTTGTCGGGCTTGTGAAAAGTCACCGGGCGGACGGTGTGATCCTGATCTCCCTGCGGCGGGACGATCAGCGCGTCGAGGCGTTTCATCGCGAGGGAATCCCCTGCGTCCTGGGACGGCATGACGGGCCGGAGAGTCCCGCGTTCGTGCAGGTGGATATTGACAACTATCAGACAACGGTCCAGGCGGTTCGATTTCTTCACGGCAGGGGGCATCGGCGGATCGGTTTGGTGTGCGAGTCGGACGAGTGGGTTTCCGGCGCCGATTTTCAGCGCGGCGCACGCGCCGAAGCCGGGCGCCTGGGCGCGGAGCTTGTCGTCCGATCGGTCACGCCGACCTTCCACGAAGCGCGCGACGCGGCGCGGAATCTTCTCGAAGCGCATCCCGAGACGACCGCGCTGATCGCCACGACCGCCCTGACGGTTTTCGGCCTGCTGGAAGCGACGAAGCAACGCGGCCGGGAGATCGCGGTGCTGGGCGTCGATTCGCCCCTGTTGCGAAGCCTCCATCCGCACCTGCCGCGGATCGTTTCGCCCATCGACGAGATGGCCCGGAACATGACCGCGGCGCTGATCGACCTGATCGAAACCAACCACGCCGACCCGCCGCAAATGCTGCGGACGACGATTATCGACGAACAAGGACGACCCTTTTTAGAGGATGGTGAAACATGAACCCCGTAACCTTAACGTCTTCTCCCTGGGGATTTCGGCTGACGCCCCTGGAAGAACAGTGTCAATTTCTGAAATCCAACGGGATCGAGTACATCTGCGGGCAGTTCGCGAAGTTTCCCGGCACGATGCCGGTGGATATCGCCCCCGCGAAGCTGGACGAGACGCTCGCGACGGTGCAAAAGCACGGGCTGTCGTACGCCAGCGTCAACGCCAACGGCGATTTCATGGTGCGGGAGGATGTCGAGAAGGAAATCGCCCTGGCGTGCGCGGATATCGACCGGGCGGCGCGGCTGAAGCCGAAGGTGATTATTCTCTTCGCCGGTTGGGTGGACCGCGACGACGACGCGGTATACGACCAGGTCTCCGCGGCCTTAAAGCGGGTCACGCGGCACGCGGCGAAGTATAACCTGACGGTCGGCCTGGAGAATCACGGCGGTCTGACGCGAACGGCGGAGCAGTGCAACCGCATTCTGGCGGGGGTCGACGAACCGAACATCGGCCTGAATTTCGATCCGGCGAATTTCTGGATGTACGACGAGGATCCGCTGGCGGCGATCAAAAAGATCGAGTTCCCCATCGTCTTTACGCACTTCAAGAGCCTCAAGCGCGTCGACGGAAAGAAAGAATATTGCCGGTTAAGCGAAGGCGAGATCGACTACCCGCCGATCCTGCAATGGCTGGCGGACAAATACGAAGGCTTCTACGGCCTGGAGTATGAGGAACCCTCCGACGTGTTCGAGGGAACGCGGGACGACCTGCGGCAGTTGAATCAGTGGTTAGAAAACATATAAGAGAACGCGAATAAGACGAATGAAGACGAATGACGCGAATAGGATTTGTAGTTTGTAGTCGGAAGCCTGTCGTCAGAAAAAAACTAAAAAATTATTCGTCTTATTCGGTTTTATTCGTCTTATTCGCGTTCTCTTTTTAGAAATGGAGAAAAGATCATGTACGAAACAACCAAAGCGATTGTGATTGAGAAACCGCGTCACGCGGTGGTGAAGGAAATTCCCCTTCTTCCCGTCGACGACGAAAGCGTCGTGATTCGCACGACCTACAGCGCCATCAGCACCGGAACGGAAGTGAAGGTCTGGAACGGAAGGACGGGCAAACTCGGCGGGGAGTTGTGGTATCCGACCGTTCCGGGGTATGAGCAGGTGGGTGTGGTGGAATACGTCGGGCCGAAGGCGATGAAGGACGCCAAAGGCCAAAGCTTTAAGGTCGGCGAGCGCGTGATGGCCAATGAAATCCGGCAGTATCCCACGTCCCTTTGCGCCAGTTGGGGCGGGCAGGTGGAAATTTCCGTCAAGAATCCCACCGTTTCCGGTTCGCCGTTCGATATGCCCGCGAAGATTCCCGACAACGTGACGGACCCGCAGGCGGTGGTGGCGTATCTCGCCTCGGTCGCGCATAAAGGGATCGAGAAGGTGGGGATCAATAAAGGCGAAACGGTTCTTGTGATCGGCATGGGCGCGGTGGGGTTGTCGGCCGCCCAGTTGGCGAAAATTTACGGTTGCCAGCGCCTGATTATCATGGATAAAAGCTCCTGGCGGCTGGATCGCGCGAAGAAATTCGCCGACGACGCCATTTGCTGCAACGCCGCCCACGACCAGGCGGTCGAAATGCTTGCCGACGTGACGAAGGGCAGGCTGGCGGACGTCGTCATCGAAGCCAGCGGCGACTCGGCCGTTCCGAACAACCTTCGGAAAATGGTTCGCGAAGGCGGCTGGGAGTTGGGAGACGACGGCGGGAGGATTCATTTACAGGGCGATTATCCCGAACCGATCTGCCTGACGCCGTACCAGGAATGGTTCAACCGCAACCTGCGGATTTCCGTCTCCTGCGCCGTGAAGCCCGGCGGAAAGGAAGCGATCCTGGAGTTGATCTCGCGGGGCAAGTTCGACGCCGACGTGCTGTGGGACAAGGAAATCCCCCTCGCGGAAGCGCCCGACGCCTACGAAGAACTCGAACGAAACCGAGACACGAGAATGAAAACGTTGATTCGCTGGTCATAAGAAATTAAGAAGAAGAATCAGCCAGCCACCCCTTAGGGATGGCAAAAAGACTTCCTGGAATCAGGAAGGTGGCGGGATGGAGCCCCGCCACCCAAAATTTGAAGCCGTTTCTTTGAAAGTAGCCACGGGCGCAAGCCCGTGGACACCTGGAACCAAAAAATCAGAGAGCCCCATAGGGGCGATTGAATGATAGGATTTGATTTCAATCGTCCCTACGGGACACGGAAATATTATTTCCCTTTTGTCCACGGGCTTGCGCCCGTGGCTACTTTCAATAAGAAGAAAGAGAAATACATTCTTTTCACAGTGAAATTTGTGCCCGTAGTTCACCCCTCAGGGGTGGCAAAAAAAATGGGAGATACAAAACATGAGCAAGGCACCGAAGGTTGTTTTTCTGCCGCACGGCAATCTGCAGTATTCCCAGCTTCCGCCGGAGAAGCGCGGCTGGGTGATTGAGAACTGTTACGAACGCCTGTTCGATTGCGTTCGGGAAAAGGAATATAAGATCGGGTTTGAAGGATCGGGATTCACCATCGACGCGATCGCCGAATTGTGCCCGTCGGTCTGCCGGAAGCTTCGCGGCCTGGTGCGGGACGGACTGGTCGAACCCGTCGCCTCGCCGTACATTCACATCATGCTGTCGAATATCGACGCGCGGATCGGACTGGCGTCGCTGCGGGACGGATTGGACGCCTGGGAGAAGCACACGGGCGTGCGCCCGACGTTGGGCTGGAACCCCGAGTGCGGCTGGGCGGATTTCATCCCGGACATCTTCCGCGAAGCGGGGTTCGAGTCGCTCGTGATGGACGGCGACTCGTTCCTGCTGTCGTTCGCGGAAATCCGCGAGGCGACCGG
>JAFGJE010000173.1 GCA_016929245.1 Phycisphaerae bacterium
AATCTGGAACATGGCGATACGCGGTTCGTCCTTGAATTCCTTCGCGGCTGCCTCCCAGAACTGCGCGACCTTCTCGACCTTCGCGTCGACCATGCCGTACGCGTCGTGCCAGTCGAGGATGACGTACATTCCCTCGTTGGCGATCTGCTCCACCATCGGGCGGACGAATTTTTTGACGTATCCTTCCATGCCGCCGAATTTCTTCACCGCGCCGGCGCCGCCGCGCAGGAATCCCGCCACCCAGAAATCGTCGGGGGTACGTTCGTACAACCCCAGGCGGCAGGCGTTCAACCCCAGCGAGCGAAAATACCGCGCCGCCATCGGAATCGTGCCGAAGCGGGGAAATTCGTTCCACAACCAGTCGCCCAGCGACACGGAATATCCGCCCAACGGGAACGGCTTTCCGTTGCTGTCGACGATGTACTTGCCGCGAACGCTCAACCAACCCGTCACGCCGGCGCCCTTGACTATTCGGGCGGTTGTCGTGAATGAAATCGTTTTGGCGGGAACCGTCCCGCCGGTGAAGTCTTTGCCCGCCACGACGGCCTGGTACCGGGTTTCGGGCGACAGACCCGTGAGCGTCACGCGATGGCTGCGCGTCAGGACGTCCTGCGCGACCGTCTGGACCTTCTTTCCGCCGGTGGACAGCAGCACCCGCGCCCGACTGCGGAAGGAGGTGTTCCATGTCAGCGTGGCGGACGTCGGATCGGCGTCGGCGATTTGCAGATCGGAGATCGCCGCCTTTTCGGGATTCTCCGGCAGGGAGGGGATGGAAATCCGCGCGGGTTTTTCGCCGGCAGCCGAGAACAGATTCCGCCCGGCCGCGCCGACCATCTCCTCGCTGCCGAAATGAATCGAATCGGTCTCGGCGATCACGTCGACGGGAGTGAACGCGATCAACGACAGCGGCACGCGGATCGTGACGACGCCGTCTTCCATCGCGTGCGAGCAATCGGCGGGGTGAACGGTCACCTTGCCCTTCGTATCCGGGCCTACGTCGATAATGAACTCGTCGAGTTTGTCGTTGTTGAGCGTCACGAGAATTCGATGGATCGCGTGATGGAACGTCTTGTTCGTGTTGGCGCGGAAGGCGTTGTCCTCCCGACCGAGGCGCAGCTTGCCCTCAAATCGCAGCACAAGGTCCTTACCGTCCGCGGAGGCCTTCAGCCGCTGGATATACGGCGACTCGCCGCTGTCCTTCGCGGAGTTCGGAAATTCCTGGGCCGTGCAAAGCCAGGCTGTCAGAAGGATACATGCACATGGAGTCGCAAGGCGGGTCACACGGTACATGAAAGACTTCTCCTTGTCTTGATTAATGATTGGACGGGTCGATCCAGAGTTCGTCCCGGTCTTCGTGTCGAACGTTTCCCGCGTGCCCGCCGATAAAGACGAAATTCGCCGAGTCGGAATCCAGGAACGCGGGCGGATACCGGTCCTCTCCGCCGTTGTGGCGGAAGGAGGGGTGATGATTCGGTTCAAAATCCTCGTTGGAAATAGTCGGATCGTACGTCCGTCCCATAATCTGCATGACAAGAGTGTCGCTTCCCGCGGGTCTCAACATCCCATCTCCCAGATAAACCAGATTTGCATTCAAATCATCGAGTTTCGGCGGGGCCACATAGTATTCCGATCCGCCGGTGTTCCATCGCTGACCGTCCAGCATCGTATTCATGGCGTAGCCGCCGAGGCACAAAAGGTCGTTTTCCACGATGGGATCGGCGGAGGGGCAGGCATATTGAACGATACCGGCAGGCCTTACTGTTCCCCATTCATTCACCCGCATGATGCCTATATCGAGATACGGCGCTAAAAGCCAAGGCCAGGATTGGCGAAGCCGATGGCAGTCCGGCGGCGAACCGGGATAAAAATCCGGCGGGATCGATCCGTCGTTTTCGTTGGCGTACATGTTCAGCGTCAAACCGAAGGATCGTAACGTGGAAAGACACTTGGCGATGCGGGCCTGCTCCTTCGCCGCCTGCAACGAAGGCAGGAGAATACTCACCAGCAGGGAGATGATGGCGATCACCACTAAAAGTTCTATCATCGTGAAACCGCGGGAAAAAGATACCTGACCCCTTTTTCTTTTCTGATCCCTTTTTCTTTTTCCCGATGGCAAGATCGTGCGCATGTTCTTCAACCTCTTCGTCAGATATCATCCATCAGCAAGTCGAAAATATTGTACCATCCATTTTATAGATAATTCAATTTATTTATTGATTATTTCATCGTTTTATATATAATTGTCGGTATCCGGTGGTTTTGGAAACCATTTTTTGCCGAAAAGGAACATTTCAATGGCTGCTATACAAGAGGATAATCGCAAGTCCGGCAACGCCCGGCATCTGGTGCGCGACGCCGTACAGACCATGATTCTGGAAGGACAAAAAAAGCCCGGCACGAAGCTGACCCAGCCTTCGCTGGCGAAACAATTCGGGGTGGCCCAGGGTGTGGTGCGCGAGGCGCTGCTGGAGTTGCAATCACTCGGCCTGGTCGAGAGCATCGACAATCGCGGGATGTTCGTGACCGGAATGAGCATGGAGAAACTGCTGGAGTCGTGGGACGTGCGCGAGATGCACGAAGGACTGATCGCCCGCCTGTGCTGCGATCATATCACCCGCGCCCAGATTCAGGAGCTCCGCGCCATGGCTGAGAAAATCTTCTTGCTGGGCGACGAAGGGAACCTGGACGAAATGGGCAAGCTGGACCGCAAATGGCATCACGCCCTGCTGGAGGTATCGGGCAACAGCATGCTCAAGCGGCTGGCCGACAACTACCGCGTGCTCGGTAAGGTGGTACGGGCCAACCGCGATCCGCGGGCGGTCTGGAGCGAGCACATGAGCATCCTCGACGCCGTCGAACAGGGGGATTCCGAACAGGCGGAATTCCGGATGCGTCAGCACATTCGCGCCGGCAGGCTGGCGATCGAAAAACAGATCATCGAGGGTTCCTTCGTTCCGCAATGGGTACAGGGAGACTAATCAGGGCCTACGCATCTTAATTGGGGCGGCGGGGAGAAGATTTCTTATTTGTTCGGCGCATGTACGGGTTGCGCGACGCCTCGAAT
>JAFGJE010000174.1 GCA_016929245.1 Phycisphaerae bacterium
CCATCTATCACAGCGGCCTGTGGCGAACCTACTGGACACAAGAAAAAGCCGCCGCCTGAGGCCGCCATGATTTATCCTCGCACACGCTGATCTGAATCATGAGATTGAATCCTTGCGTACCGGCCTGTGGATCGAATACATTCCCGGTAGCGTACCGATTCCGCGAGGAATGTGGTATGAAAAAACCTTCGTTTCGGAGGAATCGTGAGCGACCGGATTTTCAGGTATAACAGAAGAAACAGCAAATCCGACACTGAGTTTCTGAGAGACTGAGAAGATTTTAATATATCTTCTCTGGTTTTCTCCGTTTTCTCCGTATCTCAGTGTCGTTCTTTCTTGAGTTTTCACGGTGCCTTAAGCTGTACTGATTCACAACCAGAAAATAATGTCACTCACAAGGAATCCGCCTTCTCCGCGAGACAAGGCGCGTATACAATTGGACCGTGGCTGTTTGGACGCCGGAGAACCATGGGTATGAACGGTGCGGTAATTGTCGCCCATCCGGATGACGAGATCATCTGGTGCGGCGGGGTGATGTTGTCCCGTCCCGACTGGAAATGGACGGTGCTGACGCTCTGTCGGGCCGACGATCCCGACCGGGCGCCGAAATTCCACACCCTCTGCGTGAAGCTGGGAATCCACGGAATCATGTCCAACCTGAACGACGGGGAAACACTCCAGGCGATTCACCCCCCCACCGACATCGGGAACCGCATCATCGAGCTTCTACCGAGCTGGCGGTGGGATTTGTGCTTAACCCACGGCAGGAACGGGGAATACGGCCATCCGCGGCACGTGGAGGTGCACGAGGCGGTGTTGCATTTATTCCGCAACGGAATCCTGGCGTGCGACGCGTTATGGACGTTCGCGTATGAATGCGAAGCGCCCACGGGGCGATGCGCCCCGGCCGACTGGGGCGACCACGTCGTGGAACTCACCGACGAACAACTTCAAGAAAAACGACGGATCATCCGAGAAGAATACGGGTTTCCACTGGGATCGTTTGAAGAGACCGCCTGTATTTCTCCGGAATCGTTTTTGCGTATGGAAAGCAGTGAAGGAGCAAAACCATGAAGGTGCTGTTGCTGTATGACTATCCGCCCTCGCCCGGCGGACTGGCGACACAGGGCGATTTGTTGTATCAAGGGTTACGGGAAATCGGAGTCGACGCCAAGGCGGTGAATTTCGAAGCCGCCCAGGAAAAGGAGTGGTACTACCGCTGGTACAAACCCGACATCGTGTTGGGCGTGGGCTTCTGGGGACACGCCCCGCACCTGGTGTTTCACCCCCAGAAATTCGGGATGCAGCCGGTGCCGTGGCTGGTCGTGGACGGATACCTCGCGAACTATCTCGAAGTCCTCAACAAGCTGCCGTTGCTTCTGACAACGTCCAACTGGGTCAAGGACGTGTACGTCCGGGACGGTCTGAAGCCCGACAACATCGAGGTCCTGCCCGTCGGATGCGACACGGATTCCTTCCTCCCGCGGGACAAAAGCGATCCGATGGTCGCTTCCGTGCGGGAATCCCTGGGCGTGCGCGACCATGAACTGATGATCCTGACCATCGGCGGGGACGCCGCCAGCAAGGGCGCGCAGGAAGTGATGCAGGCGCTGGCGCTGATCGAGGGAAAAGTTCCGGAATACAAATATGTCTGCAAGGTTTGGCCCCAGCCCCGCACCGACCAGCAGAACCTCGCGGACATGCAGATGGCCGGCAGCCTCGGACTGGAAAAACGGGTGATCTACACCACCGGGAAGATGTCCCGGAATTACATTCCGTTCCTGATCTCCGCGTGCGACGTGTACGCCGCCCCGTCGCGTCTGGAAGGTTTCGGCATGCCGCAGGTGGAAGCCGGCGCCTGCGGAAAACCCGTCATCGGGATCAAGGCGATGGCGATGCTCGACACCCTCGTGCACGGGAAAACCGCGTTCCTCGCGGGCGTCGCCCAGGAAATCCGCCTGCGGGAGACCATCCTCGGACAGGACCAGGGATACGAGGACGGGCACCGGGTGGTGTTCAAACGTCCCCGAACCGCCGACTACCGCGCCAGCATCCACGACATCGCCGACGCCCTGATGAAACTCCTGAACGACGAGGCGCTGCGAAACAAAATGGGCCAGGCGGGGCGACAACGCGTCGTGGAAAATTACGACTATCGCACCGTGGCGAAGAAATTCGTCGAGATCATTACCCGACGACTGGGTGTCAAATGAGTCTGACTCCGCGGGAATCCGACTACGTGCGGAAAGCCAAGGCGGCGGCCCTGGAAGTGCTCGTGCACAACATGCACGGACCTTACCGGGGCCTGCCGCGGACGGCCGGGTGGGGCTATCCCGAACCCTACACGCGCGACCTGATGATCGCGACGCTGGGGATTCTCGCATCGGGACACAAGAAACTCATCGCCTCCACGCGACGCGTGCTGGAGTCGCTGGCGAAAAATCAGACGCGACTGGGGCACATCCCCTCGCTCGTGCACGACTCGGAAGACCGCGGCGCCAGCGACACCACACCCCTGTTCCTCCTGGCGGTGGGCATCTTCCGACGGGTGATGAACCAACCGGATTTCCTCGAAGACGCCGTCCGGAAATCCCTCACCTGGATGGACTACCAGAGCGTCGAGGATCGCGTGATCGTGCCCCAACTGCCCACCAGCGACTGGCGCGACGAACAATGGGTGCTCGGATACGGGCTGTTCGTCAACACCGTCGTGTACAGCTATCTCCGCTGCTTCGGCCTGCACGAGAAGGCCGACTTCCTGCAAAATCTCATGAATCGTTTCACCGTGAAGGCCGAAGTCAAGCAGCGCCACGTCCATGAAGGCCTGGTCCTGCCCAGCAAACCCTACTACGCCCTGTATTCCTACAAGGTGCATCGCTCCGAGCGGTTCGATCTGCTGGGAAACAGTATCGCGCTGCTGTCGGGACTCGCCTCGCCGACCCGCGCGAACAACCTGATTACCTGGATCGAAGAGGAAACCACGTCCATGCGGAAACACGGCGAACTGGCCGTCGACCTGCCGCCGAACTTCTTCCCGTATATCTACCCCAGCGATCCGGACTGGATGCCCCGCTACAAACGCTTCAACCAGCCCGGCGAATATCACAACGGCGGGATCTGGCCTTTCGTGTGCGGGTTCTACATCGCCGGTGTCGTGGCCGCCGGCAAGCAGAAACTCGCGGAGCAGAAGCTCCTGGCGCTGACGGACCTGATCACACCCGCCGTCAACGAGAAACTCCCCTACGGGTTCAACGAATGGTGCTACGCCCGCGACGGTCAGCCGGCCGGACAGGACTGGCAGACCTGGTCGGCAGCGATGTATCTCTACGCGGCGACCTGCGTGGAGTCCGGCAAGGCGCTGTTCTTCGATGATTTCCGTATTGCCCCCAATACCAATCAGACGAAAAAATCAAATGGTGGGTAGTAGTTGGTAGCCTGTAGTCGGTAGTCGGGAATCCGACACTGTCTACCGACCACCGACTACGGACTACCATCTATTCAAAAATATGGAGCCAATGGAATGATGTCGCAAAACACCGGCTATTCTGCGCCTAGGATTGTTTGCACGGTTTTCTTTTTCGTTCTCCTGGCGAGTCTCTATCCCGCCGTCCCTTTAACCCGTTGGTTCAACTCGATTCCCAACCTGACTTCCTCCTATGAGAAATGGAAGCCCGCGTTTTTCCTTTTCTCCAGGATCGCGTCGGCGGGTGTGCTCCTGTCGGCTGTGGTAAGTCTTTGCGTAAGACTCAAATCGCTGCGCGTCGCCGGTTTTGTCGCCATTCCCTGCATGCTGTTTTCCCTAAGGTTTCCCCTGGAGTATTTCTTCGTGATACCGGCGGCGTTCTACGGAGCCGCCGTCGTCCTCTCTCTCCTCCACGCATGGCGCAAGAAAGGAACCCCCTGGAAGATTATCGTTACGAACGTAATGGCGACGGTGGTGTTTCTCCTGAGCGTATACGGCAGTCTGCTCTGCGCAAAGCTCATGGCCCTCGACTGGGCGGCGGCGATGGACCATTAAGTCGGTAATAGGGCGTGCAACTTGTTGCACGCGCAATGTTCCTCTTTCCTAATTCCCGCGTGCAACAAGTTGCACGCCCTACTTCTTCCCCGCCGCTCGATATCGCAGGTACTCGTCGATGAATCCCTGCAAATCGCCGTCGAGGATTTTATCGGTGTGGGGGCTTTTTCGTTCCGTTCGTTCGTCGCGCACGAGTTGGTAGGGGTACAGCACGTAGGAGCGAATCTGGTTGCCCCAGGCGATTTCGCCCTTGTCGCCGTAGAGTTTCGCCAGTTCGGCGTCGCGTTTGGCCTGCTCGTGCTGGTAGAGCTTCGCCGCGAGCATGCGCTTCGCTTCGGCGCGGTTCTTGTGCTGCGAGCGGTCGTTCTGACACTGCACGACCAGGCCCGTCGGAAGGTGCGTCAGGCGGACGGCGCTGGAGGTTTTGTTCACGTGCTGCCCGCCCGCGCCGCTGGCGCGGTAGGTGTCCTCGCGGATGTCCTTGTCCCAGTCGATCTCGACGTCCACGTCGTCCATCTCCGGCAGGACGTCCACCGACGAGAAACTCGTGTGCCGCCGGTTCTGGGAATCGAACGGGCTGATCCGCACCAGGCGGTGCACGCCGCGCTCTGCCGACAGATACCCGTAGGCGTAAGGTCCCTTCACGTGGTACGTGATCGAACGGATGCCGGCTTCCTCGCCGTCGGTGCGGTCGATTTCGTCGGCGGAGAAACCCGAACGCTCGAAATACCGCAGGTACATGCGGAGCATCATCTCCGCCCAGTCGCAGCTTTCGGTTCCCCCGGCCCCGGCGTGAATGGAGAAATAGCAGTTGCCCGCGTCATGCTCATCGCTCAGCAAGGCCTTCAGCTCGAGGCTTTCCAGGTCGTCCTTGACCTTCTGGGCGATTTCGGCCACTTCCCGGAATTCCTCTTCGCTGTCCTCTTCCCGCGCGAGTTCGTAGTGCACCTGCAGGTCTTCCACGCGCCGCGACAGATCCTTCGTGGGCGCGACAATCGCCTTCTGGGCCTTCAATTCCGCGACGACCTTCCGGGCCGACTCCTGGTGGTCCCAGAATCCGGGCGCGGACATCGTCCGCTCCAGTTCGTCCATCTTGCCTTGACGCGCGGGGATGTCAAAGAGAGTCCCGGATAGCGACGATCCGGGCGCTGAGGTTTTCAATCACGTCATGCAATGAATCCAGTTCGATCATAAACACCAACTCCCGTTCTTCTCTTACGCCACGCCGTTTCGGTGACGCGGGATCAGGATACCATATCTTTCCATCGGACGTATCTGAATTTTTCATCCGACAACTTGAATTTGAAA
Source organism: Phycisphaerae bacterium (assembly GCA_016929245.1). Lineage (GTDB taxonomy): Bacteria > Planctomycetota > Phycisphaerae > SM23-33 > SM23-33 > JAFGEJ01. The sequence goes on from JAFGJE010000174.1 coordinate 5,327, forward strand.
AACCATAATTGTGTCCTCCCGAGCGAAATAGTGTCATCCTGAGCGGAGCGAGTCTTCGAGCGGAGTCGAAGGACCTTACGCTCAGCAACCCTTGAGGTCCTTCGACTCCGCTGCGCTCCGCTCAGGATGACAATCCAGACTGGATGACAACACACTACCTTCTGTCATGTTGCCTCCGCCAAAACCGCGGACTTTGCCCCGTCACCTGCCGGAACTGCCGGCTGAAGAAGTACACGTCGTTGTACCCAAGATCGTCGGCGACCTGCGAAATCGTCCTTCCGGTTTCCAGCAGCATCCCCGCCGCGGCGCGAACACGGGACTGCTTGATATACGCCCGCGGCGTCATGCCGAAACTCTTGCGGAACTGCATCGTCAGGTACGCGGGATTGAGCTGACAGTGCTTCGCCAGTTCGGCGACGGAATATCGTCGCGCGAGATTGTCGTGAATAAACTCCAGGCATCGCCTTTGCTGGTGCGGCTGCAATCCTCCCAATCCCGCCGGGGGCGCGTCGGCAAGCTGCAAAATCTCGCAGAGCAGTTGCGCGAGGATGCTCCTGTGGCGCAACGACTCGAGGGAACCGCCATGTTGTCGTCCCAGAGAAAGCTCTCTCAACAGGGAATCCGCCCAGCTCGCCCGTTCACAAAGGATATAATTCGCTTGAAGCCGCGGACAACGTCTCGACCCGAAGCGAAACCGTAGATACGCCACGCACGCCTCCCCCCGGGGCAGACGCACCTCCTGTCGAGCGCCAGGCTGCACCCACAGCAGCGCCCCGGGAGGGATCACGATCTCCTTCCCGGCAATCCTGGCCGCGGTTTGCCCCCGGCGGTTGTAATGGATCAGGTGTTCGTCAATCACGCGCGGCGCAATGAACGTGCAAGGTCCGACGGCTTCGGCCCGACCTCGCGACGAAAGGTCCAGCGTCGAGCGGGATTGGAGAAGCATCTCGACCAGGCGCGTCTCGGTGACGATCGTTCGGGGATTCGAGGAAGGCATAATATGAGATATAATACATCTTTTTGATTTCCGCGTCCATTGGGTTTTCCGGGAGGATCGACTACCATACAGACATGACTACACTCTCAACCGTCCCTACCGACGTGATCGTATTGCGCGATCTGGCAAAGCGATACGTCGAGGTGGCCGCCGACCCGATCCAGAACCAACGACGCGACCTGTGGCGAAGACATAACCGTCTGAAACCCACCCGGCCTCTGCTCTACCTCCGAGGCGGGGAGGCATGGAACGAAGTTCCCGAAATCACGACGCGGAAATGCGCGGATTCACTTTTCCAGTCCGTCGAGCGAAATCTTCGCTACCTGCTCTTCCGGGCAGCGATGGGGGACGACTCGATTTTCGAGCCATGGTTCGTCGTGTCGCCCGTTTATTCGAGTATCGGTTGGGGTGTCGAAGGCACGCACGTGTTTTCCGAAGAATCGTTCGGATCGTATAAAATCGACTATCCCATAAACGATCTGGACGCCGATCTGGAAAAACTTCGCATGCCGAGTCACGCGATTGACGAAGCGGCTACGCGGCAGACGTTTGATCGAATTACCGACGCGATCGGCGACATTCTGCCCGTGGTGCTGGATCGAGGTCCGTGCTACCGCATGTGGGGCGGGGATCTTTCGACGGCTCTGGGGCATCTGCGCGGCATCGAACATTTCATGCTCGATATGATGGACAACCCCGCCGGACTGCATCGGTTGATGGCGTTTTTGCGGGATGGGATTTTAGCGGTGCATGAACAGGCGGAGGCCGCCGGCGACTGGAGCACACTCGCCCACGAAAACCAGGCCATGCCGTATGCCGAGGAACTGCCCGACCCAGCCGCCGATTCGGCCGGCGTCTCACGAAGCGAACTGTGGGGTTACCAGGCCGCCCAGGAATTCACGCTCGTGTCACCCGCGATGCACGAGGAATTCCTGCTGGAATATCAACTGCCGATTCTGGAGAAGTTCGGCCTGGTCGCCTACGGGTGCTGCGAAGACCTGACGCGGAAAATCGACATGCTCCGCCGCCGCGTCAAAAACCTGCGCCGCATCGCCGTATCTCCGATGGCCGACGCGAAAACGTGCATCGAACAAATCGGCGAGGATTACGTGATCTCCTGGCGGCCCAGCCCCGCCGAAATGGTCTGCACCGGTTTCGACGCCGACCGCGTGCGGCGCGTCACGCGCGAAACGCTCCGGATGGCCCAAGGCCTGCACATCGACATCACCCTAAAAGACGTCCAAACCGTCCAGAACGACCCCCGCCGGCTACAAGAATGGACGCGCATCACCCGCGAAGTCGCGGATGAGTTCGCGTAAATCGATGTTTCCGGGTGGGCATGCTTTTCCCTGAGGGATAAGCATGTCTTTGATTACCAATGCATGCCCACCTCCCTTCGGGATAAGGGCCTTGCCGCCCTTTCGGGAAAACCATTATTGGATTTGGGTGACGGGAACAATCGAAAAACATGCAAACCCGGGGCCGATTTATGAACCTGTTCGCCCGCGTCGCAGGATACCCCAACCGCCCAGAATCAGGATTCCGCACGTGGTCGGTTCGGGCACTTCCGGCAGTTCCAGGTCCGCGTAATCGTAGTCGATCGTTCCGTCCACGGCGGTGACTTTCAACTTCACCGTATGCCATCTTCCGCTCATTCCCAGCGTATTTTGCAGATACTCCAGCGTCGCCGTCGGGGTTTCTCCGAACAGGTCGTAGGTTCCGTCGTTGTTGACATCCCACTCATAGGAGGCGATCCCGCTGGAAGCCATCGACCACGTGGCGTCAAGTTCCAGATCATCCTCCTCGGAAGCAAAATACCTACCGGGCGCCGCGATGGCCGTCGCCCAGGGAGTTCCGTCGGGCGCGGGATCATACACGTGGATGGCGCCGGGAGCGCCGGAGTCATATCCCACGACGCCCGTCGTATATAACCGCGTGCCGTCGGTGGCGATGGCCCGGACGCCCTGTGTGAAATTCCCGAGTTTGAAGATTCGTTCCCGATCCCCGGTCACCGGATCCAATTCCACGACAATCGCGTTGTCCAGATTGATCGAAATCACCGCCAACAGATTATCGCCGTAGGCACACAGAGCATCGGGTGTCCAATAGATACACCCGCTGCGCTCATAGTATGGAGAAGGAACGGCGTCTAAAATCTCTCCGGTGGCGGAATTGCGTTTTTGAATTTCATTATAGTAGCCGCACGTGTACAACTCTCCATTGAGGAATGTGGGATGGCTGACGGGATACACATCGGAAATCTCATGAATCGTGGTTCCCGTCGCGGGATCAAACTCGCGCAACTTCGCCGCGATGTTCCAGGAACTGATGACTGTGAACAGGCTTGTCCCGTTATACCCCAATCCATGGGCGTTGCTCAGAGAATAATCATCCAGCACCGAACCGTCCGACGGTTGGATCGTATAGATTTTATTTCCTCCCTGAAGAATCAGATTCGTCCCGTCATGAACCAAGCCATGGCCGGACCAGTAGGGAGTGGTGATACTGTGGGAAAACACGAAGGGTTCCGCGACGGCGGTCGCGGTCCATACCGATCCCACCAGAAGCAACACCGGAATCGCGCATGACAAGGAAAAACGAGTCTTTTGTCGTTTCATAGTTGTTCCCTCTGATTCGCGAAAAACCGCTAAACGGACAATCAAAACAGGCAATGCCGATGGAAATTACCAGGAAAGATATCTACCAAGGCTCAATTGGTATTTCACGTTTGATAATCAATCCCTCACCATCTGATCGGCTATGAATGGAATTGTATCTTGTTTACTGTTTTCGTCAAGAAGAATATGGCTGTTTTTGAACATGAACTTTTTATCCCTCATTCCGTATATCCTTCCGGTTACGGCAATTGCAACAGCGTATATGGGCCGTCGGGGATGACGGCCACTCGGACGGCGGGATTGTTTCGCAGGTATTCGTCGATCGCGCGTTGAGTGCGGTGTTGGACGTCGCCTTCCCCCAGGATCGGCGTGACGGAAAGGTGTTTTTGCATCTCGGCGTCGATGCCGTCGCTGACGAACCCTAACTTTTCCCTGCCGACGCGCTTCAGCACGCGCGCGTGCATCTGGTATTCCCACTGATCGAGGCGCGTTTCGTTCCGGTTCGCCTCGATGTCCCGCAGAAACGCCCGCCAGTCGTTGTCGTAACGCAGCATCAGGTCCGTGTACGCCCGCGAACCCACGCCCCGGCTGCATTCGCTGATTTGCAGAAGCGTGGATTGTTCACCCAGCGCCGGTAAGGCTGCGCACATCCCCTTGACGCTCTGGTAGAAATTCTGATCCAGCGGATGGCCGCCCGCGGATGTGATAACCAGATCAAACGGTTCGTCGATCCGGCAGGACGTCCATTTCGCCACCTGCTCACAGCCGGCTTGATGGGCCTGTTCGAGGTCGCCGCAGAACACGCCCGCGACGCGATGGTCGCCGGTAATGGCGACGTTGAACAGGAAATCCACACCGACGGCCCGCGCGATCTTCAGCGCGATCTCGTGACAGGGATTCTCCCGCAGGTTGCCCATCGTCGCGTTGGGATCGGCCATCGTGTCGAATCCGTGAAATCGCCGGACGGTTTGCAGGTCCACCAGCGCGGGACAGACGCCCTTGCGCCCGCCGGAAAACCCGGCCATGAAGTGCGGCTCGATGAATCCGGTGACAATCCTGAAATCCGCCTTCGCGAATCGGGCGCAGACGCGGATCGGCGGATCGTCGCACACGCGCAGAAGCGTCGAGGGATCGTCGGCCCGGTGGTCGATCACTTCGATCCGATCCAGAATATCCCTGCCGACGAGAGCCTCCCGGTCCGCCTCGGTGCCGGGCGAGTGCATGCCGGTTCCGATGATAATCACGATATGCGAATCGTCGATCCCGGCTGTGTTGATCGTCTCCAGCAGCGCGGGCAGGAAATCGCGATTCGGCACGGGGCGCGTGATGTCGGAAATGGTGATCGCGACGGTTTTGGGCTTGCGCTTCGCCAGCAACTCCGCCAGCGGTTCCGTGCCGATGGGATTCGCGATCGCTTCGGCGACGGCGGTTTGCGGATCCCCCAACGCCGGCGCCGGCGTGCCTTGTAAGACCGTCGCGTCGGCGGGAACTCTCAACGACATGGTTTTCTTTCCGTGGCGAACCGAGATGGATTTTGTTTCTGACATGTCAAAAAACAAAAGCTGTCATCCTGAGCGTAGCGCAGCGAAGTCGAAGGACCTTACGCCTAATTCCCCGTGAGGTCCTTCGACTTCGCCGCGCTCCGCTCAGGCCCTTGGGGCTCCTTAGGAGATGACAATGATTGGTCTTTTTCAATAAATCCTACGAGGACGGTAAGTCCATCACGAACATCCAGTGGTATTCCGGCAGAGCGGGCAGCTCCAGGCCGAGGTCCACGCCGGCGCGTTCGCGGAGTCCCTGGTCGCGGAGGAACCACTTCCAGCCTTTGGGAGTGTCGAAATGCTGCGCCAACGGACGGCCGTCCCCGCGGACGACGCGGGTGAAAAACCAGTCGAAGAACATGTTCATCCGCCGCTGCGTGTCGTTGAAGCAGACCGCCTCGATCACGATCAGCCGGCGGCGCACGACGCGCAGAATTTCCCGCAGCGCCGGGAGGGGATCTTCATACCGATTCAGAACGTCGATCAGCAGCGCCGCGTCGTGAGATTTGTCCGCCAGCGGAATCGCCCCACCGTCGTGGAGCGTCAGGGGAAGGTCGGTCCGGTTTCGATCCTCCGTGTCGAGGAGATGTACGTCGATCTGCTCGGAGAATAATTCCGACAACTTCCCGTCGCCCGCGCGCACGTGCAGGAGGCTTTTCACCCCGGCGGTATAGGGTTGAATTCGACGATGAAGAATCTTGGGCAACTCCGCGAGGCTGGCGTCGATTCGCCCGGCCAGTTCCAGCGGCGCGAGCAGTTCGCGGAGTTGATCTTCCACCGTCCAGGAGGGCTTCGGCGTGGTGCAGAGACGGAAGAATTCCTCGATCATCGGACCGGCCGTCTCGGCGGGGATCTCCAGGTGCGTCAGCAGATCGGTCATAAACTCACGCAGATTCGCCATCGCCTGGGCGTTGCGGGCGTCCTCGGCCTGGAGGACGTCGTTGATCTTCATGCTCCCCTCGGCGACGTTCAACAGCGCCCCGACGCCCGTCATCAGCAGCACCTTGCGCACCTCCGGCTGCACGCGGATCAGTTCCATCGACCGGTTCTTCTGCTTGAGACGTTTGAAGGCGTACATCATCGCGCCGATGCCGACGCTGGAGATGAAATCCACGCCGTGCATGTCGATAATCAATCGCCCGTCCGCGTTGTCGATGGCGTCGTCCAGCGCGAAGGCGAGGTCGTCAGACGCGAACCCAGTCAGTTCCCCCTGCAGCCGCAGAATCACCTCCCCCGCCAGTTGCTCCTTTTCGTACTTCATCTGTGACGAGAATCGTAAAAAAAACACCCGCGGAATGCAAATCCGCCAGCGTGAAAATCACTTCCAGGTTGCCCGAAGCGTTTTGATTTCAAAAGGCCTGAACGCCAACGGAACCGTCGATCCCTCGCACGGCAGCGTTTCCGATGATTCCAGCAGCGCGTTGGTTTGTTCGAGTTTCGTGACGCCCGAAGGCAAGGTGACGACGCCGTTCGTCGATTCACCGGCGGTTTCGATCAGGCGGACGACGAGTGAACCGTCCGGCTGCGGAATCATCGCCGAACAGACGATGTTCGGTGGATCGATCTTCAGCAAGGATTCACTCGCGGGGGCTGCGGGAGTTTTTTCGGGAAACCGAGAGCGATCCTTTTCCCGCACGTTCGCGGAATCCACGACGGCCGGGGGAATATTGAATTCCATCCCTCGTCTCGCCGGGGCAAGATCGTCGAGTTTCGTCTTCCCGGAAAACGGAATGACGGCGTAATCAAAACGGTGTTTTTGCCCGATCTCAAACGCCTCGTCGCTTTGGGCGCGCGTGTGGATATTCACCGACCGCATGAGGGAAAGCATCATCACGCCGTCGGTGACGTTGTTACCGGGCAGGCCTTTGTTTAACAAAACAACTCCCTTTTCGTCGTTGTAATAAGCAATATAGTTCTGGGCCGGGAACTCCCCTTCCGGCCGTTCGTATCGGCCGAAGGGAATTTCGTGCAGAATCGTCCCGCCGTCGATATCCGTGAAGAACGCCGCCCGCAGGCGATACCACTTGCCCGCGACGTGATGGGTTTCGAGGGAAAAATCGATTTGCGGATCGTCGGCGTGGAACGTCACCGTGAGGGTGGTGTCGATGCGGATTTCCTCGTTGTAGAAACCGGGCAAATTCGGAAATCGACGCGCAATCGCGGAGGTAATGGTAATAACCAGACGATCCTCGGAGAGGTCCTGAACGTCAAACTTCGCCCGCGGTCCGTTGCGGTTGTCCAGGACGTCCAGGAAATACCGTTTGCCCGTCCGGTTGAGTTGACGACGCTCCCGCGGATACGGATCGTCCATGATCTCCTGCTCCGCGCCGAGCGGCGCGCCGTCGGAATGCGGGCCGTCGTAGTAATGCCACAAATCTCCGCGATCCGTCTGGTAGCACAGCGCGGAAAAGGCCGGTCGCTTCGGATCGATGAATTCCACGCCGTCGGTTCGGGTTTTGAGGCTTCGGATCGTCCCGCCCGGTGCAAAGGTCGCGTCATACAACGGCGTTCGCACCGCGATTCCCATCCCGTTTTCCTGTTCAATCGATTCCACGGAAAACGCCTTGGCCGGTGTTTTGGGTCGCGCCGCGCCGGGCAAAAGAGATTTCGATTTCACCGGGTCGATTCTAAACACCCCCAAGCCGCTCGCGGGCAACTTCGCCGTCCAATGCAATTGATTCCCGATCTTGCGGGAGGGAATTTCTTTATTTTGATCATCGAAGACTTTCGCGTCCGAAACGTTCTGCTCCAGCGCGACGGAAATCGCCGCCGTGCGATCCCAGGCGAGGGGATTGAACACCGCCACCCGCCGCGTATCGGAATTTTTATCGACAAGCAGGCCGAGACGATCCTCGATCATGTCGCGGCAGATCATCTCCACGCGCTTGGCGCGTTGCAGCGCCTCGCGGTAGGACGTATCGCTGATCGTACCCCAGAGGGTGTCGTGAAACTGGTTCAGGAACGTCATGTTCCACGCGCGGGCCAGACCGTCGTGATCCGCCGGCGCCTGGAAATGTTTCTCCGCCCAGGCGCTGAAAACCTCAACCGTATGGAGCATCGCCTCGCAACGACGGTTGTTTCGCTTGATCCGAATCCGTGAGGAGTAACACCCCTGATGGCTGGGATTCCACTCGCGGGTTTCCAGCGGCGCGTGGGAAAAGTCGACGGCGTCCAGGCCCTGCCGGTAGGTGGAGTACAGGAATTTCGTGGGATGTTCTTTGTTCCACTGTTCCACCGACGCGATGCCGCGCTCGTAGGGAAATTTGAAATCCCCGCCGTGCGGGAGAATCGCCGCGGGTCCGGCGTGATGGTTCTCCAGGTGCTCTTGTATCGAGGCAAGGAGTTGCTGATCGTCTCCGCCGGGGAATTGATGCCAACCCGCGTATCCCACCAGGGAAAGCCAATACGTCGGAATCACCGTCCCGTCAATCCCTTCCCAGCGAATCTCGCTGTTGCGTTCGCGGGAATCGACGGCCCGGAAGAACAGGAAATAATCGTACCCCGTCGTCGCGGTGATTTGCGGCATGGAGGCGGGATGGCCGATGCAGTCGCCCATGTCCAGCACGGTCGGCTCGATTCCCAATTGCTCGCGACACCAACGCTTTCCGACCAGAAGATTCCGAAGAATCGCCTCCCCGCCGGACATGTTGATGTCGGCCATCGAATACATCCCCGAACTGACCTCCAGCCGCCCCTCGGCCGCGAATCGACGCATATCCTCCACGAGTGAAGGATACTCCCGCAGGAACGTATCCAGCAGATACACCTGCTCGACGCGAAACGTGTATCGCGGATGCTTCTTCAGCAATCGATGCGCCTCGAGAAGATTCGCGAGGCTGATTTCCATGTACGCCCCCAACGGGAGAAGATATTCAATGTCGTAATGGAAACTGGGTACGAGATGAATGGTGTCCAGCATGACGGATTCCTTGCTTCGTGATTTCGTTTGAAGTCAATCCTCTCGGATTTTGAATACAATAAGACAGTTCCCCTCAAACGTACAGAAGATATGCAGGTGTCGTACACGAATTTTCCAAAAAACCCTTTGTTTCCCCCGAAGCATTTTTACAAATCCCGCCCCGTGCTTGCGACACAATATATCCATCGCCGCCGTCGCGTCATCCTGACGGAGCAATTCCAGCGCCGCCTGAACGCGTCGCTGTTCCCGCCGCGACAATTGACGCAACTGCTCCCGCGCCGATTTCTTGATTCGTACTTCGCAGGCCAATTACAGCCCCAGTTCCTGTTTCACCTCGTCCCAGGGAATCGTATCTTCAGATTCATCCCAGGCAGCCTCCGCTTCGGCAAGATCACGCTGATCTTCGCGCAATTGCTCCAATGCTTCAATATCCTCGATCGGCACGATCGCCACCCTCTGGGAACCGTGCCGTTCCACGACGATGCGCTCGTGCTTGGTGCACACGTCGGTAAACAACTGCGATAATCGAGCGCGGGCGTTTGTGAAGGAAATCGTTGTCATGTCATCCACCTTTCTGTACAGCGTTGTACATCAATGTACAATATTGCACAATACTGTACATCTCTGTACATAGTATCGTACAAAAAAGGCATGAAAGCAATAGTTTTTATAGGTTTCTGCGCATTTTCCAAAGTGTGTCCGGGCCTTCTTTGGAATTCCTTCGTGATGATTTATCCCAATTGCCGATATGTTGCTTGGGAGTATCCCGCGTTGTCAGATATTCCGAAGAACGGTACAATATCCTCATGGTGAGTTTGAACGACATCCAGTCCCAGCGGGAACGCATTCTCGAAATCGCCCGGCGGCACGGCGCCAGCCACGTGCGCATCTTCGGGTCCGTCTCACGGGGACGTGCAACCCAAGCCAGCGACATCGACCTGCTGGTGACCATGGCCCCCGATCGTTCGCTGCTCGACCGAATCGCATTGATTCATGAACTGGAAGATTTGCTGCGGAATCCCGTGGATGTGGTCAACGAACGCGCCCTGCATCCGGAAATCCGTGACGAGGTGTTGGCCGAGGCGGTGGAGTTATGAGCCGCGATCAACTGTATCTGATCCATATACGCGACGCGATTCAGAATATTCTGACGTAAACCGGATTATACATACATAAAACCGTGGCGGAGCCGGTGCTCCGCCACGGTTGGGATAGGTCGCGTTATGGAACAGCTACTTCGCGTGGAAGTCGATCATCCGTTTACCGGAGGTGACGGGCACTTTGCGGGTTCCGCCGGCTCGGCAAGGCAAAAAAGGTTGGACGACTGGAAAGCCTTATGATCCCAACGTTGTAACCGCCTCCATAGATTCGGCATCGGAAGAATTCTGGATGCCGCGAAAAAACACCGATGAAAAAAGCCGGTTCCATCAAAGGACTTCACGACAAATCCCGCGGAATGAAGCAACCGGCGAAGGGAATCGCGGGAAAAATGCTCGTGGTTCCTCTTGCCCTTCTCTATGTCCCCGACCAGGCCATAGGGATTTCCTCCACCGTATCGGTAGTGATACGCCTCCCAGCCGTACTTCCGCGTGTACCACCACCTGTGAATACCGGGAAACATGAACTTATAGTTCCCGATATCGAGAAAGGAAAAGAGATGTTTCCCCGGGACGGTGACGACAAGAATCCCGTCGGGCGTTACAACCCGTCGAAGCTCCCGCAGCAGAAGTTTTTGCCTGCGAATGTGCTCGATGACATCCAGCAAAAGAACACGATCAAAAGAGGCGTCCGCAAAGGGAAGATTCGGAAAAGTCTCGGGTGGCAGGGCTCGAAGTGACAAGGCTGGAAATTTTTTTTGCCCTTCTTGAATCGCGTCGTCACACACATCCACCCCGACGCGCACCACGGAGGTCTCGGCGCGGCGAAGACGGACCAATAATTCACCGTCATGACAACCGTAATCCAGAACCGCGTGGCGGGGAGAGACATGTTCCCACGCCCAGGCATACCGGCCCGGTGGAAACGGATTCGATGGATTCAGTCGAAGTCGCATATTCCCAAGCCCGCGTGAACGGATTCAAGCCCCCAATCGCTCCCGCGACGGGGGACTTGAATCGCGGTGATATTCATCATCCGAAGGCGGACATACCTTCGAACCTATCCGGCAAGATCGAGATCGGGTGATTCTTACTTCTTGTAGAAGTCGATCATTTCCTTGCAGGTTTTTGTGGGAACTTTCCCCGCCCAGCCGGCCTGACCGAAGGCGATCATTCGGGCTTTGCAGATTTCCTTCATGGACTCGCGCGCCGGGCCGAGGTATTTGCGGGGGTCGAACTCCGCCGGTTTTTCCGTGAAGACCTTGCGGATGGCGGCCGTCATCGCCAGGCGGTTGTCCGTGTCGACGTTGATCTTTCGCACGCCGTGCTTGATGCCGCGCTGAATTTCCTCCACGGGCACGCCGTAGGCGGGTTTCAGGCTGCCGCCGTACTTGTTGATCTCGTCGCGCAGTTCCTGCGGCAGGCTGCTGGAGCCGTGCATGACGATGTGGCAGTTCGGAAGACGCTTGTGGATTTCCTCGATCACGTCCATGCGGAGCACGTCGCCGGTGGGCTTTTTCGTGAACTTGTACGCCCCGTGGCTGGTGCCGATGGCGACCGCCAGCGCGTCCAAACCCGTGTCCGCGACGAACTGTTCGGCCTGGGCGGGATCGGTCAGGTGTTCCTGGGCTTCTTCTTCGCTCAGACCCGCGCCGTGCCCGTCTTCGATTCCGCCGAGGCAGCCGATTTCACCCTCGACGCTGATGCCGCGGGCGTGGGCGGCGGCGACGACTTCCTTCGTCACCGCGACGTTCTGCTCGTAGGTGTTGGGGTTTTTCCCGGCTTCGTCCAGCGAACCGTCCATCATCACGCTGGTGAAGCCGTTCTCGATCGCGCTCATGCAGGTGGCGGGACTGTTTCCGTGGTCCTGGTGCATCACGATCGGGATGTTCGGGTTGAGTTCCGCTGCCGCCAGCATCAGGTGGCGCAGGTAGTTGTCGTTGGTGTAGTCCCGGGCGCCGCGGCTGGCCTGGATGATGACCGGCGAATCGGTCTCGGTGGCCGCTTCCAGAATCGCCTGGATCTGCTCCATGTTGTTGACGTTCAGCGCCGCCACGCCGTAGTCGTTCTCGGCGGCGTGGTCCAGTAAGGTTCGCATTGGGATTAATGGCATAATCGTACTCCATTCGTGCTGGGGTTCTTCGGGATTCTTTGGAAAATTCGCGGCCGTCCGCGAGCGCCGGGATTATACGCCCGGATACCATCATAGTGCGAGATATTTTTTATCATGAACGCCCGAACTGTCATCCTGAGCGGAGCGAAGCCCCTTGGGGGCAAGCTACGTCGAAGGACCATACGCCGTCGAACCCGTGATATCCTTCGACGTAGCTTGCCCCCAAGGGGCTTCGCCCCGTTCAGGATGACAACGATTGTTTTTTCTTTTCTGAAAAATTCAGAATAATTCAGAATACTTATGACGTTTTTCCGTCTTTGGGCACGCCCCAGTTGGTGATATCGAACGCTTCGGCGTACCAGGTGTGCATTTCCTCGTCGCTGACGGCGGTGGTGCGTCCGGTTTCGTATTCGGCTTCCACCTTGTCGCGAATCGCCAGCAGGCGCGGGTCGTCCTTGGCGACGTCCTGGTTGTAGTGGCGTTCGATCCAGTGCTTGATCCCGGCCGCCCCGGACTTGTCGGTAATCGCCACGGCGGCCGGTCGGCCCAGGATTTTCCGCGTGTCGAACGCGGAATAAATTTCCTCGCTCTTGAGCAGCCCGTCCGCGTGGATGCCCGCGCGGGTGGTGTTGAAATCACGACCCACCAGCGGGAAGTTCGGCGGAATCTGGTATCCGATCACTTCTCGGAAGTATTTCGCAATTTCCGTGATCACCTGGTAGTCGGGGGTCTGGCCGCTGTTGACGGCCTCGCGCAACTGGGCCGCCTCGATGACCATCGCCTCAAGCGGGCTGTTGCCCGTGCGCTCGCCGATCCCCAGCAGGCTGGAGTTGCAGCCCGCGCAGCCGTACAGCCAGGCCGTCGCCGGATTGATCAGCACCTTGTGGAAATCGTTATGCCCGTGGAATTCCAGCAGTTCCGAAGGCACGCCGGCCAGGTGGACCATGGCGTGGACCATCTTGGGAATGGAGCGCGGCAGGGTCGCGTGCACCCACGGAACGCCGTATCCCATCGTGTCGCACAGGCGAATCTTGATATCCAGCCCGCTTTCGTCGCGCAGCTTCATCAGCTCCTGCGCGAACGGGATGACGAATCCGTAAAAGTCGGCCCGCGTGATATCCTCGAAATGGCAGCGCGGGCGAATGTTATGCTCCAACGCGGAGCGAACCACGTCGAGATACTGCTCCAGCGCCTGGCGACGGTCCTTGTGCAGCTTCAGGTAGATGTGATAATCGCTGCAACTGGTCAGAATGCCCGTCTCGGGAACGTTCATGTCCTTGACGAGTTTGAAGTCGCTCTTGACGGCCCGGATCCAACTGGTGACTTCGGGGAATTTCGCGCCGAGTTCCTGGCATTTTTCGACGGCTTCGCGGTCCTTCTTGGAATACACGAAAAATTCGCTCATGCGAACGATGCCGCTGCCGTTGTCCAGTTTCGTCAGGAGCTTGAAAATCTCGACGATCTGCTGAATCGTATACGGCGGGCGCGCCTGCTGGCCGTCACGAAAGGTCGTGTCGGTGACCCAAATTTCGTGCGGGGGCGCCGGCGGAACGACGGCATCCTCGAAATGCACCTTCGGCAGCTCCGTGTAGGGAAACATATCCCGGTACAGATTCGGTTCGCTGACGTTTTGCAATTCCACAGGTTTCGCTTTGGCCATGGTGTATACCTCGTTTCTACCCGATGTCTAGAGTCGAGGCATTCTAGGACAAATTTCCGTCGAAAGCAAATGGAACTCCCGAAAGAACGCGGAATTTGTACACCATATCCATTGTCATCCTGAGCGGAGCACAGCGGAGTCGAAGGACCTAACGGGTAGGTGGGCGTAAGATCCTTCGACTCCGCTACGCTCCGCCCAGGTCCTTGGGACTCCTTAGGAGATGACAGTTATCAAGGCAGGATTTCCTCAAGCCCCTTCGGGCATCCTGACGATATTGCTATAGATTACACGGACGACAACGGATGTCGTCCCCGACAAGGAGAACGGATTCGATGTGCCCTTATCTGGAAAAGTCGCATCCTCGCTGTTCGACCCACCTGAGCTTTCGCAATATCACCCAGGCGTTCAGGCATTGCGCCGGGCGATACGAAACGTGTCCCATTTACCAGGAACTCCGGTCCAATTTGCGGGATTATGACGTCGACTACCACACAGCCGGTTACCACCTCCTGGCCGCGTCCTGAGCCCATGGTTCATTTGCACGGTTTTCTGGACTACCTGCAAGTGGAATGCGGCCTGGCGACGGCGACGCGGTCGGCGTATCGCTCCGACCTGCTGAATTTCTGTCAATATCTCGAAGAGATCGATCAGCCTCGCCTGGATCGTCTGCGCCCCAGTCATATCGAGGGATTTATCGGATTTTGTCGCCGGAGGGGGTTGGCGGCTTCTTCAACCGCCCGCGCGACGGCGGCGGTGCGCATGTTCTGCCGGTATCTCGTTCTGCAGAATATCCTCGACCAGGATCCCTCCGCGAGCATCGACTCGCCGAAAAAGTGGAACCGCCTTCCCGTGGTGCTGGACACCCCGGCTGTGCAGGAACTCCTTAACGCGCCCAACCCCGCCCAGGACGTTCACGCCTCGCGCGACCGGGCGATTCTGATGCTCCTGTACGCCACCGGAATGCGCGCCGCGGAGCTGGTGGGACTGCAATCCGGCGACCTGAACGCGAAAATCGGCGTGGTGCGCGTGCTGGGGAAGGGCTCGAAGGAGCGAATCATCCCGGTAGCCGACGAAGCGATCCATATCGTGGACGCCTACGTTCGCGAACATCGTCCCGTCCTCGCCAGCCGGCGGGATTCGGGACATCTGTTCCTCTCCCGCACCGGCAGGGGTTTGCTCCGCGAGGATGTGTTCCGGATCGTGGTCAAATACGTCCGGCGCGTCGCGGCCCGGGGGAACGTTTCGCCGCATACGTTGCGTCACTCGTTCGCCACGCAACTGCTCAAGGGCGGCGCGGACCTGCGCAGCGTCCAGGAAATGCTAGGCCACGCCGACATCGCCACCACCCAAATCTACACCCACGTGGACGCCGAACGCCTGAAATCCATCCACAAACAATTCCACCCGCGGGGTTAGAAAACTACGCGAACCTGGTAGAGTGGGTAATACCTAAGGCATCTCCGCTTCGCTTCGAATCGTTACCCGTCCTACCACTGCGAATCCTACGGAAAACAGCACGGGCGGATCGATGGTTCGATCCGCCCGTGCGTATGGTTTGGGGATGGATACAATCCACTCTTCAATTGTCGGTTCGGTCGAATCGGTTATCGACGACGTCGCGCCAGCGCCAACGCGCCGACGGCCAGCAGACTCATCGTCGCCGGTTCGGGAACGCAGCGCGTGTAGATCACGGCTTCGTCCATCCAAAGGGTGCATCCGTCCGTCCACTCGGGATCCTTGAGTTCCAGCTTATAGCTTTCGCATTCCGGCTGGGGATCGATGATCCAGTGATCCTCGATATAATACCAGCCGTCGGCAGCCGTCGTGACGATGGGTTCGCAAGTCCGATACGCGACGCCCGATCCGGTGCTGTAGGACGGCGTCAGCGTCGTGGCGGATTCCGTCACGAAATCCGGATTGTCCGTCGCGACGGTCAACAGGACGACGACCTCTTTGTACTTCGTCAAATCCTCTTCGTTGGGGATGTTGAACTCGATATAGTCGCCATCCACGGACGCGCTAAGAATCCCCGTGCGCAAACCGAAGGGACCACCCTGGAAAGCTTCCAGCCAGTGTGCGTTGGGTCCGCCGATCGCGGCGCACGGAGTTCCGAAGGGATTGTCCACTTCCTCCGGCGCGAACAACGAACCGCAGTTGGTCTCGAATTCCCACGCCTGCCGGGTATTCGTGGGATTCCCGTCGTCATACCACCCCGGCCGGTTGAAGTCGTCCGCCCAGGCGACGCCGGACAAACAGACGGACACCGCCAAAACAACAATGGTTTTCTTCATATTCCAACTCCTTTGCTCCATTAGGCTCTAATGCAAATATTCGGCGTTCCGTACTGTACGGCTCGCCCTTCTGAAAAACCCAAACCTTATGGTAGATACTATACGGTAAAACCCGGAATAAATCAAGAAAGAAACAAAACCTCTACCGGTAATTTTCAGCATTAATTTAACATAAAGGCATTGTTAAAAATTGATTACAAACCGTAGTGTTTTGGTCTCCAAACAGGTGTATATCGAACGTATGGGTTCTGACATCCCTCAAAGCACCTCGGCGAGGAATTCGGGATTGAGTGTTCCCTGGAGCGTCACGCGGACGAGGGTTTCGAGGCAGACGTTCGTCACATCGCCGCAGGCGTTGACGGCGAAGTATACGCGCAGTACGTCGCCGCCGCGGGCGCGGACGAGAACGGGCGTTTCGCACTGGCGCAGCGGGCCGTCCCACTCGAAGCGCAATGCCGTCAGAATCGCCGAGGCGCTCGAACCGGTTCCGCAGGCAAGCGTCTCGTCTTCCACGCCGAACTCGAACGTCCGCACGGCGATCTCGCCCTCCCCCAACACCTGCACGAAGTTCACGTTCACCCCGCGAGGATGGAAATCATGATGATGCCGCAACGCTTCGCCCCAGCGACGCACGTCGACGGCTTCGACGTCGTCGACGTAGGTCATCAGGTGCGGCACGCCCACCACGGCGTAGTCGCAGGAGAAGGTTTTCCCTTCCACACTCACGTGCAGATCGCGCCGGATGCTCTCCGGCGAGGGGATGCACACGCGGACGTATCGCCCGTCCTGGCGGCTGGCCCGCACGACGCCGGCCGGGGTGAGAATGCGAATCTCCCCGTCCGCCACGAGACCCTGGAGCACGGCGAAGCGGGTGAAACACCCCGTGCCGTTTCCGCACAGTTCGCACTCGCTGCCGTCGGCTTCCAGGAACCGCGCGCCGAGATCGGCGAGTTCCTCAATTTCGGATTCGACGGCGAAGATCACCCCGTCGGCGCCGACGCCGTGCCCCCGACGACACAAACCGCGCACGAACCGCCCCAATCGGTCGGGATCGTCCAGCAGGAAGTCCAGCCGCCCGTCATGATTGTCCAGGCAGATGAAATCATTCCCGCTGCCCGAGAGTTTCCAGAAGGGTATCGCTTCGGTAGGCATATCCATCCATCACTTCGTCGGATCGGGCACCTCTTCCACCGGGGCGGAGGCGGGAACTTTGGGGATGGTTTCGTTGTGCGGATCGCCGGGTTTGTCCCCCGCCGACGGCTGGATTCCGCGAAGCTGTCGAACCTCCTCCTGCAGCTTCTCCAGATCGGTTTTCAATTTCGTGTTCTCCCGCCGCAACCGGGCCGCCAACGCCCCGGCGGTCTCCTTCTCCGTCTTCATGACGGAGTTGGTTTTTTTGAGTTTGGCGATCTGATCGTTCAGGTCGGCAAGCTGTTTCCGGAGCGCCGCTTCTTTTTCCTTCGCTTCGTTCCTGAGAGCCTCAAGATTCTGATTCACGACGCCGAGTTGGTTTTTCGCGTCGGCGGCGGCCTTTTGGGCGGTTTTCAGATCCTTCTGGAGGGACTTGTGCTGCTCTTCCAGTTCCGCGAAGGATTTCCGCGTCGCCTGGACCTGTTCCTGGAGTTTCGCCAGATCGGCTTTGGCGTCGTCGAGTTCCTTCCGGGCCTTTTCCGTCTCCTCCCGGTCGCACCCGCCGGAACCCAGCATCATGACCATCACCGCCGTCAGCAACATCCCGTTTCGCGTGTTCATCATACACTCCTTACGCCACGGTGTGTTCGCCGGAGACACACCCTTACGTGTTCCATCGTCTCCCCAACCTTCCCCCTACCATACCCACCCGCGAAACGGATCGCAAGGATCGGATTTTTCGACGATGGAGTCAAGGCCTGTCGGCGGAATCCGTCGTCGACGTCGCGGCGTATCGACGGGGACTCAACCCCGCGATCTTTCGGAACAGGCGGGAAAAGTACGCGGGATTCTCGACGCCCACCGCCCTGCCGACCTGCGCCACGGTCCTGCCGCCTTCCCGGAGCAGCCACTTGGCCCGTTCGACGCGAAGGCGGTGCGTGTACGCCAACGGGGACAATCCGAAGGCGGCGTGAAACACCCGGCAGGCGTGGGCGTAGCTGCTGCCCAGGGATTGGAGTTCCTTTTGAAGGGAGGGCATCTGTTCGATCGGAAGGTCCGCCAGGCCGTCCAGACGGGCGCGAATCGCCTGGGCCAGTCGCCCGGATCGCCCGGCGGGTTTCAGCGCGTCCGACGCGCCCGGACCGAACAGTTCCACCAGCAGTTGCAGAAAAATCCCGCGACAGAGCAACTGCTCGTGCAACCGCTCGGTGTTCCAAAGGGAATCGAGTCGGGCATGGATTTCCAGCGCCGCCGGCGACGGAACCGGTCCCTGGAACACCTCGCGCGGAACAAACCGGGGCGCCGATACCATCTCCCCGGGCACGATCTGTTTCGGCGGATAGGAAATCAGGGGGCGCTGGATGGTTTCGCGGGGAACCACCCAGTCGAAGTGCACCCAGCAGCGCCGCCCGGCGCGGCTGGTCATTCGCGTCACGTGAAGTTCCCCCGGCGGAACGATCAGAAACGTTCCCTCGCCGCGGGGATAACTACACGAAGAAAATTCCACGTCGAACTCCCCTTCGGCGAAGAGCACGAGCTGAT
The DNA here is from genome assembly GCA_016929245.1 of Phycisphaerae bacterium. Lineage (GTDB taxonomy): Bacteria > Planctomycetota > Phycisphaerae > SM23-33 > SM23-33 > JAFGEJ01. The sequence continues at coordinate 24,236 of JAFGJE010000174.1, forward strand.
GATCGTGAATCAACCGCTGCGGTTCGACCCATCCGGCGGTGTAACGAGCCGATCCGACGTTTCGAAGGTTGGGCGAGATGTGGTTCAGCCAGTGAGTCATAGTGATATCATTTTCGTATAAATTATATCATTTCCGTGGCCTTGTATAAATATATTTTATAGTCGAAAATGGAGACGGAAAGAGAAACACCGGTTTCACTTGATATTATTTTCATGCAATTCAGGAGCTGTGAAATGAACGGGAAGGCGTTGGTTTGCACGGAAGATCAGACATTTTCGATGCAGGACGTGTCGCTGGGCGAGATGGGCCCGGAGGATCTGTTCGTCCGGACGCGATACAGCGGCGTGAGCATCGGCACGGAGTTCGCGCTGATTCGCAAGAAGCTCCGTTGGGGTGGGTTCCCGATCTGCACGGGTTACCAGGCGATCGGCGTGATCGAGCGGGTCGGCGCGAAGGTGAAGGAGTTCCAGCCCGGGCGGACAATTTACTTCCGCAACACGAAATCCATCACGCTGTCGGACGGCACGAACGTTTCGCCGGTGGCGGGGACGCATTGTTCGCACGCCGTGGTCGCGCCGTCCACGACGCACGGGCCGGCGCTGTTACCGGCGGACGTGGACCCGGAGGCGGCGAGTCTGTTCGTCATGCCGGCGGTCTCGCTGTACGGTACGGACATGGCCGGGGTGGGCATGGGCGATCTCGTCGTCGTGCAGGGCGCGGGATTGATCGGTCTGGGCACGGTGGCGGCCTGCGCGTTGCGCGGCGCGGAAGTCATCGCGATCGACGTGATTCCCGCGCGCCTGGAGGCGGCCCGGATGCTCGGCGCGAGTTACTGTATCCACGCGGGGAAGCAGGATGTCCTCCAGGCCGTCAGGGACATCGCGCCCGACGGCGCGGACGTGGTGTTTGAATCGACCGGCGTGGGATCGCTGATCGACCAGGCGATTTTGCTCGCGCGGCTGGGCGGGAAGTTCGTCTTCCAGGGCAACTTCGGCGCGGGGCGGATTCACCTGACGTTCCTCGAAGCCCACGCGCGACAATTGCGGGCGTTTTTCCCCTGCGACGACGGATACATTCCGGCCCGTCGGGCGGTGATGCGATTGCTCGCTTCCGGCGCGCTGCCGTTGGGGAAACTCATCACGCATCGCGTGCCGGCGGAAGAGAGTCCGGCGTTTTACGATAAAATCAACCGCAACCAGGCCGACGACGTGCTCGGCGCGGTGATCGTCTGGTAACCGAATTATATTTATACAAAGAAAACGAATCGGGCGCCGTGGTTCGCGCAGCGCCGCGGAGCAACCACGTTATCCAAGAAACGTGGTTGCTCCGCGGCGCTGCGCGAACCACGGCACCCTTGTGACAATTAGAGAGGATATAAAATGAAAGCAGCCGTTGTGGAATCCCGGGGGCGACTGGTCGTGCGCGACGTTCCGGAACCGAAGATGGGCGAATATGACTGCCTCTGCGAAACGCTCTACGGCGCCACGTGCAGCGGAACGGACGTCCACCTGATCGAAAACCACTCCATGCCGTTCGAGTATTCCTACCCGATGATCCTCGGCCACGAGAGCATCGGACGGGTGCTGGAGGTCGGCGCGAAGGTGAAACAGTTTCGCGTCGGCGACCTCGTGACGCGCGTGGTGAACTACTCGACGGACGATTTGGCGTCGTTCTGGGGCGGATTCGCCGAGCGCAGTTTGGTGTCCGACCATGAAGTCATCAAAAAGGAAACCGGCCGGGAGATCGGATTCTCCGACGGGATTCACAAGGTGCTCCCGGCGGAAATCGACCCCGCGGGCGCGACGATGGTCATCACCTGGCGGGAGACGCTGAGCTTCCTGCAACGTATCGGGGTCGCGCCGGGGGCGGCCGTGCTGGTGATCGGATCGGGCGGGAACGGTTTCTCGTTCGCCAACCACGCGCGGAATTTCGGCGCGGGGAAGATCGTGATGATCGGCAGCGACTCCCGGCGGGAGGTCGCCCGGCGCGTCGGCGCGGCGGCGCTGTTCTCGTACAAACTCGACGACGTCGCCGGCGCGATCCGCGACGCGGGCTTCGGTCCGTTCGACCTGATCCTCGACGCCGTCGGACAGGCGGGGCAGATCGACCGCGTGCTTCCGCTGCTCAAGCCCGGCGGTCAGGTGGCGATGTACGGCGTGGACGATTTCGGAAAAGTGACGATCAACCCCTCTCGCGCGCCGGGAAGCTTCACCTTCGCCAATCCCGGATACAACGAAGGCGAGGCCCACGACGCCGTGGTGTCTTTCCTGCGCGAGGGCAAGCTCCGGCCGGGCGATTTCTGCGATCTGGAGACGATCTACCCGCTGGAGTCGATCCACGACGCCTTCGCCGCCGTGCGCCAGCGAAAAGCCGTCAAAGCCGTGGTGCGGTTAGGGGAAGAATAAAAACCTGATTTGACCACAGAGATTCAGAGGACACGGAGAAAACCATTAAGAAAATATTTCTTTCTCCGTGACCTCTGAGTCTTGGTGGTCAATGTATTGTTTGATTTTCACAATCCGTCCGTCGATGGTCAGTCTGCCTTCGGCGAACAGGCGTATCGCTTCGGGATACGCGGCGCATTCCTGCTCGAATACGCGCGCCGCGAGGGCGTCCGGTGTGTCGGTGTCGAAGACGGGCACGGTCTTCTGCACGATGATCGGCCCCTCGTCGTAATCGTTGGTCACGAAATGCACGGTACAGCCGGACACCTTGCAGCCGGCCGCCAGCACCGCCTCGTGAACGCGCCGGCCATACATCCCATGTCCGCCGAACCCCGGCAGCAGCGCGGGGTGGATGTTCATCACCCGCCCGACGTAGTTCGGCGGAATGATCCACATCGACAAAAAACCCGCGAGGATCACAAGGTCCACCCCCGCGGCGTCCAGATGCTCCGCGATGCCGGCGGAATAGTCCTCCAGCCGCTCCGGCCCGTATTCCTGATACGGCACGAGATGGACAGCCAGCCCGGCGTCTTTGGCGCGATCGATACCCTTGCAGGGGCGCGACGCGATCACGACGGCGATCTCCGCCGGCAGGTCGGGCGCTTGCAGAAGGTTGACCATCGTCCGCCCCCCGCCCGAAAGCAGCACGCCCAGGCGCAGTTTTTTCTCCACGGAACCACTCATGGAAACCATTAAACCCAGCGACGAGTTGAGAGTCAATGCAACGTCAAAAAAGAGTCTTTGGAGCGGTTGACTCGGATCCATCCGGCTTGGATTCCGGCTTGGCCGTTCCGCCTCCGAGTCTGCGAACGAATTCCGCTTCGTCGATCACTTCCACGCCGAGTTGTCGGGCCTTGTCGGCTTTCGATCCCGCCGATTCGCCCGCGACGACGAAATCGGTGCTCTTCGAGACGCTGCTGGTCGCCCTGCCGCCGGCGGATTCAATGGCGGCCTGGGCTTCGCCGCGGGAAAATCCGCTCAGCGTGCCCGTGACCACGACGGTTTTTCCCGCGAGAGTTTGCGGGACGTTTTGCTCAACGCTCTCGACGGTCAATTTCACACCCGCGTCGCGAAGTTTCTCGACGATCTCCCGCCCGACGTCGCCATGGAGATACTCGTACAAACTCGCGGCGATCTTCGGGCCGACTTCACGAATGCCGGTCAGCGTCTCGACGTCGGCAGCCGTCAGGGCGTCGATGTCCCCGAAGTTCCGCGCGAGCAACTCCGCCGCCCTGCCGCCCACGTTTCGGATGCCCAGCGCCGTCAGCACGCGCGCCAACCCGCGCGTTTTGGAGGCCTGGATCGCGGCGATCAGATTCTCCGCCGACTTCTCGCCCATCCGCTCCAGCGGGATCACCTGCTCGATTCGCAGATCGTACAAGTCCGTCACGTTGCGGACGAGTCCGGCGTCCATCAGCAGCGTCACGATCTCCGGGCCCAGCGTGTCGATGTCCATCTGGTTCCGCCCGGCGAAGAAGATGATGCTCTCCCGCGCCCGCTCGGGGCAGTCCGGCTGGGTGCAGAGCAGTTCCGTCAGGTGGTCCACTTCCTCCACGGGCGCCCCGCACTTCGGGCAGGCGGGGGGGAGTTTTTTGCGAAGCTCGCGGTTCAGGAATTTTTCACAATGAGAATTCCGGCAGCGAAACGCGACGAACCCTTCCGGCACGGGCGCCCATTGCAATTGGGATTGGCGCTCGCAGGGGCACACCTTCGGCGGTTCAACGGGCAGAGAGTGCATCGGCCGGCGCTCCCGCACGACCCCCTGCACCTGCGGGATGATCTCGCCGGCTTTTTCGATCAGGATCGTGTCGCCGATATGCACGCCCAGCCGTTCGACGTGGTCGAAGTTGTGCAGACTCGCGTTGGAGACGGTCGTTCCGCCCAGGGGCGTGGGCTCGAAGTGCGCCACGGGCGTGACCACGCCGGTTCGCCCGATCTGGAAACTCACGTCGCACAGGATCGTCTCCGCGCGGTCGGTTTCGTACTTATACGCGATGCACCAGCGGGGATATTTCGTCGTCGCGCCGAGTCGCGTCCGAAGCGAAAGCTCGTTGACCTTCACCACCATGCCGTCGGTGTCGTACCCCACTTCCGCCCGACACCGGTCCCAGTCTTCAATCGCCTCCCAGACCTCATTGATGGTGTTGCAGGTCTTCCGATGACTGTCCACCGGAACGCCGCAGGTTCGCAGGAGACTCATGATCTCCCCGGCCGTCTCGGCCGGCGGGTCGGACATCTCCCCGAACCCATGGGCCATGAACGCCAGACCCCGCTTCGCGACCACGCGCGGATCAAGCTGCTTGAGCGTCCCGGCCGTTCCGTTGCGCGGGTTGGCGAACGGTTCAAGCCCCTGCTCGACGCGCTTGGCGTTATATTCGATAAATTTATCCTTCGGCCAGTAGATCTCGCCGCGGATTTCCAGAACGTCCGGCATGTCGCTTCGACCGAGGTTCAGCGGAATCGACCGGATCGTCCGCGCGTTGGAGGTGATGTCGTCCCCCTGTTTTCCGTCGCCGCGCGTCAGGGCCTGCAGGAGCATGCGCCCGGAATACCGCAACGACACCGCCACCCCGTCGATCTTGGGATCCACGAGATAGGTAAAAGGCGTGTCGCCGAGAATTTTGCGAACGCGGGCGTCGAATTCCAGCAGTTCGTCGCGGCTGTACGTGTTGTCGATGCTGAGCATCGGCTGGGTGTGCGGGACGGTGCGAAATCCCTCGATAGGTTCGCCGGCGACGCGCCGCGTGGGGGAATCGTCCGTCACCAGATCGGGGCGCTCCGCCTCGAGGGTTTTGAGCTTCTCCATCAGCCGGTCGTATTCGCGGTCGGAGATGCTCGGCGCGGCGTCGACGTAGTACCGTCGGTCATGCTCGCGGATTTCCTCGCGGAGGTCATCAATCTGTCGGGCGATGTCGGGCATAAGTTAATAATCATCTTGGCTGTCATCCTGAGCGGAGCGCAGCGCAGTCGAAGGACCTCACGCGCACGAACCCATGAGGTCCTTCGACTCCGCTCGAAGACTCGCTTCGCTCAGGATGACAATTGTTGGTCATGTACTTTTTTTCCTATTCCCGGTCCACAGCCGCGTAGATCCAGGGATCGTCCAGGAATTCGTACTCCAGAATATCCTCGTCGTCGAACCACAAATCGATTTCGCGCCGGGCGGATTCGGGGGAATCCGAGGCGTGGATCAGGTTGTAGCGTCGGGAAGCGCCGAAATCGCCGCGGATCGTCCCCGGCGCGGCGTCGGGCCCGAACGTCGAACCGACCATCGAACGGACGATGGAAATCACGTCGTATCCCTCCACGACCATCGCCACGACCGCCCCGGCCGTCACGAACGCCACCAGCGGTTCGTAAAAATCCTTGCCCTGATGTTCGGCGTACATTTTCCGCGCCAGGGACTCGTCCATCGGCCGCATCCGCAGGGCGACGATCTTCAGGCCTTTGCGCTCAAGTCGATGGAGAATTCGTCCGATGAGATGACGTTGCACCGCGTCGGGTTTGACGATCACCAGCGTTCGCTCCATGCGTGTCTCCTGGTCGTGGGTACGAAAATCGAAAACCGCCTCAACTGTAGAGGCCCGGACCGGGGCGGTCAAGGGGCAAGAGGCGGCAAAAAAAAGTTGCCCCTTGACCGGAACAATTGGGCTTGCATTTTATCGTAAATTCCGTAGAGTACCGTAACGGAAAGAGCAGAAAAAGGTAAACACGTAGGTACATGAAAGGAAAGCCGCCCCGGCGGGCCCCGCGCCCAGCCGGTACTCACCGCGGCGAACAGGGTTGTAGAAAGCATGACGATTACGGGCGAAGCGAAAAAGAAGATTGTGGAAGAAAACGCGATCCATGAGGGCGACACGGGTTCCGCGGAAGTGCAGGTCGCGCTGCTGACGGCGCGCATCAATCACCTGGCGGATCATCTCCAATCCCACAAAAAGGATCACGCGTCTCGTCGGGGGTTGCTCAAGATGGTGGGCAAACGAAACAGTTTGCTGAAGTATTTGTCCAACACCGAACCGCAACGCTATCGTGATCTGATCGGAAAACTCGGACTGCGCAAATAGTCCGGATTCCACGTGTCGGATGTTCGCGTCCTTTGGGACGGCCGCCTCGGCGGCGTCGTGTCTGTCCTTTCCCCGTCGGAAGGTGTCCGGCGCGTTTGCGCCGGGGATATCCGCTCCGACCCGATCCATTTTTTGAATTATGTACAGGTTGAATATACACGTAGACAGAGGTAAACAAGAATGACAGAAGTCAGAGTCGAACGAGACATCGCCGGACGGACGTTGCGTCTGGAAACCGGCAAACTCGCCAGGCAGTCCCACGGCGCCGTCATGGTGACCTACGGCGACACGGTGGTGCTGGCGACGGTGCTGACGGCCAAGCCCGAACGGGAGATCGATTTCTTCCCGTTGTACGTGGACTACCGCGAAAGTCAGTACTCGGCCGGGAAAATCCCGGGCGGATTCTTCAAACGCGAAGGGCGACCCAGCACGAAGGAAATCCTCACCATGCGGCTGATCGACCGTCCGATCCGTCCGCTGTTTCCCCACGACTTCCGCGACGAAGTCCAGATCCAGTGCATGGTGCTCTCCAGCGACAACCAGAACGATCCGGACCTGCTGGCCCTGATCGGCGCGTCGGCGGCGCTGATGATCTCCCCCACGCCGTTCGACGGTCCCGTCGGGGCGGCCAAGGTCGGATACATCGACGGTCAGTTCGTCGTCAATCCCACGCACGACGAACTGGAAAACAGCCAGATGGATCTCCTGACCGCCGGCCCGAAAGAGGCCTTGAACATGATCGAAATGGACGGCATGGAGATGGACGACTCCGTCGTCGCCCAGGCGATTGAGCTGGCCCATAAAACGTCCCGCGAAATCATCGAGTTGATCGAGGAGCTGGCGAGCAAGGTGCAGGTGGAGAAAACCTACGAACCGACCCCCCTGCCGGAAGAACTCAAAACCCTCACCGAGCGGCGTTGCGCCGAGAAGCTCCGCGAGCTGAAGCTCATCCCCGGCAAAGCGGATCGCAACAACGCCATGAACGAACTGCGCCAGACGCTGATCGACGAGTTGATTCCCGAAGGTTCGGATCCCGAAACGCTGCCCTACACCGAAGCGCAGATCAAGGAAGCGTTTTACAAGCTGGAAGGCAAAATTCAGCGCGCGTTGATTCTCTCCGGCAAGCGTCCGGACGGTCGAAGCGCCGAGGACCTTCGTCCGCTGCAATTTGAAGTCGGCGTCCTGCCGCGCACGCACGGTTCGGCGATTTTCGCCCGCGGCGAAACCCAGGCGCTGGTCACCGCGACCCTCGGAACGCCGCGCGATCAGCCGATCATCGACGGGCTGCTGGACGAATACAAAAAACCCTTCTTCCTGCATTACAACTTCCCGCCGTTCAGCGTCGGGGAGCTTCGCCCGATTCGCGGTCCCGGCCGGCGGGAAATCGGTCACGGCGCCCTGGCGGAGAAAAGCCTCCAGGCCGTCCTGCCCGGCGCCGAGGATTTTCCCTACACCGTTCGGGTGGTAGCCGACATTCTCGAATCCAACGGTTCGACCAGCCAGGCCGCCACCACCGGCGGAACGATGGCGCTGATGGACGCCGGCGTGCCGATCAAGGCGCCCGTGGCGGGGATCAGCATCGGCATGGTCTCCGACGAGAACAACGAGAACTACGTCCTGTTGACGGACATCGTCGGCGAGGAAGATTTCCACGGCGACATGGACTTCAAGGTCGCCGGAACGACGACGGGCATCACGGGCATCCAGTTGGACATGAAGGCCCGGGGAATTCCCCAGGACCGGATCGTCAAGACGCTGGAGCAGGCCCGGCGCGCCCGATGCGAAATCCTCCGCCAGATGGGCGAAGTGATCCGGGCCCCGCGCGAGGAGCTCAGCGAGTTCGCCCCGCGAATGCTGACGATCAAAATCGACCCGTCGAAGATCGGAAAGGTCATCGGCCCGGGCGGAAAAACGATCAACAAGATCCAGGACGAAACCGGCGCGTCGATCGACATCGAGGAAGACGGCACGATCTTCATCGCCTGCCGCGGCGAAGGCGCCGAGCAGGCCCGGGACATGGTCAAAGCCATCACCGAAGATCCCGAAGTCGGAAACGTCTACAAGGGCAAGGTCGTCTCGATCCGGGATTTCGGCGCGTTCATCGAAATCCTGCCCGGCACGGAAGGACTTTGCCACGTCAGCGAACTGGCGGAAAATTACGTCGAGAACGTCAACGACGTCTGCCAGATCGGCGACGAGATGGAAGTGAAGGTCATCAACATCGACGACCAGGGCAAGGTGAAGGTCTCCCGTAAAGCCGTTCTCGTGCCCGGGCACGAACCGGAAGTCGTCAAAAGCCGCTCCGGCGGCGGTGGACGCGACCGCGGTGGACGCGACCGCGGCGGACGAGGCGGCGACCGTGGACGCGGCGGAAAATCCCGCGGCGGCGACCGACGACGGGACTAAATCCCTTCCCTATTCATATACGACAACGCGGAACGGCAAGTCGAGGACCGTATCGGTTTGCCGTTCCGCATTTTTTATCAAAAAATAATCCGTGAAATCCATTTTATCTCCGTGAAATCCGTGGATAATGATTCCCGATATGGAACCCCCCGAACCCAATTCGGCGATCGCGGAACTCTCGCGGATCGTGGGCGGCCTGGCGCACGAGATCAAAAATCCCCTCTCCACGATCAACCTGAACCTCAAGCTGCTCGGGGAAGACCTGGGACGCTACCGGGACGACGATCACCAGCGTTTCGCGCGACGGTTGCAACTCGTGCAGGCGGAAGCCGACCGGTTGCGACAGATTCTCGACGATTTCCTGCAATACGCCGGGCGACATGAACTGACCCTCGTGGAGGTGGACCTGCGCGACCTGGTCGGCGAGTTGCGGGATTTCTTTCTCCCGCAGGCCGAGGCCTCCCGCGTGGTGCTGCGCACCAGCCTGGGCAACGAGCCGATCCTCTGCCGGCTGGACGTGAACCTGATGAAACAGGCGCTGCTGAACCTGATGATCAACGCCACCCAGGCGATGACCGACGGCGGGGAACTGCTGCTGCACGTGGGCCGCCGCGGCGAGAACGCCCTGATCGACGTGATCGACACCGGACCGGGCATCCCCGCGGAGAACCTGCACAATATCTTCCGCGCCTACTGGTCCACGAAATCCGGCGGAAGCGGCCTGGGCCTGCCCACCGCCCGACGCATCGTCCGCGAACACGGCGGAACCATGAGCGTCGAATCCGAACCGGGAAAAGGCACGCGCTTCCTCATCACGCTGCCGCTGGCGAAACGGCCGGAATAGATTGGTATACCATGGACGCTTTTTTCTATGAAGTCTTTGACGAGGAACGCGACGCGATTCTTCGCTATCTTCCCGCCGACGCGCGAGTGGAGATGACCCCCGCGACGCCCCAGGAACTCGGCCACGACGCGCCGCCGGCGAAAATTCTCTCCACGCGGACGCAGTCGAAGATTCCCCACGCCTGGGCCGGCGAACTGACCGCTCTGTTGACTCGCTCCACCGGGTATGACCATATCGTCCGCTACGCGCGGGAAGCGAACTTCACCGGCCAGTGCGGGTATCTGCCGCTGTATTGCGCCCGGGCGGTCGCGGAGCAGGCGTGCATGCTCTGGATGGCCCTGCTGCGAAGGTTGCCTTTACAGCGCGCGCAGTTCGGCGCGTTTCACCGCGACGGCCTGACCGGCCGGGAGGCGCTCGACAAAACGCTGGTTGTGGTGGGCGTGGGCAATATCGGGCATGAGATTGTGAAGATCGGCTGTGGATTGGGCATGAACGTAATCGGAGTGGATATCGATCCGCGCCACGACGACGTGACGTACGCCGCCGTTAACGACGCCCTGCCGCGTGCGGACGTCATCGCCTGCGCGATGAACTTAACCGCCGACAACGCGGGATACTTCAACACCGAACGACTCTCGAAATGCAAACCCGGCGCGATCTTCGTGAATATCGCGCGCGGGGAGCTTTCTCCGACCGCCGATCTGCTTTCCGCATTGGACGAAGGGAAACTCGCCGGCGTCGGTTTGGACGTGTATGAGGAGGAATCCGCGCTGGCGGTCGCCCTGCGGGCGGGAGATTGCGGACTCGTGCTTCGCGGCGAAGCGCCGCTTCGCAGAGTAGTATTGAGGAATGTCGAAGATCCCCTAGGGGCGGATTGCGGATTGGAAAACAAGACACAAAGTTCCGCCGTTCGGGCGGCGCTGGAACTGGCGAAACGTCCTGACGCGATTCTCACGCCCCACAACGCCTTCAACACCGCCGAAGCTCTCGAACGCAAAGCCCAACAGACGGCCGAAAGCCTGACCGCCTTCCTCCAAACCGGAAAATTCCCGCATCCGGTTCCTATCTGTTAACCAGTGTAAATTGTCATCCTGAGCCCCTAAGGGGTGAAGGACCTTACGGTTAGCTACGCGTAAGATCCTTCACCCCTTAGGGGCTCAGGATGACAGTACAAATCATGTTCCCAACACTAAAATTCTACGGATTCCAAAGATCCCGCCAGCGCTCCTCGATCATTTTCTCTCGTCCCCGTGAAGAGCCAGGCCTGGAGATGTCCACGGGTGTCACGCCGCCCGGTGTGAACTGAAACCGCAGAAACCACAATCCATCGGGACTGGCCGTCCGCCAGGCGTACCGCATGTCGTGAAATTCCACGATCGTCGTTTCGCCCTCCTCGTGAACCACCGCGCGAAGCTGCCCGCCGGCGAACCAGTTGAAAAGTTTATACGCCTCCGTTTCCCGGGCCCGCGTGACTTCCGGTGGAATCGGCCTCCGCTTCGCCGCGCGGGACGTCTCGACGCGATCCCGATCCCCGAAGAGGTGCACGCGCAGAACGTACCAGTCGCCCGGGGTTTGAACGACGACGCGCCACAGGAAGATCGACCCGACCATCGGATACGCCTCCGCGGAGACGATCCGTCGGTCCCCCACCTTCTCCATGCCGCGATACTTCGCGATATCGTGACACACCCGCCCGGCGACGAGATACCCCGTCGAAAGCGCCATGCCCAGAATCCCGATCGCCAGCGAAATCCGCGCCGCCCGTGCGGGCTTGCGTCGCCGGAGTTTCCGCGCGACGTAGCACAGCAGGAGCGTCAGAATGAGAATGGGCGTATAGATCAGGTCGATAATCGGAACGCAGTCCCACGCGAGGCGGTCCGCCGAAAACGGCCACAACAGTTGCGTGCCGTAGCTCGTGCACGCGTCCAGCAGGCCGTGCGTCGCGACGGCGACGAAGCAGCACGCGTACAGCCATCCGAACCGAACCGTCCCGCGATGCGACACCCAGTTCCGTCGCAGCCACCATCGCCTGAGCGCCCACCACAACCCCGCCGTCAGCAGCGCCAAGACGGGAATCGCCACCAGCGAATGCGTCAACCCACGGTGATACCGCAGGCCGTCCATGGGCTGGCTTTGTCCCAGCCAGTGGGCGATGGGGGCAAAGAAGATATCCACGTCGGGCAGAACCCCCGCGAAGAAGGCGGCCCACGTCGCGTCGCGCCCGATCTTCTGCCGAAACCCGCACTGCGCGGTGGCGGCCCCCAGCAATCCTTGTGTGATCGTGTCCATGTCGATTCATTGTAGCCGCAACACACCGAAGGATAACGATGAAAATCCGTCCACGAATTGCACGAATGGAATAAGTGGAAAACGGGTGCCGTGGTTCGCGGATCAACGTGGTTGCTCCGCTGCGCTCCGCGAACCACGGCACCCGCCAAAATAATATTACTTCGTCGAAATTTCGCTGAGGCGTTGGTAATAGTGTCGCAGCGCCTCGCGGTATTCTTTCGGTTGGGGGGATTGCATGGCGTTGGTGATTTCGTCGAGTTGTTCCTTGGGAATGCTCTTCGACGTGTCGCGCTGAATGTCGAGTTCGCCGGTGAGCATTTCCCGCGTCCGGCGGATCGCGCCGAGCGTGCTTTCCCGGCGGCGCAGGGCGTTTTGGTAGTCTCCCGCTTCCAGGTCGCGCCGCACGCGGTTCATCAGCAACACGGCCTGGTTCATGCGAAATCCCGCATAATCGCCGATCTTCAGTCGCGCCGCGACGCGTTCGGCGCGGTTGACGATACTCGCCTGCCGGCCGGCCAGGCGCTTTAGCTGTTCGGCTGTCGGAGCGGGGGTCGGTCCTTCCAGTCCTTCCGCGCCCGCGCCGCTGACCTTCCCGCCGCCGGTCGCCCCGCCGCCCGGATCGGTGGAAGCATCCTTGATCTGTCCTTTCTGGAACGGATCGTCGCTGAGGCGCGTGGGGGTGCGCCGTCCTCCTTTGCCGACGGCCTTGTCTTCCACGTATTCACCGCTGCTCTTTCCGGATCGCCCTTCCCCGCTGCGGCCTTGGATTTCGCTCGTGTTGGGCAACCGGTTGCCGGTGACGCCCTGGGCGTTCATGTTCGAGATCGGCCCGTCCACGGCGTCCCAGCCGATGCCCTTGTCGCCGGACATCGTCGCCTTGCTCGAAATATCGTCCATCTCCTCGAACAAATCCTCCTCCTCTTCCAGCAGTTCGGCCATCAGGTCTTCCAGTTCCGTCGGGAGCTCCGCCTGTTCGATGTTGTCCTGCGCCTCGGGCGCCTCCATATCCCACCGGATGCGGTCCGGCGTGTCGGGCAGCCACTTTTCGAGGTTGGCGGTCAAACTCTCGGCGTTCTCCAGGCCGTTCTCTTCGCACGCGGTGGCGATTTCGACGGCCTTCGCTTGCAGGGCGTCCCTGGCCATCGTCACGTCGGCCTTGACGGACAGAAGCTCCTTCAGCAGCGAAGGATTGGCGAAATCCTGTTCGGCGAATTTGGAGAAATCCGTGAAGGCTTCGTTGAGGAATTTCTCCCATTGATCCTGCGAGGCGATTAGGTCGTCCAACAGTTTCCGATCGGCGGGAGTGAAATCGTCCAGCGCCTTTTTATTCAGCCGCCGTGAGGCTTCGATGATTTTCTTCTGATCGGCGGTGAATTTTTGTAATGCCGCGTTGAGTTCCTCCCGCTTTTCACGCCGCGAATCGGCGGGCAGGTCTTCCCCGGATTTTTGCTCGATGTCCTGAAATTGCTTCGCCAGGATCGGTGCAATCGCGAGCATTTCCCGCAACGCGGCGATGATCGCGTCCTGCGTCCGGAGCAACGGATTGCAGAGCGCCGGAAGTTGCTTTTTGTCCGTCACCGTTCTTAGCGCTTCCGATTGCTCGACGGCAAGGTTCGCTTCACGATTCGTCAAGAACACCAACGCTTTGCGTAGATCGTCCATCGTCGGTGCAAAAGGAAAGGTGTTCGACAAAGAAGACAAATCGCCGTGAATTCGTTTCTGCCCGTCATACACGGCTTGCCCGTTCCGCGACGTTTCGATCTGTGTTCGATCCGATGATGATAGAAGAGAGGTTCGAACGCGCAGTTTCGTCTGAAGCTCCAGGAAAGCAAGTAATCGTTGCTGAAACTCCTGGAGTCTTCTTGTGCGATCGGCCTGGATTTTGGCGGGAGGTTGGACGCGAACTCGATACAGCGGAGTTTTCGTCGTCCGCGGGCCTTCCAACGCGCCCAGCTTCCGGTTGTCCGTCGCGACGGCCTGGTAGACCACCACGTCCCCGACGGCGAATTCTTTCAATGACCAGGGAAATGTGACGGATAGTTTCTTCTTTCCGTCGAGTTTCACCTGAAACGCGGGGACGGATTTTAGCGGCTGACCTTCCCGCCCGGCCTGGAGTTGCAGCTCCGTGAATCCGTAATCGTCCGAGGCATTGATACGAACCGGCAGCGTCCCGCCGGCGGGAGCGTCCGCTTCGCGGGTGGGAGACGCGATTGAAACCTTCGGCGGCGCGTCGGGGATGGCGAGAATTTGAAAAAATTCCTCCCCCCTGCCGTCCGGCAGGCGAAGCAACTCCCGCTCATCTTCACCGAAAAACAAAATCCGATACCCGCCGTCACCGCGAACGGTGAATCGTGTCGCGAACGTTTTCCCGCCGTCGCGGCGGTCCATGTCCACGCGCCGATTCGTTTTGAACTCAGATACGCCCCGCGCGACGGGCTGATTCAGACGCACGGAAACCGTCGCCAGGCTCCCCGTCGGCGCTTCGAGATCCCCGCCGGCGGGGGATAGCGTCACGTTTCGTTCCGACAGGCGCGTGTATTCGGGATATTCATATCGCACGTCAAACTGATCGAGATGCAATGAGCGCAGTCCCACGCGATACCATTGCTTTCGAGCCGGCCAGCGCCCTTTTTGGTTTCGATTTTCCGCGCGAACGAAATACCGCAAAGGTTCGTGGACGGCTTCGACGCGATATTCAAATACCGTCGCGTCGGTTTCGCTCGGTGACGATTCAACGAGATACATTCGCCCGGGCGTATCGTCGCCGTCAAAAACAACATGCGCCTGAGTATCCTCATCGGGAGAAGATCGCACCGCCAGGCGAATCGTCACGGGATCGGAAGGAAACACTTCCGCGTCGCCGGGCGCGAGGGAAACCAGCGGGAGGGTATTGTTCGCGGGGACGTACGCGCCGGGACGCAGCACAGCCAGGGCGCCCCGTCGAAACACGCCCGGCTGAAGCGCGATGAACGTCGCCAGGACGATCCCCGCCGCCAAGGCAATCCCCGCGGCGCCGCCCAACGGTCGCAGCGAGACGCTCCGTCGCAAATCCACGTGTCCCACGCGGCCGACGGTTTCATAAATGGCGGATTGCACCAGCGCGGGGGAGGGTTGGTCGGCGTCGCGGGCGAGTTGAACCGTGTTGATCAGGTCGTTGCGAAGCTCCGGCCGGCGGGATTCGACGAACCGGGCCGCCTGGGCGAGATTGAAACGACGGAACAGCGAACGGACGACCAATCCCAACGCCGCCGCCCACAGAACGAGCACTCCCGCCAGGCCCCCCCACCGCAGCGTCGCGGGCGGCTGATCGGACCAATATCCGCACAGGGACACGAGGAACAATCCCGCTGCCGAGATCCCCACGGCCAGGAACAGCGTCCGAAACACCCCGACCAGCCAACAGCGATTCCGCACACCGTCCAGGACGGCCTGGATGTCCTCCACGCCCGAATACCGAGCGCCGACGGATATTTCATTCGTCGAATCCATGATCTCCCAACACTACTTATTCTATGCCGGGTGGATGTAAAGTTTCAGACCGCCAACGAGCGGAGACGTTGGATTCGGTCTTTGATGGGCGGATGGGTGTCGAAGACGCTCTTGGAGCGTTCCTCGAATTTCTTGATGGGATGGACGATGTACAGCGGCGCGGTGGCGCGGTTGGCGACTTCCAGCACTTCCGGATCGCCGGCGAGTTTCGCCAGGGCGCTCGCCAGGCCGTCCGGGTTGCGCGTCAGTTCCACGCTCCCGGCGTCGGCGAGGTATTCGCGCTGACGGGACAGCGCCATCTGGAGG
Organism: Phycisphaerae bacterium; assembly: GCA_016929245.1. Lineage (GTDB taxonomy): Bacteria > Planctomycetota > Phycisphaerae > SM23-33 > SM23-33 > JAFGEJ01. The sequence continues at coordinate 40,079 of JAFGJE010000174.1, forward strand.
ATGCGCGCGAGAATCGGCGCGATGATCGCCAGGACGATCGCGATCACGAGCAGAACCGCCTGGGCCGCCCCGCCGCCGCGGTCGCTGCTGCCGCGTCGGCGTCGTCCGCCGCCGAACCACAGGCTTCGCAGGAACACGTCGCAGAGCATCACGAGACATCCGACCATGACCGCCATCAGCGTCGCGTACAGAATGTCGTAATGTCGCACGTGACTGAGCTCATGGGCCATCACGCCCTGGAGTTCGTCGCGGGAGAGTTTCTGTCGCAGGCCCGTCGTGATGGCGACCGAGGCGTGTTTGGGATTTCGCCCGGTCGCGAAGGCGTTCATCGCCGAATCCTGGATCAGGTAGATTTTCGGCATGGGAACCCCGCCGGCGAGGGTGAGTTCCTCCACGACGTTGAACAACTGCGGATCGTCGGATTTTTTGATCTCGCGGGCCTTGCTGATCCCCAACAGCGCGCTGCTTCCGCCGTAGTAGCTCAGCAGTGTCAGAAAAAACGCGATGACCGCCGCGACGGCGGCCACGGCAATACTGAACGACCAGTTCCAACCCGCCGTTTCGACAGGTCGGCCGTGGGCGTCAACATCCGGTTCGTATCCGCCCCAGACCAGGCCGATGATCAACCCGATCCCGATAAAGACGATAAAAAATCCCAGGATCAGCCAGAAGCTGTTCCGCTTGTTCTTCGCGATTAATGTATGAAACGTTTCGACAGCCATGATGCTGGATTCCATCCGTACGAGAACGCGAATAAGACGAATAAGAACGAATAAGAACGAATAAGACGAATTCTTTTTTAATTAAAAAATCATTCGCGTAATTCGGTCTTATTCGTCTTATTCGCGTTCTCTTTTTTTCCTGTTCAGAACGAAACCTTCGGCGCTTCGCGCTGGGCGGTGTCGGTCAACTCGAACATGTCTCGCCTGGTGAAGTTGAACATGCCCGCGATGATGTTGTTCGGAAACTTCTGCGTGGCGATGTTGTAGACCGCGACCGAGTCGTTGTAATGCTGCCGTGAGAAGGCGATCTTGTTTTCCGTGCTGGTCAGTTCTTCCTGCAACTGGGCGAAGTTCTCGTTGGCTTTCAGGTTCGGGTAGGCTTCCGACAGGGCGAAGAGCTTGTTCAGCGCGCCGGTGAGCATGTTCTCCGCTTCCGCCTGCTGGGGCACGCCCTGGGCGCTGATGGCGGCGTTGCGAGCCTGGATCACGTTCTCCAGCGTTTCCTTCTCGTGGGCGGCGTAGCCCTTGACCGTCTCGACGAGGTTCGGGATCAGGTCGTAGCGGCGCTTCAGTTGCACGTCGATCTGCGCCCAGGCTTCGTCGCAGCGGATGCGCTTCTGCACCAGGCCGTTGTAGATGGCGATGATGGACAGAATGATCAAAACCACCACGCCGATGACGATGTACAGTCCGATCATGGCTGACGCTAACATGGATAGAACCCTTTCTCCCCGAACTCCGGGGTTTTTCATCCTTCATTCAACACCCGGGTTTGCCTGTTGACATCCCTGAGTGCAATCTACAGCGTACCGAAGCGTCGCGGGAAATGCAAGTCGGCGGCGGCATTTGGTTGCCTGAATCGCCCCGGCAAGGTACAGTGTGCGGCATGTCGTTACCGGTAGTCGCCATTGTGGGTCGGCCCAACGTCGGCAAGAGCAGTCTGCTGAATTGCCTGGCGGGTCGACGGATATCGATTGTGGACGCCACGCCCGGCGTGACGCGCGACCGCGTGAGCACGACGCTGGCGCTGGGCGAGGGGGATTCCGTGCGCTACGTCGAACTCGTCGACACGGGCGGGATGGGCGTGGAGGACGTGGACCATCTGACGGAACACGTCGAGAACCAGATTCTCTACAGCATCGCGGCCGCCAACCTGGTGCTGTTCGTCGTCGACGCGCGGGAAGGAATCGTCTCGCTCGACAAGCACGTCGCCCAGCAGCTTCGCCGGCACGACAAGCAGGTGATCCTGGTCGCCAACAAGATCGACCAGGCCGGCGTGCTGACGGAACTGGGCGAACTGACGCGCCTGGGATTCGGCGAACCCGTCCCCGTCAGCGCCGCCCACAAGCAGAACCTCCACGACCTGCTGGACGTCATGATCGACCGCCTGGGCGAACTCCCGGCGGACATTCCGCCCGAACCGGTGCTGAAACTCGCCGTCGTCGGAAAGCGCAACGCCGGCAAGAGCACGTTCATCAACGCGCTGGCGGGCGAGGATCGCCTGATCGTCTCGGAAACCCCCGGAACCACGCGCGACAGCGTGGACGTGGAGATCGAATTCGAGGGCAAGCACCTGGTGCTGATCGACACGGCCGGCGTGAAGAAGAAGAACAAGTTCGCCAACGACATCGAATTCTACAGCCAGCACCGCGCCCTGCGATCCGTCCGCCGGGCCGACGTGGTGGCGATGCTGATCGACGCGTCCGTGCCCGTTTCGCAGGTGGACAAAAGCCTCGCCGGCATGATCGCGGAGGAACACAAACCCGTCGTCATCGTCGTGAACAAGTGGGATCTCGCCAAAGGCGTCGCGACCGGCGAGGACTATATCGAATATTTCGAGAAAACCTTTCCCGAACTGTCCTACGCGCCGATCAGCCTGACGGCCGCGAAGGACGGCGTGAACCTGCATGAAACCATCGCGCTGGCGGGGCAACTGTTCGGACAGGCTTCGCATCGCGTCACGACGGCCAAGCTCAACGAAGCCATCCGGCAGATTCTCCAAAAGCGCGGGCCCAGCCACAAACGCGGCACAAAACCGCCGAAAATCTATTACGCCTCGCAGGTGGCGGTCGAACCGCCGACGATCGTGTGCTTCGTCAACGATCCGCGAAGTTTCGACCAGAGCTACCAGCGATTCCTGACCAACCAGCTTCGCGAATACCTCCCCTTCGCCGAAGTGCCCATCCGCGTGTTCTTCCGGAAACGCGAACGAAGCGAAGCGAAATTCCAGAACGACGGCCTATAATGGAATTGCGGATTGCGAAATGCGGACCTGTGCCATAGGTATTGTGGATTGAAAATAAACACAAATAGAATCGTCTTTCTTTGTGATCTTCGTGTTCTTTGTGACCTTCGTGATTTCTTCGATTCTATGTTCCGGACAGGAGACCTGAACGTATGGCGTTTGACTATGATCTGATCGTGATCGGTATGGGTCCGGCGGGGATGGCGGTTTCCGCGATGGGCGCGGAGATGGGGTTGAAGGTCGCCGCGATCGAGGCCGACCGGATCGGCGGGGAGTGCATGAACGTCGGCTGTATTCCCTCCAAAGCGCTGCTGCGGATGGCCAAGGTGCGGGCGGTGTTCGACAAGCTCACGGACTACGGCCTGTCGCGAAGCCCGAAACCCGACGTGCTCGATCCGTTCCCGCGGATTCATCGCCACCTGGATTTCATCAACGAGAAAAAAACGATCAAAATGTTCGACAAGGTCGAATTGATCCTGCGCGAAGGCAAGGCGGGATTCGTCGACGATCACACGGTGGAAGTCGGATCGCGCCGTTTGAGCGCCAAGCGCATTTTCATCTGCACGGGCACCAAGCCGGCCCTTCCGCCCATCGAGGGTCTGGACCGGATCGACGTCCTGACGAACGAAACCATATTTGATCTCGACGGAATCCCCGCGTCGCTGCTGGTACTCGGCGGCGGCGCGATCGCCTGCGAGATGGCCCAGGCGTTCGCCCGATTGGGAAGCAACGTGACGATCGTCATGCGAGGATCGGCCATACAGTGGCGGGAAGACGCCGACGGCGTGGCGCTGGTGCAGGAAGCGTTTCGGAAGGAAGGGATCGATCTGAAACCGAATCGAACCATGACCCGCGTCGAACAGCGCGGCCGACAAGTGATTCTGCGCACGACCGAAGACGGCGAGATCGTCGCGGATCGCGTGCTGTCGGCGACCGGACGTCGCATGGCTTTTGAGGATCTGCACCTCGAAAACGCCGGTGTGAACTACACGGACAAGGGAATCACCGTCGATCCATTTCTTCGCACGTCCCGGAAGCACATTTACGCCGTCGGCGACTGCAACGGTTTCGCGCAGCTTTCCCACGCCGCGATGCACCAGGGAATGATCGCCCTGATCAACGCGATGTCCCCCCGGCCGCTGAAAAAGGACTACCGGTCTTTCGTCGTCCCGTGGACGATGTTCACCGAACCGCAGTTCTCCCACGTCGGCCCGCGCGAAAGCGAACTGAAGCGGCGCGGCGTCCGCTACGAAACGATCAAGGTTCGACACGAGGACTACGGAGCCGCCATCGCGGAAGAACTCGGGAAAGGATTCGTGAAAATCCATTGCAGTCCCGGCGGGAAGATTTACGCCGCCTGCATCGTCGGCGAAGGATCCGGAGAAATGATCAACGAGTGGGCGCTGGCGATCCAGAACAACATCCGCATGCACAAGATTCTCTTCCAGCAGCATTCCTTCCCGACGATGGGCTTTTTGAGCAAACGGGCCGCGGAAACGTGGATGATGAAGCGGATGCAATCGTCATGGCTGCGCAAAATCGCCGCCTGGATGTACCGGCGGTAATACAAAAACCTTGATTGTCATCCTGAGCGAAGCGCAGCGAAGTCGAAGGACCTCACGGGTAGCTTGGCGTTAGATCCTTCGACTTCGCTCGAAGAGTCGCTCCGCTCAGGATGACAACTTGATATTACGGTCCGAAGCGATTTTTCCGCGCGCGGAAAGCGCTGGGCGACAGGCCCGCGACGCGTTTGAAGGTTTTGGAAAAGTGAAACGCGTCGGAAAACGCCAGTTGCCCTGCAATGGATTCCAGCGTTTCGTCGGAATTCCATAATACCTGTTGCCCGCGTTCAATGCGTCGGCGCAGCACGTAACGCATCGGCGGGATTCCCATCGCCTTGACGAACTGACGCGAGAAATACGTCGGCGCCCGATGAAACAACCCCGCCAGTTCCGCCAGCGTGATTCGACGATGCAGATTCGCGTCGATATACTGGAGCACCGGACTGAAACGTCGCAATTCCTCGCGGCGATCTTCCTGCTTGTTTCTATCCCCAGCCGCGAGAAACGGGCTGAGCAGTTGCAGCAGCAGACCTTTGACTTCCAGCTCCTTTCCCGGCGAATTTCCCTTCCAGGCGACGATGATTTCCTCCAGCCGCATGACGATTTTCCCGATGTCCTTCGGCTGAAGATCCAGGGGACAGCCTAGATAGTCAAACAGGTCCATATCCCCCAGCACCGCGGCCGTGAAGTGTATGTATAAAACTCGCGCCCGACGGCTGCAATGAAAGCGCACTGTGGTATTGGCGGGGATGACATGCAGTCCGCCGGTGCGCATATCCTGCCGCCGCCCGTGATGCGTCACGTCCGCGTTCCCCGATACCACGCAGTACATTCGCGCGTAGGGATCGCGCGACGTTCGATCCGGGCCGCAAGGCAAACCCCAGGTCGAATCGATTCGCGCGAGATTGGCGGCCAGGACTTCGCAACGCAGACTGTCCAAAGGATTCCACATGAATACACAAGATTATACATGCCTCTAGCTGATTCATCCATGGTAATTCTTTAACTATATATGATCTAATACAGATACGGGTTTATTGTATCACTAATATCATACATGGACTTCAAATGACGTCGAAAGAACGATTACTGGCGGTGCTGCACGGTGAAATTCCGGATCACGTTCCGGTCTGTCCCGATATTTCCAACATGATCCCCGCGAAACTCACGGGCAAACCCTTCTGGGACGTTTACGTTTACCAGGATCCCCCGCTGTGGAAGGCGTATATCGACGCCGTGAAATACTTCGGAATCGACGGCGGCATGGAGCTGTATCAATTCGGCGACCTGTTCGGCGACCTGGGCCCACAGCCGGAAACACGGATCGTCCACCGCCGGGATGACGGCAGCTTCTTCACGCAAGACTACCATCCGGAAACGGACCAATGGAGCGCGACGCTGCTATATCACACCCGCGACAATCCTCCCGGATACGGCATCAAACCCGAAACCGTCGGCCTGCCGACAACACCCTCCACCTGGGAGCCCATTGTCGGCGTCAAAGAATGGCCAACGGGTATGGAATTGTGGAAGTTGATGCGAAACGAGATGGGTGACCACGGTATCGTAGCTATGCCGTCCGGCGCATCAACGCTTTTGCTGCATAACGTAGAGGAAGTGTACGAATATCACGACAACCCAGCCAGGTTCCATCAGCGTCGCGACGAAATGCTACGTTTAGTGGAATCGCGGATGGACATCATTGCAGACCTGGACGATAAGCCGGACTTGCTCTTCTGCGGTGCGTCGGGGTCGCTGGTGTTCCAGTCGCCGGCCATCTTCCGCGAACTGGCCTTGCCGGTGCTCAAACGCGCGACGGAACTGGCGTACGACCTGGGCATCCCGACGCACGTGCATTCCTGCGGGCCGGAAGCGGCGATGGTGAAAATGGCCGCCGAGGAAACCCGGCTGACGGTGATCGACCCGCTGGAAATCCCGCCGATGGGCGATTGCAACCTGGCGGAACTCAAACAACGATACGGCGACAGGATCGTCCTGAAGGGCAACCTGCATACCACGGACGTCATGCTCCGGGGAACCGTCAACGACGTTATCGCCGCGAGCAGGCAAGCCATCGACGACGCCGGGAAAGGCGGAGGATTCATTTTATCCACCGGCGACCAGTGCGGCCGGGACACGCCGGACGAGAATCTCTTCGCCATGGTCGAAACCGCGAAAACCCACGGGAGATATTGATCGGAGCTACACCAACCGCGCCGCGGCGGTGTCGAGGACGACGTGCATCGTTCCGTGGCGCGGGTCCACGCGGGCGGCGGGTAATTCCCGGTCGCCGTGTTTGAACACGCGTTCGATCACCTCGGCCTTGTCGTCGCCGGTGACCAGCAGCAGGATGTTTCGCGCGGCGTTGATCAGCGGGAAAGAGAAGGTCATGCGGTTTCGCCCCAGCACCGGGACATGGCAGGCGGCCACCAGGCGCTGCGTTTCCGCGAGAATTTCGGTATGCGGGAACAGGCTGGCGACGTGCCCGTCGCCGCCCATACCGAGCATGACCAGGTCGAACTGGGGAATCCCCTCCGGCCCGGCCGGCACGAGATGGCGGATGGTGGCTTCGTACTCCCGGGCGGCTGAGTCGATGTCCTTCGCGTCGGCGCGCATCGCGTGCACGCGGGACCAGTCGATGGGGGTGTTGTCCAGCAGCACCTTCTGGGCCATCCCGAAATTGCTCTCCACGTCGTCCTGCGGCACGTCGCGTTCGTCGCCGAAGTACACTTCCACCTTCGACCAGGGCACGTTATCGCCCAACGCGCGATTGGCCAGGTGATGATACATGCTTCGCGGGGTCGTTCCGCCCGACAGCGCCAGGTGACAGACATCCCGCTGCCGGAGAGTTTCCAGAACGATGGACTTGAAGATGTCCGCCGCCTTGGCCGCCGCCTGCTCGGGCGTCGGTTCCACGATCATCCGTTTCGTTTCGATCATATCACGTACCCCGCGTTAGTGGTTCACCATATACCTATCGAACAGTATATGTATCGACTACAACCCTTGCCAGTGCTGATGCGGATTTTCGAAGATTCGATCCGC
>JAFGJE010000175.1 GCA_016929245.1 Phycisphaerae bacterium
ACCGGCCGGGCCGACGAAGAGATGCTGGCGGAATTGAATCTGAATCCCGATCAACTCCCGACGTTGTTGCCCGCCGTCGAGCCGGCCGGCGAGTTGCGCCGCGAGGTCGCGGACGAACTCGGACTCCCCCGCGGAATTCCGGTGTCCCCGGCCGTTCACGATCAATACGCCGCCGTGCTCGGCGCGGGCTGCGTGAACTGTGACGATGTCGTGTTCGGCAGCGGAACCGCCTGGGTGCTGCTGGCGAATACAACCGAACCGACCGATCCCACCGATGGGTTGGCGTATGTTTCGCGACATATTCTTCCCGGACTCCGGGGACGCCTGCTCAGCATGGCCAACGGCGGTTCGGCGCTGCAATGGGCGATGAATCTCACGGGAAATGATTCCCTGGACGACGAATCCCTGGAAGCAAGGTTAGCGAAAGTTCCTGTCGGGTGTGATGGACTGCAATGCATTCCCCATTTCACCCCGACATTCCTGTCGCCGGGTCCGGCGAAATGCGTCGGGTTAAAATTATCTAATGACGCTTCATATATACTACGCGCGGTTTTGGAAGGACTTGTCTTCGAACTGCGACGCCATTTGAATCTGCTCGCGGGAAACATAAATGACACGATGCGCATGGTCATTACCGGCAAGGCCGCCGGCAGCGGAGTCACGTCGCGAATGGTCGCCGACGTTACCGGATTGGAAATCGTCTGCGTCGAGGAATCCGCCGTCAGCGCCATGGGCGCCGCCACGCTCGCCCATGCCATAACCGAAAAAGACACCCTATCCTTACCGGAACTGGCGGAAAAACGCGCCGGATCGCACCGCGGGGTGGAACCGGGCTTGAATCATGCGAGGTATCAGGAATTGTATCACCATTATCAGGATTTGCTTTCGAGCAGGGAATAGTCACTCCATGAATACCGTTCCTTCCTCCGACATGCCGTTGTACTTCGTCTGGCGATATTCAGCCGTGGATCGCTCATTCTGGCGGGAGCATCTGGAGGACTGGGTTCCACAAAAAATCTTCGACGCGCACACGCACATCAACGATCCGCGGTTTCGGCTTCGCTCACCGTCGGAAGAAACGCGAAAGCAGTTTTGGGTGAACGAAGTCAACGAACCGATTTCCCCCAACGACGCGAAGCGGTGTCACGAAACGGTATTCCCAGACAGATCGGTATCCTGCCTGGCGTTTGGATTTCCGGAGTTGAGTTACGATGTCGAGTCGAGTAACGCGGACAACGCGAATCATTGCGATGCATTCGGCTGGTTCAGTCTGGCCGCCACGCGGCCGCAATGGTCGGCGAAGAAAATCAACGAATTGCTGGACCGTCCTTCGGTCGTCGGCGTTAAACCCTACTACGCTTTGATCAGTGAAGATAAAACAACTCGGGACAAACACATCGAAGCGAGTATTTTCGATTATCTCCCGCATCATCAGCTTGCAGTTCTCAACACCCGCCGCGCGTGGGTGACGCTGCACGTCCCGAAGCGCGATCGGTTGGGGCATCCGGAAAATATCGCGGAAATTCGGCGGATTCGGGAACGGTATCCCGACATCATTCTGGTCATTGCCCACTTCGGCAGATGTTATACTCTTGCCCATGCCCAGGAATCGCTGCCGCGGCTCGCGAAGGATAGAGGATTGTATTTCGACAACTCAGCCGTGTTGAATCCGGAAGTGCATCGTTACGCCATCGAAACGCTAGGCCCAAAACGAATCCTGTATGGAACAGACAATCCAATCTTTTACATGCGAGGCAGACGGAGCTGGAAAGGACGTTCTTACGTGAACCACACGAACTATCCCTTCCATTTCAATCAAAATCGAGAAGCTCCCGCCGTCGAAGGGACGTATACGCTTTTTATGTACGAAGCGCTCCAGGCCTTCCGGGATGCATGTTCCCAACTCCAGCTTTCACGGGAGGAGATTGAATCGATATTCTACACCAATGCGGAGCGATTACTCCGCACGGTGAATCGCGTCAACCCGTGACGCCCCCTGCGCGGATTCCGCTGACGAAGAACCGCCGGCAGAAGATCACAGGATTTATCCAGGCGTCCCAAGCCACGTGAAAGAAGGTTTTCCCCCGGGTTTTCCGCGAGAAAAAAAAACGTGGGACGACCCCTCCAAGGGCGTCCCACGCGAGGAAAGAAATTGAGTGTGCTCAAATACCCAATTATCGTTTACGTTTCAGAACCACCATCGCGCCGATTCCCAGCAGGCTGATCGTCGCCGGTTCGGGGATGCAGCCGCTGTTTTCGGGCGTCAGGGTCAATAACGACAGGTCGATATCGCCCAGCATCGTCAGCTCCGGATCGCCGCCCGGCGCCGGCCCGGAAGCGATGTACACGTATGCGGCGCCGTAGTTGACCTTGCCCTCGTTGTCCACGCCGGCGACGTAATACACGCTCCATTCATCCGTCGGAACGCCCAAATCGATCAGCATCTGCGCGGTGGGGGCGACCCAGTTACCGTAGGCGCCGTAATCCCAGTTCCCACCGTAGGGCACGTCGCCGTTGACGTCCCACACGAAATATTCGATTCCCTGATTCTGCACACCGTACAGCTGCGAATACGTTCCGTCGGAATTCCAGGAAATCGCGTCGGGGTCGTAGGAGGAGGACTGATCGAACACCACGTACTGGTCGGAATAGGCGATATAGTTGTTGGCCGTCATGACGGGCAGTTCCTTCGCGAGGAAGTAATCCACCAGCATCGCGCGTTGCAGCAGCATCGCCTGCTTCGTGCCGTTCCATCCGGCGTGGCGATTGTCGTCGGTGCTGTGACCGTACCACTTCTTGGTGCTCTTGAACCAGGCCGCGTTATCGAGAACCGCGTTGTAGTGGGTGTTGAGAATCTGGTCGATCGTGCCGGTGTAGTTGTACGTATGACCCGTTTCACTATGCGTATAATTGCACGTACCGGCGATACTGGGATAGGACGTCCATGTCGAAACCTGCGCCTCCAGGACCGCCTCGGCGACGGTGTTGGTGTAGACCTGGTTGGCGGGGGAGTGTCCCAGGGGAACGGCCACGTCAGCAAGGTTATGCGTCATGTACTTCAGGCGCGTGGTTTCGTCCAACGCGTTCCAGTTGATGCCGTTGGGAGACACGCCGGTGTCGAGATACGCCCGCGCCTGGACATTGCTCCACTGCCCATTTTGATAGTCCCCGGGTTCACCGATGTAATTTTCAATTGCGCTTTGATCGATTCCGCTCAAAAACGGAGCCAGTGTTGGATCGTCAAAAACCCGCTGCGTCAGGGCAGCGTGTGTCGGACCACCCCAACCGAAGGCGGCGCCGCTGACGACGAAAGCCGGTATGAACATAACGACTGCGAGCTTCTGCTTGGACATGTAATGCTCCTCTCTGGGATTTGTTTGTGCCTCGGAGCGCTTCTCCGATAGGACTACTTACCTGTTTCCAGTTTTTCCATCCGGGAAAACCCTCTCGGAATAAGGTAATCACATTACATTTTTTGCCAAATTAACCTGCCATTTCAAAAAATAGGATTCAAAAATCGAAAAGGGAAATCCGATTTCATTTTTTATACATAATTTCCCCTACAACCCCATTTCCCTCTCAACACGAGATAAGTCCACGAATTACACGGCGCGGCGTTTGGCTGCAACCAAATATGGATCTCCATGTCTTGAAGCCCGTAGGGCTGGGCAGCGTTTAGCCGGTGGTGAGCGAAGCGAACCACCGGAACCGATTCCA
>JAFGJE010000176.1 GCA_016929245.1 Phycisphaerae bacterium
GTCTGGCAGGTCACCCCGTGGAGGCGTTTGACGGCCTGGGCGGGATCGCCCACCGTCGCCACCCACCGCGCCAGGGTGGTGAAACTGTCCTTTCCCCTGGCGCCGAGAATCACGAATTTCTCCTTCGCGAACTCGCAGAGCAACTCGGCGGTTTTCGCGTCGGGACACTGATCGAGCAGGATCACGTCCGGATCGCGCCGGATGATCGTCGCCAGCATCTCGGACAGCCTGACGGGATCTTCGTATTCGTACTGCGTGACGTTTTCCATCGCCATCGCCGAGCGCTGCTCCACCTTCACCAGCATCTTCATGTAGGCGTCCTGCTTGCGGAGGTAGGAATACAGCGTGCTGGTCACGCCGCTCTTGCCCGGCCCGGAGACGATGACGATCCCTTTGCCGAATTCGGAGGCGGCGAGAAGTTTTTTCACCATGATCTCATCCATGCCCAGCAGGTCGATGTTCGTCTGGATCAATTCCTGCATCACGCGAATCTGCATCCGCTGGGCGACGTTCGTTCCGGCGGTGAGAATTTCCATGTCCACGGGGGAATTCGCCAGGTCGATGGAGATTCGGCCCTGTTGCGGACGGCGGCGTTCGTTGACGTCCAGCCCGGCTTTCGACTGGAGATACCGGATCAGCGTTTTGGCGTTCTCCCCCGACAGGGCGGGTCGCTGCTGAAGCACCCCGTCGACAATCGCGCGAATCTGGGAGACCTCCCCCTGGGCGACGATGTCCGCCTCCGACGCGCGAATCCGCGCCAGGTCGTACAGGAGATTCTGCGCCAGGTTGTATCCGTGAACGATTTTCGGATCCTGCACGTCGGTTTCCGAGAGGATCACCGCCTTCCCGTCGGCGCTGTAGAGTCGCAGGTACGTCTGGACGGCTTCGACCTTGCGCTTGTTGGCGCCGGAAATCGTCTTAAACCACTCCGCCGTCCCGATGCGGTCCTCCGGTTCGACCTTCCCGTTGCGATACATCACGTATGACAGCAGCGTTCCGGCGACCAGGAACAGAAACACGATCAGTCCGATGAAGTACATGGGAATGACGAACCACAACACCAACCCCAGCACCCCCGCGCCGAGATACGCCCCGGACCAGACCTGCCGTTGCACGTGGACGTAGATGGCGTCCTCGTTGATTTTCGGCGCCAGTAAAATCCACCCCGCCGCGAAGAGCATCGCCAGGAGAATCTTCCACGGCGAGGCGAGCACCCCGTCCAGGGGGATGTCCGTCAAGCCCAAGATATTCGCCGATAGCACTACAGGCACGTCGCACACCTCACAATCCGGGTTCGATGTCGTCCGTCGGTCTTTCCAGATATCCAATCGGTTTCCCACGCCGGAAACCGCCCGTTTCCGCCGTGGAATTCCACAAGAATCGCCGTTTTCGACGCAAAGGTCAAGTAAGAACCGCTAGTCTTCCTACCTTGAGTCAATTTTACATACACCACCAAGTCTGTCATCCTGAGCGGAGCGCAGCGAAGTCGAAGGACCTTACGGGTAGCTACGCGTAAGGTCCTTCGACTTCGCTGCGCTCCGCTCAGGATGACAACGTGCTTTTTTTTCGAAAAATGTGACTGATTTCACCGTCACCAGCCGTTTTGAAACAGATTTTGCAGCGATTGTGAGATATTCTCCCCCGCGACGTCTTCGACGGACTGTTCGATATCGCTGAAATAGAGTTCCCGGAGGGAACCGCCGAGGTTCACTTCCCCGCGAACCCAGTCCCTTCCTTCGCGGACATGACGGGAATCCATCATCCCCGGGGCCATCTTTTGCCAGAATTCGACGCTGGTCGTGAATTTCGTTTTGATTTTCTGTCCGCGGGCCCGGGGAACGTGATGCCGGGCCACGAGGTTCTCCGCGAGTTCGTCGGCGTCGGCGCTTTGGTTCCGCGCCGCCACGATGAACGCCTGGAGCGTTTCATCCGACCCGCTGTCGCCTTCCAGGTGGGTTCCCTCCGCCCGGCCGTCGAAAAATTCCTCGTCGATCTCGGCGCCCGAAGGGGGCGTGTCCTCCACGCTGCGCCAGGCGGCGTACCGGTCCGCGGCGCGCAGACGCAGGTGATTCCGCATCAGCCAGCCGAAGAAAAACGTCCCCGCGATAATCAACGCCAACAACGGAATCGCCATCACGAATTCCACGGTGGCGGTGCCCGTCGATTGCGGATTGCGGATTGCGGATTGCGGATTGTTTTTGAGGATCAACATGTGTTTTCTTTATTCTGACTCCTGACTACAGGCTACTGACTACCAACTTTCGAGGCTCGTTATTCGGAAATCCTCCGCTTTACAGCGGAGGCTCGTTATCAGTGACTCGTTATCAATGATTCATAAACACCTGCACCAGTTCGGGGCTGACGCGCTGAAGGGTTTGCAGGACGTTCTCGAGTTTGGCTTCCTCGAAATCGATGCCGCAGTCGCATTCCTCCTTCTTCGGAAGATCGTCCGCGCCCGCGCTGACGGTATCGATCCAGCCTTCCCAGTCGCTGACGGGCACCAGTTGCTCCCGCCAGTTCTGGGTCCATAAATCCCAGCTGCAGTTGTTAAACACCTCCGCCTGGCTGACCGCGAGATGATTCCCGCCGGGAACCCCCGCGACAAACTTCTCCGGCCAGACGGGCGCCGAACCGGACCGCCCCGCCAGGCCGAGATACGTGAAACGCGACCGGCGCACGCCGGCGTCGTGATCGGCGACGTAATCCCCCTCGTCGAAGTCCATCAGCATCGGGCGGGGTTTGTCGGTCTCGTCTTCGGGCCAGTTGCACGGATTGGACACCACCACCTCGTCGGCGATCTGAATCCCCCCGAAGACGTACCAGCTCGTGAGATACACGTTCCAGGGGATATAACTGCCGTCTTCCGCGTCGCGTCGCTCATTCAGGCCGACGCGATGCTCGTACACCACGTCGCCGTACCCTCGGCTCCACCGCCAGGTGTAATCGTTGAGTTTTTCCGCCTGGGGGCGGCGCAGGGACACGTCGTACCATCCCCAGGGCTCCCAAATCCACAGCGCCGCCGGGGGATCGTCCGGCGGACTGATCCCGTTTCCGTTCCAGTACGTCTGCCACGCGCCCATGTGGCTCCAGTAGGTGCTTTTGTCCTTCAACCAGTTGTCATGATCCCATTTCACGGAGGACATCACGACAGGACGATAGTATCGCGTGCGGATGATGCGCCGTCGGTTTTCCGGTTTCTGGGCGAAGGCGCGGGCTTCCTCGTAATCCGTGATCCAGCGCGTCGCGTAGCGGATTTTCTGCGGGTGCGTCACGCCGTAGCTGTAGGCCAGCTTGATATTCGCCCCCAGGTGCGTGTAGTAGGTGAACCGGCTGACGTCGAGCGATCCGGCGTGCGAAAAATAGCTCATCCCGACCATGCCGAAGGATCGCGCGATCTCGTCGAGGCACCAGCGATACGGGCCGTAGGTCGTGTATCCCAGGATGCGCTCGTATCCCCAGGTGGGTCCGACTTCCGGGTCGCCGCCCCAGCCGGGCTGCTGCGGTTGATCCCACCAGGTGAATCGCCACTTGTGCAGCGTGGCGTAGGGTCCCAGACGAAAGAACGGTTCGGAGACGTAATCCGGAATCCCGCCCCCGGGACAACTGTGGTGCAGGTTCGCCAGGATGGTTTCCTTCGCGTTGGTTTCCTGTTCCTCCTCCAGCATCGCCCTGCCGATCAGGTCCGATTCCGTCTGGGGATCCTCGTGTCGAAGTTTAACCTGTTCCAGCCAGGTGTTGATTTTGGTGATGTCTTTCTCGCCCTGGATTTCCTCCAGGATCTGGTCGATTTTCGGGAGGGTTCCATACAGGCCTTCTCTTCCTTGAATCAGCTCCCCCATCACCGTAAGAAATCCCTGGCTCCAGTAGGGCGTTCCGGGCAGGCGTTGTAATATCGCCAGGCGGCGCATGTCGATATTCTCCACGCGCCGGCGAATCGTCCGCATCTGCAGCTCGATGTCCTCCCAATCGGGCTGTCCCAAAACGTCCTCGGCGACGGTTTCGAGATCGTCCAGGTTCTTCCGGATCTCCTCATAGACAACCATCAGGTCGTCGAGGCTCAGGTCCAGATTGTTCACCCAGGTGACGTTCTGGTAGATCGGCAACGTCAGCGTCGCGGCCTGCGGTTCCTCCAGGCGCACGTGAAACAAACCCGTCAACACGGGGGTGAAATCGTCAAATTTCCCTTCCTTGCAGGGAATCGCCGGGCGCATCGGCGCGAGGAAGGAGGTGTCGGCGTGGTTGTCCCTGCCGTATTGCTGGGCGTTGGCCTGGGCGAGCAGGCCCGCCGACTGGGCGGTCGCTGCCGAAAGATCGCGCATCGCCAGCGCGGCGGCCCAGCATTTGCCCCGCGTTCCGTCGCCGACGTCCCAGTGGGTGATTTCCGTGACGTCGTACGCGCCGGGTTCCTGAATCACCTCGTCGGTGGAATTCAGCGCTTCATCCAGCAGAATCAGTTCGTCGTACTGGCTGGGATCGTCGGGATCGCCGCCGGGGGTCATTTCGCGGGCGAGTTTCACCAGGCCGTTGCGAAGAAAATTCGTCAGCTCCTGGTCGCGGTTAGGGTCGTCCGGCGGACCCTGCACGGAAATACGAATGTCCGCCATGCCTTCGGTGACGGGAAAATAATACGTCCCAAGATACACCCACGCGCCGGAATTCCGGTTCTGATCGACCACGCTGGTGACCGGACCGCCGAGGGTGGTGATGGTGTACGTCGCGGCGGAATATCGATGCACCCCGTCCGTTTCCGAACTCCACCAGGCGTAGACGTGGAACTGCCCGTCGTCGCTTTTAAGATTCGTCGCCCACAGGGCCTTGGCGTCCGGATCGAGCGTCGCGTAACTCGCCCCGACGCGGGAGCGGTTCACGGAATTCGAGTCGTTGCAGGCGGACCAGTTCCCCGTTCGATCCGGGGGAGGCAGGGGCGAGAAGGACTGGCCGACGGTTGGAATTCGGTCTTTGTAGACGTGGTCGTAATCCTCCTCGGGAATTTCGGAATTTTCATCGCCGGGCCAAAGCGGGCCGAAGACCGGTTCGTCTGGCGGCATGATCAGGATCGCGTCGGCGACGACTTCGGCGTGGCTGGCGCTTCTGGCGAAGCCCTTCTCCCGGCGGGTGTCGGGAACACCGCGGTCGATCTGTCGCTTGAGTCCCTTGCCCAGGGAATCGCCGCTTTCGGGGTCTTCCTTCAGTTCATGGAGCGCCAACTCGGCCGCTAAGGGAATCGCGTCGAGCACCAGCGCCGTGGCGATCAGCTTCGCCTGCCCGACGTTGTTCATGGCGATGGTGTTCATGCTTCGCGCCATCCACCCCGCCCCTCCGGTCGTCACGGCGTCGGCGGTGTTCTGCAAATCCTGCCGTCGGGAGACCTGGTTGCCGAGGTTGTAGACGAAAAACAGCAATCCCACCAGCAGCGTGATCGCCACCAGAACGATCACCAGCACCGCCGCCCTGCGACGGCTGGACGATTTCGTGAATTGTCGCCGTGGGGGTTTCATTTTCTATATCAACAGACCCGCAGAACCGTTGTTGGGTTGGTTATTTTTCACTTTCCTTTTCGCCGGCCTGGTTCAGGAGATCCCGGACTTCCCGGGTGTCCTTGTTTTGCTTCGCCTGTTTGAAATTCCATCGCGCCACGGGCAGGTTCTCTTCCGCCAGCGCCTTTTTACCGGCCTGGAGAAATTTCTGATAATTCGTTTCGTGAATCCGATCTTCGACTTCCCGGGTGTCGCGTGTCTGCTGTTTCGCCAGTTGGTAGGCCTGGATCGCCTTTCGCCATTGCTTCTGTTCCAAAGCCGCGTCGCCCTCGGCGAGGTATTCGCCGTACTTTTTCCGTTCCCGCATGATGAGAATCAATCCCTCGACGTTGGCGGACTCGGAGGGTTTGATTCGTTTCGCCTCGGCGTAGGCGACCTCCGCTTCGTTGTATTTGCTTTCCTTCACCAGGGCGGAGGCGGTTTGCAGCCGCCGCTGAAATTCCACGTCGCGAATCTTGTTTTTCACCGCGTCGTCGGACTGGAGTTTCTCCGCGAGACGGTATTGTTTCAGCGCCTCGTCATACTTCTTCCCCTGGAAAGCCTGATCGCCGGCCTGCACGGCTTGGTCTCGCTGTTTGGCTTTTTCGATTTTGGCTTGCAGGGTTTTGGCGCCGAGATGGTTCGGCTGGAGTTTCTTCACGTTTTGCAGCGCCGCCAAGGCCTTGTCGTACAGTTTTTCCTCAAACAGAAGCGCCGCCGCGGCGACGCCCTCGTCGGCTTCGATCGTGCGCAGACGGGTCCGGTAGATGTTTCGATCCTCGTCGGTGAGGGAGCTTAATTTCAGCGCCTCGTTCAGCGCCTTCTTCAGCGCGGCGGGATTCTCGGCGCGTTCGGCGTCGCGAATCGCCTGGTAGGTTCGATCCGCGCCGCGGCGCGCGGCGAGGATCCGGTTTTTCTCCTCCAGCAGGCGCAACAGGGAATCCCGTTTGGTGGGAGGAATCGTCTGGGTCGCCGTGACGTCCCGCACCCTATCCTCCGCCTGGAGATACGCCGCCTGGGCGGCGTCGTATTCCTTTTTCGCCAGCAGCGCGTCGCCCTCGCGGATATGCCGATCCACGAGGAACAGGAATTTCCGCCGCGCGATCTGAAGCTGCATGTCCGTGACGCTCGTTTCCTGCGCGGGGGTCAACCCCACGCCCGACGCGCCCAGTTGCCGGTTGAAGTCGCGGAGGATATCATCAAAATCCTGAAGATTTCCCGCCTTGTCCAGCCGGGCCTGCGCCTCGTCCATGGCGTCCTGGAAGATATTCGTGCTCAGGCGGTTGTGGCCGATCCGCTCGATATCCTGGAGGATTTGTCGCGTCCATTCCACCAGCTCCTTGTCGTCACTGTTTTTCTGAAGCGCCTCGGCGGCGTTTTCCGCCTGTTGCTCCGCCTGGTGGGCTTCGGAAAAACGGCGCTGGGCGATGGCGATCTGCGCGCGACACATCGCCGCCAGCACGTCCGCCCTCGCGGAACGCGTCGTGCTCGGCTGTCGCTTGTGCAAATCCTGAAACTTTTCCAGCGCCGCCTCGTAGTTTCCCTGATCGTAGAGGTCCGTTCCGTCCTGGAACAACCGGGCCGCCGACAAGGCCCGTTGTCGTCCTTCCTCCCGCACATGGAGCAACCACGCGACCCCGGCGCCGATCAACCCGAGGAACACCAACACCACCGCGGCGATGATCGTCATGCGCCTGGCGGGACTCAGCGGTTCTTTCGGCAGCGGCGCGGTGGTCGGACCTTCCGGATCCGCCGCGTCCCGCTCCGACCCGCCGGAGGAAGGAATCGGCTCGGAAACGGACGGATATCCCTGTTGCTGTCGCGAAACCGGCGGGAGTTCCGCGGCGGGAAGATGGAAATCCTCCTCCCCGACCGGATGCAATTCGCCGGCGGGGGTTCGGCGGAACCGCGCGGAGAAATGCAGCTTGATCGCCTTGCCCAGTTCCTCGGCGCTGGGGTATCGTTTGATCGGATCCTTTTCAATCAGTCTGGCGACGATGTCCGAGAGCGGTCTGGGAATCGCGGGATTCACTTCATGCAACGGCGGCGCAGCCACCGCCTCGTTCCCGTGCCACTTCATCCAGCGCAGCGCGGCGCTATGGGGGTCGCGCACCACGTCCTCGAAAATCTCGTTGAATTTCGGGCGTCCCAGGAGCATCTCGTACGTGATGAAACCCAGGGAATACAAATCCGCCCGCGCGTCGGCGTCCGGACGGCTGTACAGTTCCGGGGCGAGATATTTCGTCGTCGCCAGGGGCATGGAGGCGTCTTCGTTTCCGAAGGCCGCCACGCCGAAATCGATGATCTTCGGCTTGAGTCCTTCGGTGAGGATGATATTGGAGGGTTTCATGTCGCGGTGGACGATTCCCTCGCCGTGCACGTCGTGCAGCGCCGCGGCGAGGCGAAACAGGATCAGCAGGGCGGCCTTGGCTTCAATGGGTCCGCCGGCTTCGGCGAGGCGCGTCTCCAGCGTGTGTCCCTCGACGAATTCCATCACGTAGAACATGCCCCGCGCATCTTCCAGAACGTCGTGGATGGTGACGATGGCTTCGTTCTGCTGCCCCAGGCGGGCGATCTTGCGCAGGTTCTCCCGCAGCTTGGTCATGTACAGCTCGTTGACCGTCAGGTGCGGCGCCACCTGCTTGATCGCGACGTACCGGTCCAGAAGCGCGTCGTATCCCTTGTAGACGATCGACTGCCCGCCCGCGCCGAGGCGCTCGCGGATTTCATACTTCCCGATCTTCTCGCCGGGATTCAAACCGCCTGCCGTTGTTTGCTCATTCGTCATTCCATACCGTCTCTAGCTGTCATCCTGAGCGGAGCGCAGCGGAGTCGAAGGACCTCACGCGTAGCTAGGTGTTAGGTCCTTCGACTCCGCTGCGCTACGCTCAGGATGACAATAAAATGCTCTACCATCTGGGATCAATCTCGTCGATGCCCGGGTGCAGGTTGATCGTGTCGGGAATGCCCTCGTTGCGCAGCGTGCAGGGGATGCTGACGCGCAGGGCGTATCGCCCGTCGCCGAAATCGACCGACTCCTCGGAATCCAGCGCCGCCAACACCCGCGCCGCGTACGGAACCGCCAGGTACAGATTGTGCTTCGTCACGACGCGCAGGTCTTCATGCGCTTCGTACCGCTCTCCGTTGACCGGGGGCGACAGTTCGACCGAAGTATTGTGCTCCGCGTACGCGAGTTTTCGGCCCAGGTATCCCTCCACCCAGCCGGGCGTCTCCAGGCCGGAGGAGGAATACATTTCGGAAATCCCCTCCGCCAGCACGGCGCTGTAGTCGCTGGATTCGGGATACGCGCCGTCGGAGACGGGCAGGACGGCCCAGACGGCCGCCTGGCGGATGCGGGAAATTTTTTCCGACAACTCCGGATCGAAATAATCCGCCACCTCGTTGGTGGGTTCCCCGGAAAACGTATCCGGCACGAACACGACCGCCGCCCGCGCGGCGCAATAGCTCGCGTAATTGACGCACAGGAATCCGCCCATCAGCAGCGACGACTGGATCATCAGCAGCACAATCGCCAGCGCGATCGGCAGGACCATCGCGAATTCCAGAATCGCGGTTCCTTCCTGCCTCCCCAGCGCACGCCCGCGCGCGAGGCGCGCCCGGCGGGCGGCGCTGTACAACCACCCCGCCAGCAGCGACAGAATCGCCAGCGATCCGACGGCTACGTACGCGAACAGTCGAAACTGCCTGCTTTCCCACGCGCCGGACAAACGAACGCCCCCCCCCGCCAGGCCTCCCGCGCCCAGCCAGACGCACGCCAGAACGGCGAACAACCCGATCCCCGCCGCCGACAGCGTCACGCGCCATGGGGAGAATCCTTTGCGTTCGGATTGTGTTTCAGGCGTATTCAAAAACATTCTCTATCATTCGGGTGCCGTGGTTCGCGGAGTCCTGAAGGGACGGAGCAACCACGTTCTTCCAAATCTAACCTTACATGACGTGGTTGCTTCGCTGCGCTTCGCGAACCACGGCACCCAACGTATTAATTTTTTTTTATGCTCACAGTCCCAGCAGGAACAACTTGTCCGATGGGCCGTTGATGCAGGTTAATACCAGCGCGATGACCGCGCCGATGCACAGCGCGAATCCGAACGGCACGGTGGGGCTTTTCTCCGTGATCGGCGCGTCGGGTTTACTCCGCCCGATCCAGAGTAGGAAAAACCGCCAGATTCTCCCGAAGGTGTCGCGCACGATCTTTTTGCGGAGCATAATCACCACCGCCATCAGCACCGCCACGATCAGCCCGTAAAACAGGCTCGTCAGCGTAAATTTCCATCCGACCAGTGCCCCGACGGAACCCATCACCTTCGCGTCACCGCCGCCGATTCCCCCCGCCATCCACGCGACCAGCAACGGCCCGAATCCCGCCGCCAGGCCGCCCAGGGAACCGACCAGGCCCAGGTGATCGTCCGCGCCCCACAGGCCGCCCGTGATCGAATGTCCCACAAGTCCGATCAAGGCGGCTGGGTACGTCAGCCAGTTGTAAATTTTGCCCGACCGCAGGTCCGTCACCGACGCGACGATCAACGTCGCGAGCAGCACCCCATACGACCAGACATCCGGACCGAGATCAGGCATGGGTATAATACCCTTCATGACATACAATGCTTACAAATGCTACGTGCTCAAGAAGAATTGATGAGGAAAAATGAAGATAAATCCCCATATCCATCATCTCATTGAGAACAACACTCCTTTCTTTTGAAGTTAGTTCCCAACAGAATCGTCTTGAGCTTCGGACTTCACTTCATCGTAGGTACCTTGAATCCAATCTTTAATATCGTTGCGATACCAGATAATCACACCCAGCAGCGGTAAGGCCACCGCCGCTACAATCAGGATGTACTCGATCAGGTCCGCGCCCTGTTCGTCGTTGTGTAGGGCTTTGATGATTCGACCCATGCGTTTCAGCATCTTCATGGTCTCCTGTCATTTCGCCGACGCGAATCGGCTGATCCGTCCCGGTCGGCTTACGGGAACGGCAGCATCAGAACCAGTGTCATCATACGATAATATTCCGCCAGCGCCGTCAGCAGAAGGCTGAACAGATAAATCATCGGCAGGCCGAACGCGGCGATCAGCAACGACCATTCCACGGTCATCTGCCCGGATTGGTCAGCCGAAAAATTCAAAATATCGCGAAAATTCACCATACCATTTTAATCTGTGCTTGGTGGAGCACCTCCCCTTAGGGACCCCTTAGGGGGGCTCCACCAAGTTATTCCGTTATCCTGAAACCTGGCGGAGCAGGTGCTCCGCCAGGCAAAGAAATAAAATCATTCGTCTTTTTCCACATCGAACATCTCGGCGGCCCTGCCCCAATGGTCTCGCAGCAAACGAACCTTGGGTTCATACGCGAAAGCGGAGATTTTGCCCGTCGGCAGGAGCACGCCGGCCTGTTTGACGTCTCCCCCGCCCTCGACGATGCGCTGCTCGAACATTTTCTGCACGTGATAATGTCCCTCCGCGTCGAGGGGCAGAACCTCGGCGATTTCCGTCAGTCCGCGTCGGCCGTCGCTGAAGCGCGTCGTCAACACGATCACGTCGATCGCGGAGGCGACCTGGCTGCGCAGCGCGTGCAGGGGCAGTTCCACCTTGCTCATCATCGCCAGCGTTTCCAGGCGATTCAACGCGTCCAGCGCCGTCGTCGCGTGCAGCGTGGACATGCTCCCGGCGTGGCCGCTCGTCATCGCCTGGATCATATCCAGCGCCTCCCCGCCGCGGACTTCGCCGATGACGATCCGGTCAGGCCGCAATCGCAGCGAAGAGCGGAACAACTCGCGGATCGTCACCTCGCCGCGCCCCCAGCGATCCGGCGGGCGCGATTCGAGCGACAATAAATGCTCCTTCTGCAATTCCAGTTCCGCGGAATCCTCGATCGTCACGATCCGTTGGCCGTCCGGAATGAATCCGCTCAACACGTTGAGCAGGCAGGTTTTCCCGCTGCTCGTGCCGCCGGCGACCAGCAGATTCTTCTCCGCCAGCACGCACACGCGAAGGTAATCCATCGCCTCGGGCGACCAGGAACCGGTCTCCAGCAGGTGTTCGGCGTCGAACATGATCTTGGCGAACTTGCGAATCGTCATCACCGTGCCGGAGCGACAGAGATTCCCCAGGATCACGTGAACCCTGCTGCCGTCTGGCAGGCGCGAGTCGATCAGTGGATGATCGTCGGCGGCGCGCTTTCCGGTGTATTGCAGGATGTTATTGACGGCCGCCCGCAGCGCGTCGGCGTCGGCGAAGGCGGCGGTGGTTTTGATCAATCGCCCCTGCTTTTCGATGTAGATTTCCGACGGCGCGTTGACCATGATCTCCGAAACCGTCGGGTCGTTCATGAACGGCATGATCGGGGCGAGGAAATGCTCCACCGTCGCTTCAAAAATATTCGTCGTCGTCATCGTTCGCCTCGGACCGGCGCGTCCACGTTTGGAAACGCCCTAACACACTACCAGATCGACTCTTGCGGGCCTATACGAGTGTAGAGTTTCCCGCGCACGCACACAAGACTTTTTCGCTCTGATAACTGTCATCCTGAGCGGAGCGAGTCTTCGAGTGAAGTCGAAGGACCTCACGGGTAACTAATATGACAGCGCTACTTCAATTTCAATTTATGACTACGTTTTCGACGGCTTCGGTAGGAGGCCTCGTTACGCCACTGATAATATA
>JAFGJE010000177.1 GCA_016929245.1 Phycisphaerae bacterium
ACGTCCGCGAGAAATACGGCCACGTCGCGCAGATCATCACCTACGGAACGCTCAAGGCCCGCGCGGTGCTGCGCGACGTCGGACGGGTGCTCGACGTGCCGTTGGCGGAGGTCGACGCGATCTGCAAACTCGTCCCCAACGAGCTGAAGATGACGCTCGACAAGGCCCTCGCGCAGGAACCGGAGCTCAAAAAACTCCACGACACGAATCCGAAGGTCCGGCGGATGATCGAGCACGGCAAGCGGCTGGAAGGCCTTTGCCGCCACGCCGGTGTGCACGCGGCGGGCGTGATTATCTGCGACGAACCGCTGGAGAATTTCATCCCGCTGTGCCGCTCCAACGACAGCGAATTCGCCGTGACGCAATGGGACGGTCCGACCTGCGACCTCGCGGGGATGATGAAGATGGACTTTCTCGGCCTGCGGACGCTGACCGTGCTGCATCGCGCCTGCGAACTGGCGACGAAGCGAACGGGCAAAAAGGTCGATTCCGACAAATTCCCGCTCGACGACGACGACGTTTTCGAGTTGTTCCGGACGGGGCAGACCGACGGCGTGTTCCAGTTTGAATCCGACGGTATGAAAAACGTCCTCATGCAAATCCTTCCGTCGCGCATCGAGGATCTCATCGCCGCCAACGCCATGTACCGCCCCGGGCCGATGGAACTGATCCCCACCTATTGCGCGCGTAAGTTCGGCCGCGAGGACGTGCCCTCCGTCCACCCGCTCGTCGATGACCTGCTGGCGGAGACGTACGGCATCATGGCCTACCAGGAACAGGTCATGCAGGTGCTCGATCGCGTGGGGAAAATCCCCCTCGGCCGCGCGTATACGCTCATCAAGGCCATCTCGAAGAAGAAGGAAAAGGTCATCGCGACCGAGCGCCCTCACTTCCTCAACGGCGCGGGCGAAAACGGGGTCGCCGAAGCCGACGCCGTGGAACTCTTCGACCTGATGCTCAAGTTCGCCGGGTACGGGTTCAACAAGTCGCATTCCACGCAGTACGCGATTCTGGCCTACAAAACCGCCTACGTGAAGAAGTATCACCCGCGCGAATTTCTGGCCGCCACGCTGACCTTCGAGTGCGGCGACACGGACAAGG
Source organism: Phycisphaerae bacterium (assembly GCA_016929245.1). Taxonomy (GTDB): domain Bacteria; phylum Planctomycetota; class Phycisphaerae; order SM23-33; family SM23-33; genus JAFGEJ01. Next base: position 1,102 of record JAFGJE010000177.1, read on the forward strand.
TCGTGCAGTACATGGCCACCGCGGAGCAGATGGGCATTAAAATCCGCCCGCCGGATATCAACACCTGCGGCGCGGACTTCGCCGTCGACGGCCAGGCCGTGCGATTCGGACTGGCGGCGGTCAAGGGCGTGGGACACAAGGCCGTCGACGCGATCGTCGAGGCGCGAAACGAAGTCGGACGATTCAAGGACCTTTATCATTTCTGCGAATACGTGGACCTGCGCGTCGTGAACAAATCCGCCATCGAGGCGCTCATCAAGTGTGGCGCGTTTGACGCCCTCGGCGCGCACCGGGCCGCGATGACAGCCGCCGTCGAAAAGGCGATCCACCTCGGTAACGACGCGGCCGCCAACCGCAAAAGCGGACAGATGAGCTTCTTCGGCGAGGGTGGATTCGCCGCGCCCGCCGAGATGCAAGGTCCGCAGTTCCCGAAGGTGGCGGCCTGGAGCGAATCGGAACTGCTGGCGGCTGAGAAGGACACGCTGGGATTCTACGTCTCCAGCCATCCGCTCGTGCGCTACGGGCGGGAACTGGAAAGCCTCTCCGCGCCGGGGAGTGTGTCGCTGGCGAGGCTGGAGCAGGAACCGGAGAGATATTGTCACGACAGCCGCGTGCGCGTCGGATGTACGATCGCGGGAGTTCGCCCGACCTTCACCCGCAAGGACAACCGCAAGATGGCCATGCTCACGCTGGAGGATCTCACCGGCAAGTGCGACGCCGTGGTGTTCCCCAAAACCTACGAAACCTGCGCCGAGCAGCTCCAGCCCGACGCGATGGTGTTCATCACCGGCTCGGTGGACCGCTCCCGTGAACGGGCCAACATCCGCGTGGACGAAGTCAAACCTATCGACGAAGCCCTGGAAGCCTTCACCGCCGAGGTGCACATCTCCTTACCCGCCGGGGCGACGAAGGAACTGTCGGGCAAAATCGCCGAGACCCTCCAGGCCCACAAAGGCCCGTGTCCGGTATTCGTGAACGTCCGCCCGGCCCACCGCACGGACGTGACCGCGATGATCCGCGCCGGAGCGCACCTGAACGTAAAACCCACGCGCGAGCTTTTCACCGCGCTGGAAGAACTCCTCGGCGACCAGAAGCACTTACGTTTAGCGCCGAAGCCCGTAGCCCCGCCAGCCGACCAAGGCCGATGGCGAGGACAAACCCAAAGACCCCGCCTGATCCCAAAACCCCAAACCGCCCCCGCCTCCGAAGCGGTGACAAGGTTTAATTAATACGTAGGGCATGCAATACCGGCTATCCTCGACGCCGCTAAACATTCTGGTTTTGATCGTGTGATATTTTGGGAGCAAGGCCAAGTTCGTGGTTGGCATGTTACCTTGCTATAGATTATACCAATTCAACAAAATAAAGGGCGATCTGAACTGTAATTCTTTCTTTGAAAGTAGCCACGGGCGCAAGCCCGTGGGCGCCTCGCCGTGAAGATACATTCGAGCCCCGTAGGGGCGATTGAAAGTTTCAATCGCCCCTACGGGGCTCGTAAAAATTAAAGATTCATTTTTCCACGGGCTTGCGCCCGTGGCTACTGACAAAGAAAGGTAAATATCCAGTTTGTAGGGTGCGTAACTCGTTACGCACCTTTTACGGGCATCCAATTTGGTGCGTAACAAGTTACGCACCTTGCCAGCTTGTTAAGAACTCAAAAAGACCCCGAAGGGGTCGGCAGCGTTTAGCCGGGGCGTGAGCGAAGCGAACCCCCGGAACCGATGTCCCCCATTCCACAAGTCCCGAAGGGACGGCAGCGAATCAGGAATTTGATTGTTTCGCGAAATTCCAACATCGCTGTCGTCCCGTTGGGACTTTTTTTCGGGAATTCGTATCCGGGGGTTCGCTACACACCCTACCCCTCCCCTTAGGCATCCCTTCATCATATTAACGATTCCATACAGAGAGGCGATACTTCGCGGGAGTCATGCCGACGATTTTGCGAAACAGGGCGAAGAATCGCGTCTGGGAATTGAATCCGCAATCGTAGGCGACGGCGGTGATTTTCCGATCCGTCGTCGCGAGCAGCCTCTGGGCGTTGGAAATGCGGTGTTGCGTGAGGTAGTCCAGCACGCTCATACCCGTAACGCGGCGGAAAATCCGCATCGCGTGCGTTCGGCTGACGCCGCCGGCGCGCGCCACGTCAGGCACCTGGATCGCCTGAAGATAGTTCCGCGAGATGAATCGGACCATCGTCTCAAATCGGCCCAGGTTTACGGAAGGCCCGACACCGTAAGGTTCTTTCCCGCGACGACCTTGCCGGACTTCCTGCGCCAATCGACGCAGACGGGCTTGCATCTCAAGAAGCACAATCTCCCGATTCTCGTTTCGACCGCCGCGAATCAATTCGATCCAGTCCTTCATTCGCACCAGGTCGCCGCACGGAACGCGCTGCACCCGGCCGATCAGCACCTCCAGATTCGTTAAACGCCGCGTGAGCGTTTCGGGCAGATTCCACCCGAGAATCCACCCCAGGGGAACGCGGATTCCATATCCGACCGTCTCCGTCGGCACCTCCAGCGCCTGGTGCGACATCGCCCCCCACAACACGACCAGGTGATCCGGCGGTACGACGACGTGCCGCCCGCCGTACAACGCCGTCAGCGGCGCATGTTCGAACACCACCATCTCCACCTCGTTGTGACGGTGTCCCTGCAACGTCGGTTTTCCGACGAAGACGGAGAAGCCCGGCTGCTCGAAGATATAGGAATCCGAAGTGGAGCGGGTCAGAACCATAGGTTGCAATCCGGTAGTAAATATGTCCAAAAGGTATGATGACTATTATATTTATTCCTGTTATCCTGTCAAATCAAGGTACATAATTACTCGTGTCTCTCCAGCAGGACATTCCGACGGTAACGGTTCCCTCCAACAGCGTTCATCTTTGGTGGCTGGGGCAGGCGGGTTTCGCCTTCAAAACTCCCAGCCGTCAGGTGGTTCTCGTCGATCCGTATCTGTCCGACGCAGTCGAACGGCTGCACGGATTCAAAAGGTTGAGCCTTTCCCCGATCCGGGCCGAAGACCTTCGGGCGGACCTTGTGTTGCTCACGCATGAGCACACGGATCACCTCGACCCTGACGCGATCCCCATCCTCGCGCGCAACCATCCGCGATGTCGCTTCGCCGCGCCCGTCGGCTGTGACGAGGGTTTGACGCGGGCGGGGATATCCCCCGAACGGCGGACGACTCTCTCGCCGAATCGTTCGTACGATTTGGGCGCCGCCGTCGTGCATACCGCGCCGGCCGATCACGGGGAGTATTCCACGACCGCGCTGGCGCTGCTGCTGGATTTCGATGGGATTCGCGTTCTTCTCACGGGCGACACGTCGCCGCGCCCGGACCTGTTCGCACCGTTGCTCGCGCAACGGCCGGACGTGGTCTTACCGTGCATCAACGGCGGATTCGGCAACCTGAATCCCCGCCAGGCCGCCCAACTCGTGCGACAGTCCGACGCGCGATACGCCGTCCCCTGCCATTTCTGGATGTTCGCCGAACAGGGAAACGGCGACCCCGGATCCTTCCTGCAGGCGTGCGAGGAATTGTGCCCGGCCGTTCGGGCGCTGCTTCTGGCGCCCGGCGAGGGAATGTCGGTCAGCAGGAGAGAGAAATGAAAAACAGGTTTGACCTGTCGGGAAAGGTCGCGTTGATCACGGGAGGCCGGCGCGGACTGGGCCTGGCGATGAGCGTCGGACTCGCCCGGGCCGGCGCGAACGTCGCCGTCGTCGCCGCCGGCGAAGACCCCGGCGAACTGGCGTCGCGCATCGCCGCGACGGACGCGGAACTGCTTTATATCCAAGCCGACCTGGCGGACCGTCGGCAGCGAAGCGGGTTGGTGGAGAAGGTGATCGAACGCTTCGGACGGCTGGATATTCTCGTCAACGGCGCCGGGATTCAGCACCGTCAGCCGGCGATGGAATTCGATCTCGGAAAGTGGGACGAGATCCTCAGCCTGATGCTCACGGGTGTGTTCGAGCTGTCACAGCAGGCGGCTCGTGTCATGGAGAAACAAGGCGGCGGGAAAATCATTCATATCGCGTCGCTGGCGAGTTTTCAGGGCGGATGGACGACCCCCGCCTACACCGCCGCCAAGCACGGCGTAGCCGGACTCACCAAAGCGATGGCGAACGAGTGGGCGGCGAAGAACATTCACGTCAACGCGATCGCGCCGGGGTACTTCGACACCGACATGTGCCGGGCCCTCAAAAACGATCCCGTCCGCGAACCGCAAATCCGAAACCGCATCCCCGCCGGGCGCTGGGGCAAGCCGGAAGACCTCCTCGGCCCGCTGCTGTTTCTCGCCAGTGACGCGAGCAATTACGTGGACGGGCACGTGCTGGTCGTCGACGGCGGATGGATGGGACGGTGACCATGAATCGCCTGAAGGGAAAAACGATTGTCATCACCGCCGGGTACGGCGACATCGGCCGGGCGACCTGCCGCGGATGCTGCCAAGAAGGCGCGACGGTGTTTATGACCGGCCGAAAACCGCTCGCGGAGGGCGCCGCGATAGCCGCGGAAACGCGAACCGGCGAGGGAACCATCGAGTATCTTCGATGCGACTCGGCCAGCCGCGAGTCCATCGACGCGATGTTCGCCGAGGTGTTGCAGCGCCGTTCGCGGATCGACGTGGTCATCAGCAACGCCGCGATGGTGGAAAACGGGCCTTTTCTCGATATTCGCCCCGACCAGTGGCAGGCGCATCTCGACCTGAACTTAACGGGCAACTTTCACGTCGGCCAGGCCGCCGCGAGGATCATGGTCAAACAACCGCCGATCGAGACGCCGGGCTGTCGGCGCGGCGTGCGCGGGAAAATCCTGTTCAACAGTTCATGGTGCCAGGACCTGCCCTGGCCCGAAGGCTGCTGCTACGGCGTGTCGAAGGCGGGTCTGGCGCTGATGACCAAGGCGATGGCCCAGGAACTGGCGGTGCATGGAATCCGCGTGAATATCGTCGCGCCGGGGATCATCCTGGCGGGGCTCTCGAAGGTGTGCCACGAAACCGACCCGAACTTCGGCCCGCGCGCGACGGGAGCGATTCCGCTGCGGGAATTCGGCACGCCGGAACAGTGCGCCGACGCGTTCGTGTTCCTGGCGAGCGACGAATCGGACTACATCACCGGGATTTCGCTGCTGGTCGACGGCGGCGCGAGCCTGCCCCGACGCGATTGAGGTTTTTTACCATGCGATTTTCCCACGTACTGCCCGATCTGTCCACGTATGTCGATCCTTGCGAATTCGACGGCGACCTTGCCCGCATGAAACAGGCCGGGTACGACGCCGTGGAGCTTCAGATCGCCGACCCCGCCGAACTGGACGAGAAGCGGCTGGGCGAATCGCTCGCGAAGGTCGGATACAACCTGTGCGCCTTCCAGACGGGTTCGACGTACGCCGCGCGCGGCAACTGCCTTTCGACTGCCGACAAAGCAATCCGCCGGCGAACGGTGGAGTTATTGAAGTCGTTTGTCGATCTCGCGGCCCGTTGGAATTCGGTGATCGTGTTCGGTTCGCTGCAAGGCCGTCTGAAAGACGAACCCGACCGCCGGGCCGGCGGCGAACGGATCGTCGAGGCGATCCGCGAAGTCGGCGAGTACGCGACCGCCGCGGGTGTCGTCGTCGCGCTGGAACCGGTGAATCATAGCGAGGTCGGATTTCACAACACGATCGCGGAGGCTTCCGCCCTGGTTCGACGTTTGAATTTGCCGGGGATTCGACTCATGGTCGATACCTACCATATGAACATCGAAGAGAAGGACATGCTCGCGCCGCTGTCCGGCGTGAAAGACATCCTCGCCCACGTGCACCTCTCGGAAACCAACCGCGACGTGCTCGGTACGGGACATTGGCCGGCGAAGGATTTTTTGCGCGAGCTGGATTCACTGGATTATGCCGGTTTTTGTTCCGTCGGCGTATATAACACAAGACTCAGTCGCCGGGACGGCATACGACAATGCGCGGCCTGGCTGTCATCCCAATGCGGAGTACTCCATGCCTCCTGAAACAACGAAAAAACAAACCGTTTCCGTCAATCCCGAAGCGTCGATCCGTGTTACCAAAGCGGACAATCCGTCCGTGCGATATTCTTCGGGGCGATTGATGCTCGATGAAATCTTCGCGGACGGCCGCCTCGTGACGCGCTACTGGAACCCACACGGCCAGGTCTGGCCGGAGATGCACTACCCGCGAAAAAACCCCTGGCAGGCGGACGAACCGGGCGACGTGTTCCAACTGGGCGTCAACCGGCAGAACCTCGCCGGCGGATACACGTGGGAATCGTGCGAGATCACGCGCGACACGTCGAGTTATCGTCCGTCACGCGACGCGAAGGGAAAAGCCATACCCGTCGTGCATGGTGTGGTGACGCTGAACCACGAGCAGGCGGGAATCACCGTGAAGGTGCACACGCGCCTGGACGGTTCGCCGTTCGTCATTCGCCGGCTGGAGATCACCAACCGCAACAAACATGCCGTCGGTATCACGGCCGTCGCGCCGTTTTCGGGCATGTTGTGGAACCATCGCTACGAGGAGCACTTGCCCGAAGGCGCCGTTAGTCCGTTTGAACTGGCGTATACGCACCTGTTCGAGAATCATCACGAGGGCGATTTCTGGTTTGAATCCCTGGCGGACGGATGCAAGACGGTCGACGGCGGTAAGCGGGGTCGAAGCGGCCACGGCCGGCCCGCGTTCTGGGCGCGCAATCGCTGCAACGGACAAACGTTCGTCTGCGAACTCGCGTGGGGTGGAAACTGGGAGTTCGAACTGGACTGCCGGCTTCATGCGGACCATAAGCACGTCACGCCGATCCTTCGCCACGGGAAGCTCTTTTTCCGCATGGGCCTGAGCGGGTATGACGACGTCCTCCGCGTCCTCGACGCCGGAGAGACGATTACGACCCCGGCTGTGCACCTGGCGCTTTTTCAGGACGACACGGACGTGATCGTCCAGGCGACGCACGATCACGTTCGTAACGTCGTTCTTCCCGCGCCCGTTCCCGGCCGGGAGGTGGAAATCGAAGCCAACCATCGCGGGTATCTCTGCGACCGCGAAAACGTGCCGGACATTATCAAGGACATCGACGTGGCGGCGTCGCTGGGCGTGGAGATGTACGTGATCGACGCCGGCTGGTACGGCAACGAACCGAACTTCTGGGCGAGAAACGTCGGCGACTGGTTCGAAGGTAAGTGGATGAAGCCCGACGGCGGTTTGAAAGCCGTCGCCGATCACGCCCGAAAGCGCGGCATGAAGTTCGGCCTGTGGATCGAGATCGAAGCCGTCGGCGACGGCAGCACGCTGAAGAAGGAGCATCCCGAATGGATATATCGCCGCGACGGAGAACCCGTCAGCGGTTCCCGCGCCTTGCTGGACCTGACCCAGCCGGAGGTAGTCGCATTCGAGGAGGGCGTGATTTCCGGCCTGATTCGCCGCCTGAAACTCGACATGTACCGCATCGACAACAATCGCAACCTCTCACCGTCCGGCAACCGCGCTTATCAAGGATTCACCGAGGACCTGACGTGGCGGTACTACGACAATTTTTACGCGATGTTCGACCGCCTGCGCGCGAAATATCCGAAGGTCGTGTTCCAGAATTGCTCCAGCGGCGGCGGGCGACTTGATTGGGGCACGATGTCCCGCTTCCACAACACCGAACTGTCCGACTGGATGCGCCTGCCGCGCGGGGCGAAAATCCTAAGCGGCGTGACGATGTCCCTGCCGCCGGAAATCCTCCTGCGCACGTTCGGCACGGAGCTCAGCGAGCACGTGCTCGACGGCGATGTCGACGCGCAACTGCGGTTATGCACGTGCAGGCCGATCTTCCGCGGCATCGCGCCGTCGCTGGAAGAATTCACGCCCTATCTCCGCCGGCGCGTGGAACATTACCTCGGCCTGTACAAATCCATCCTTCGCCCGGTAATGGTCAACGGGAACGTCTACCACCACACGCCGTTTCTTCCGCTGACGGAAAAAACACCGTGGTGCGTGCTGGAATACGCCAAACCCGATCTCAGCGAAAGCATCGCCGTGATCTTCAAGACCACCGATGACGGTTCATCGGAATATCAGTTCAAACCCAGGGGCCTGGATATGTCCCGCGAGTATGACGTCATCTTCGACAACCGCGGCCAGTCGCTGCGAATCTCCGGCAGGGAACTCATGAATACCGGTCTTGTCGTCCGTCTGGAAGTTCCTTTGGGTTCCGAGTTGTTGTTGATTCAGGCGGTAATGAACGAAAAAAAATAAACTCTGCGGTGGAGATGGCAATGCAACCAAGCAATCCTATCCTGGGAATCACCGGCCGGATCAGCGATGTCAAAATCGCGGTTCCCACGGCGGGGGAGGTTTCCCCGCTGGCGCAAAGCCGGCGTAGCCAGGACGTCGATCTGAAACAGATGGCCCAGTGGGCGATGAATTACCTGATTCGCAC
>JAFGJE010000178.1 GCA_016929245.1 Phycisphaerae bacterium
ATCCCTTCGGTGAAATTCCAATATCACTGCCGTCCCGTTGGGACTTGCATTTCTATACAACCCTTCCGGGGGTTCGCTGCGCTCACGCCCCGGCTTAATGCTGGTCAGCCCTATCGGGCTTCAAACAAACCCGTATGCGTTTTTGAGATGTGGGTAAAGGTGAGTCTCAACGCCGCGTGCGGCGGGAACGGGTGGGGGGATTGGTCAAGAGCCAGTTGCGGCAGGGCATGAGGAAGAAATGCACCAGGGGCATGAGCAGGCCGGTGTAGACCGACGAGAGCAGCACCTGGAGCAGCAGGCGGCCGAATTGCCCCCAGACGATGTCCCGGGGGGCGAGAAACATCTGCGTTCCGACCCAGAGGGTGTGCGTGATCAGGCAGAACACACCCGCCAGGAGCATCTGCGGAAGGGCGCGTTCGCGGTAGAGCGCCTCGCGCACCTGGAACACCAACCAGGCCGTCAGCGCGAAATAAATCGCCATCGGCCCGACGCGCGTCGTGGCCGTCGCTCCGCCTCCGGTGGTCAGGTCGATCAGCATCCCGAGCACCCACCCGGCCATCATCCCGTCCACCGCCGTTCGGACATACATCGCCACGAACACCGCCAGCAGGACGAGAATATCCGGTCCGACCGGTCCGATCGTCAGGCGGTCCAGCATGAGCATGCGTCCCAGCGAAGTCTGTCCGAGGGTGAACAGGTACGCGAAGATCAGAAACGGCGCCCAACGCATGGTTTAGCGGCCTCCTTCCCGCGTGAGTTTTCCCGCCAGGGGAACCACGACATAGACCTCCCGCAGGGACGGTAAGTCCACCGCGGGCCGAACCGTAAGCCGCACCATCCCCACGTGATCGGCGTCGTCGGAGACGTCCGTGACCGTGCCGATCAGCACCGGCGCGGGCAGCGCCCCGACGTCGGGACGCACCTGCAGAACGTCCCCGGGACGGATATTGTGCACCTTGCGCACCTCCGGCACGAACAGCCCGGCTGCCCCGTCGCCGAAGGCGGTCACGTCGATGGGGGCGTTGTTGGCGTCGGAAAGCTGCACCATCTGGTCGCCGGCCTGGATCAGGCGGGGATGTTTCGGATCGATCACGCGCCGAATCCGCCCGCGGATTTCAAACGCCGCGTCGGTCACGAGTTGCACGCGCGCGGTGAACGGACCGGCTTCGACGATTCGTCCCACCAATCCGGCGGTGCACAGTACGGGGTGGTTTTCGCCCAGCGGTTCGGCGCGATCCGTCTGCACGCGCCGTTGCGTGACGAACGCGCCGTTTTCCGCGTCGCGTCGCCGCCCGACGTTGATCACCCGCGTCCACCCGTAAGGCATGGAATCGCCCGCCACCACCCGCGCGGGAACCAGACGCACCGGGACGACCCCTGAGGGATGAAAGAATTTGCTGAATACTCCGCGCCCGCCGCGCAACGTCTGTTGGGCCTGTTGCAGGCTGGATTCGAGATAGCGCACCTTTCGCCGCAGGATTTCATTCTCTTCGACGATTTGTTCCGCGCGGGCGGGTTCGACCCGCGGCGACGGCTGGGTCAGGTGTTTGACGTTCGTCGTGAGGTACATCCCCGCGTCGCCCAGCGGCGCGAAGGCCCAGTGGACCATCGCGCGCAGTTTCCCCGCCGCCGACGGGCCCAGCAGCGTGGTCGCCACCGAGATCGCCATCAGCACCACCAACAGCCAGACGGAATGATGTTTTTTGGCGGGGGGCATGGAGTTACGGTTCTTCGTTTGTCGCCTGCGTCGTCGGCTGGGTTGTGGGTGGAGGGGTTACAAGAATCGCGTCGTCGGGTTGAAAACCAAGTTTCTCCCCGTCGGCGGCCGAGAGCAGCAGCACGGTTCGGGGAAGTCCGTTCCAGTCCACTTCCTGGGTGGCAAGTTGATCGCGATTCACGGAATTTGTTTTCGCCTGTTCCATCTGTTGCACCAGCATGGTTCCCATAGTCTGCAATTTTTTTTGGCTGGCGGTTTGCAGTTCCAGCAGCGTTTGTTCCGCGCGTTTTCGATTTCCTTTCTCGATGAGCCACAATCCCGCCAGCGCGACGATGATGACGATCAGCAGGCCGGTGACGATCAACCCGAAGTGATTGTTCTGTTCTTGCGAATGTTCGTTCATGGTTTTTCTATTCCCAGGCGATCCCCGCCGCGGGGAGAAGTCCCAGCGACCGCGCGATCTGCCGTCGCGGGTCCGGCGCGATAAAATCCGTAAATCGCGGTAGGGGCCTGCCCTTCTTCGCGTAATAATAACTTAAACCGCGCTGAATGGCGAGATTCGCCATCCAGCTGTGTTTTTTGAACGGCCAGACGCGCAGACGCTTGATCGCGCTGGGCATGGCGTAGAATTCGTGAAACGCGCACATCTGCGCGTGGCGCAGTTCCGGTTCGGTCATGCGCTTCGGTTGATGGCAGACCGTCGCGCCGTTGTATTTCGTCCAGTCTTTTGTCAGGAGTCGGCCTTCGGCGTCGTAACGGGCGAAAATCTCCGTGCCCGGATACGGCGTGAGAATGATGTAGCAGCTCATACACAAATCCGCGCGCTGGGCGAAGCGAACCGACGCCATGCAGTCGCGCCAGCCGTCCGTGTCGAAGCCGAAAATGAAGCTGCCCCACAGGCTGATCCCGTAGGATTGAATCTTGCGGATTCGATCCACGTACACGTCGGCGGAGATGAATTTCTTCCCCGCTTCGCGCAATGTGCCGGCACGGGGACTCTCCAGGCCGAGGATCAAACCCGTACAACCGCTGTCGCGCATGGCCGCTAAGAGCTTGTCGTTCCGCGAAATTAAAATATCGCACTGACTGGCCCAGCGGATGTTCAGCGGGCGCAAGGCCTCGAACAGGTTCATCGCCCATTTCTGATTCCCCGCGACGTTGTCGTCGGAGAAGATGAACACGCTGGAGTTGAACTGTTCCTTCGCCTGGCGAATTTCCGCGACGATGTCGTCGACGCTCCGCTGGCGGAACGCCCTCCCGAAGATCGCCGGCGTGGTGCAGAACGTACAGCCGTGCGGACAACCCCGCGTGGTCTGGATGGGATTGAACACGAGGTAGTCCTTCGGGTTGAGCAGGTCCTTGCGCGGCGTGGCGATGGGCGCGTCGGGCTGATCCCGCCAGTCGTAGATTTGTTTCGCCTGCCCGGCGGCCAGGTCGTTTAAGGCGTGGGGCAGGGTGCCTTCGGCGTCGCCTTTGCAGACGATATCCGCGTGCTGGAGCGCCTCGTCGGGCAGGGCGGAGGGATGAATTCCCCCCAGAATCACCTTCACGCCCAGGGCGCGGTACGCGTCGGCGAGTTCATACGCTCGCGTGATCTGCGAGGTCATCGCCCCGATGCCGACCGCGTCCAGTCCGTCCGCGGAAGGGACGTGCGGGGTTTCGAGCGTGTTCTCGTCGAGGATCTCCACGTCCCAGTCGTCCGGCGCGACCGCGGCGCAGATCGTCAGGTTCAGCGGCGCGAAGAGGGCCTTCCTGCTGAAGGTCATCTTCCGGATGATTCCGGGCATGGTCAGCGTCGATAGCGGACTGTGCGGATTCACCAGGCGCAGCCTTCGTCGCCGGGGACGGGAATGTGCGGATTCGATCATTCCGCATAGTAGAACCCATGCGCCCCCCAAAAGGCAAATGATTGCGCGCTACTGGAGAAAGATTTCCGCGAGGGACCAGGGGTTGACGTTCTGCCGGACGGCGGTCAGGCGAATGTACCGGGCGCGAATGGGTTGCACCAGCAGGATGTAAGTGACCTTGCGCGTTCCGTAAACCGTGCGCTGGTGCGTGAAGGTTTTCCCGTCGAGGCTGGTCGACAGCGCCACCTGGCGGGGATATCCGTCCTCGTTGTCTCCTTGCAGGAGGGAGATGCAGTTGAAGTAGTTCGAGCGTCCCAGGTCGATGGTGACGGCGGCGTTGGCGTAGTTGCGCCCCGAAACCGCGGCGGTGCTCTGCAGGCCGTCTATGGCGGATCGGATGTTCTGAAAACTTCCGCCGTGCGCGACGATGGTCCATTCCTTCTGGTTGGAGATGATCCCCGGGGCGGCCCGCTCACCGTTGGGGTTGAACCCCTCCATTTCACAGCCGGCGCAAAGGAACACCGTCACAGGCAGCAGAATCCAACGGGTGCGGATTGTATGTAACGTCACCTTGCTCATCAAATCGTCTCAATCATACCGGCGACCGACACCGTCAGCCGTCCTGTCGTAAGATGATCGGGATATTATACCGATTCCCGCCCTCAATCCAAGAAAAACCATATCGCGGAAAGGGGGAAGGTTCTCCGGAGGAGGATTGGAAACGATTCGTGTTTTCGAGAATTTCCTTGACGAAATCGCGGGAGGGGGTATGATACGGAAAAATTAAAACAAACGTTTGTTATAAGCATATATTCCTATTGATCCCATTTCGTGTTTTACCATGGTCCGGTTGAAAGACATTGCCGAACAATTGCATCTGGACGTTTCCGTGGTCAGTCGGGCGCTGAATCCGCGGCCGGACCGGCACGCGGTGCTGGCGGAGGAAACCATGCGTCGCGTTCGGGAAACCGCCCGGCGGATGGGATATCGGCGCAACCGCGTCGCGGAGTTTCTCCGGCGCGGGCAGTCGGCGACTCTGGGGATGTTCCTGCCGGAAAGTTCCAATCGCCTGGTGGCGGATCTGATGTGCGGATTGGGCAAGCAGGCGTCGGAATCGGGATTTCCGCTGAACTTTTTTTTTGGTGAGACGCAATCCCGTTTCGAGACGTTCCTGAAGGAATCCACCGGCGCGAGTCGCACCGGGATCATCACGTATCCGTACAATCCCTCACTGCAGGATCGACTGGGGAGCATGATCGCCGAGTATCGGCATCGTGGCGGCAAGGTGGTGGTGATGAACGCTTTGATCGATTATCCGGGTATTCCCGGCATCCGGATCGACGAAACCCGCGGCGGACAATTGGCCGCGGAACACCTGCTCTCGAAAGACTGTCGAGCGTACCTTTATGAGTCCAGCGTTTTACCGGGTCGTGGGGTCGCCTTCGCGGAGACGATTCGTACTCACGGCGGGTCGCTGTTCGCCTTCGTCAAAGGGAACCTCCAAACCGCCCTGCAACGCGGAATGAAAGAATCCTCCCAACGACCGTTGGGATTGTTTTTTCCCACGGATTACCAGGCCGTCGAGGCGCTGTCGGTGCTGGAACAAATGAATGTGAAAGTCGGCCGGGACGTGCTGCTGGTCGGGTACGACGATCTGACGCTGACCGACCGTCTGCCGACGCCGTTAACGACGATCCGTCAACCGTTCCAGGAACTGGGACGACGCGCGGTTCAGAAACTCGTCAACCTGATTTACGGAAACGAAGAAGCCAACGAAACTATCGCGCCGCGATTGATCGCGCGGGCCTCCACGGAAGGAAGTTAACGCGCCGAAACACACGACGGGACGATTACGGGAAATGAATCATGAATCAGGATCAATGTATCCAAACCATTGCCGCCGATCTGGCGAACCTGGGAATTCTTCCCGGACGGACCGTCCTTGTGCACTCCTCGTTCAAATCCCTCGGCCCGGTTCCCGGTGGAATCGAAACCGTTTTGCGCGGTTTTCTCCAGGCCGTCGGGTCGGAGGGTACTCTGCTCATGCCGGCGTTGAGCTACACGTTACAACCCTCGGAGTTATTCCATCCGATATTGACGCCCTCGATCGTGGGGGCGATCCCGGAATATTTCCGCCTGCGCGAAGGAACGAGTCGGAGCATCCATCCGACCCATTCCGTGTGCGCCGTCGGCAAACGAACGCGCGAACTGCTTGTCGATCATGCGTTGGATTCCACACCATGCGGCCCTGGTTCGCCGTTTCGGAAGATCGGCGAAACGGAAGGAACCATCGTCATGCTGGGGTGCAGCCCGCGGACCAATACCACCATGCACGCGCTGGAAGAGTATGTGGAGCCGGACTATTTATACGGCCCCGACCGCGAATACACGATCACGGACCACGAGGAGCGGACTTATCGGAAGGTGTACAAAACCCACGGGTATCACACTCACGGGTACACGCACCGATTCGACAGAGTGATGGAACTGGAGACCGATTCGTTTTTACGCGAGGGAAAGGTGCTTCAAGCGACGACGTTTGTCATGGACGCGCCCCGGCTGAAGGACGCTGTTGTGAGGAAACTGCGGGAGGATCCCTATTTCTTCGTGGACGCGGTATCCGCCTGATCGGGACGGCTCGCGATGTATGGTTTTTTTCCCCCGCCTATCAAACACGGAGTGAAGCCTTATGAAAACGATTGGATTTATCGACCTGTTTATCGACGAATGGCACGCGAACAATTATCCGGACATGATCCGCCGATCGAAGTGGAAAGACGAAGTGGAACTGACGCTGGCGTGGGAGGAAGCGCCGCGGGGAGGCAAGTGTTTGCGGGACTGGTGCGAGCAGTTCAACGTCGCGCCGGCGGAGAGTATCGAGCAAGTGACGGCCGAATGCGACGGAATCGTCGTGCTGGCGCCGAGCAATCCGGAGATGCACGAACGGCTGGCGGAGATTCCCCTGCGAAGCGGAAAGCGCGTGTACGTCGACAAACCGTTCGCCCCGGACGTCGCGTCGGCCCGGCGGATGTTCGAGAACGCGGATCAACACGCCACGGCGCTGATGTCCTGCTCGGCGCTGCGGTACGGGCCGACGCTTCAGGAAACCCTCTCCGGTTCGCTGAAGGATCGCAAGGCGACCTTCGCCCAAACCCACGGCGGGGGGCGGTCCTTCGAGGAATATTCCATCCACCAGGTGGAAATGCTCGTGATGCTGCTGGGCACGGGCGCCCGGCGGGTGATGCAGTGCGGCACGGAAGCGACGAATCACATGATCGTCGAGTACGAAGACCAACGGCGCGGGTGCATGACGCTGAATCCGCACTCGAAGTTCACCTGGGAGGCGCATCTCGGTGAGGAGGAGCGTATCGAATGTCTGGATTGCGGGAATTTCTTCCAGGCCTTCATCGACGCGATGCTGGAATTCCTGCTGACGGGAAAATCAACCGTCGATCCCGCGGAAACCGTCGAAATCGCCGCGCTGGTGCAAACGGGCGTCGAGGCGCTTCAATCCCCCGGAACGTGGGTGAATGTGAAGAAGGCGTAATCCTGAGCATGTTTCGCGATTGCCTGGTGGAGCACCTGCTCCGCCGCGCGAAAAACGATTAGCTTTGTTTCATTTCTTCCAGCAATCGCCAACACTTCAACTGCATTCTCGGAATGTGGAACGGGCCGGCCCAGCCGTTGCCTTTCAGCGTGGTCGAGACCGTTCCGTCGCGGTGCAGATATTTGAACCACTCGCCGTATTCGGGATCCGGGAAATGTTGGTACGAATACTCGTGCAGCCGTTCGTACCACCGCTCATATTGGGGCTTGCCCGTCATGTGGTGCGCCAGCAGCGTCGCGTAGATCGCCTCGTTGTGAGGCCACCAGAGTTTCATGTCGTGCTCGTATTGAATGCAGGGTTTTCCGAGAACGTCCACGTAATACAGCAGGCCGCCGAATTCCTCGTCCCAGCCCCATTCGAGAGACCAGTCGATAATCCGCAGCGCCTGGTCGCGCAGCGAATCGTCCTTGCGCCGCCGCGACTCTTCCAGCATGAACCACGCCGTTTCGATGGCGTGGCCGGGCACGACGCTTCGACCGATGGGCGAGTCGATGAACTCCCCGTTGGGTCCGACCGTTTCCAGCAACGCCTTGCATTCGGGTTTCAGGAAATGATTCACGACCTGGTCGACGCAGTAGTCGATCGTTTCGTCCAGGATCGGATCGTCCCACACCAGGCGCATCTGCTGCGCGGTGACGATGAGGATCATCGCCATGGAATGCGACTTGGCCTGGAAGGCGGGGGCGTATTTCGGCGGCAGCAGGTGGGGATTTCGATAATGATGAACCAATGATTTGAACACCGTCTTGGCGCGATCGAGTCGCTGTTCATCGCCGGCGGCCTGGGCGTAACGGGCGAAGGCGATGGAACCGAAGGTTTCGGAGTAGACGTATCGGCGCTTGCGCAGCGGGGCGCCTTCGCGCGTGACCTCGAAGAACATTTGCCCGTCGGCGTCGAAGCAGTGCTTTTCCAGAAACTCGATGCCGTGTTTTGCCGTCTCCAGCCACTCGGGTTTCTTTTCCACTTCAGTGTACAACGTGGACAGCAGCCAGGTGAATCGGCCTTGGATCCACACCGGTTTCATGTCGCCGTAGACTTCTCCGGTTCGGTCGAGATACGTGAAAAACCCGCCGCATTCCCTGTCGATCGCGTGGTTCATCCAGAAGGGAATCGTGTTCAGCAGCAACTCGTCCCGGTAGAGTTTGATTCTCTCGTCGATGGTTTGCGAATTCATCCTTTATTCCTCGCCGTGATCTTCGGGTAGTCGCGATTACCCGTTTTCCGTCCAGAAGGAGAACAGTTTGGCGTTTTTCATGTGAAAACGCAAGCGCACCGGGCGGTGATTCAGAAGGTTCAGGCTGGGTTGGTCTTTCCACCGCACCGCCAGCCGTACGCCGTCGCCGGAGACGGGAATACAATCCGTTTTCAGAAAGGACGCGACGGGCGTGTCGACTTCATCCACGAACGACTTGCCGCGGATGGCTTCGAGGATTTCCACCTGGATTTCCCCGCCGTCGGCGTCGGCGTTGATGTACAGCGTCTCGCCCGTCAGTTGCACCGGCTGGGTCGTCACCACGCCGCCGGCGTCGGAGGCGTCCAGGGAGACGAACCCGTCCAAGCGGAGAGTTCCGAGTCCCATCGCGCCGTCGTTGGGTTTGAAGTTGTGCGTCACGCTTCTGCCGGCGTAGTAGAACCAAAGCTCATCGCCCATGCGAACGGGAAACCCGGTGTCGTCGATGTTGCCGTAGTCCCACGCGCCCACCGTGGGATTGCCCGGAATAAACGGCGTTCGATTTTCGCGGAGCCAGTGTTTTCCGTTGCGGCTGAAGGCCAGTTGCACGTCGCATAATCCGGTGTCGGTATGGTACATCTTCAGCAATCCCACGTGGACGCTTTCGTAGCGGAGGATGCTGAAACCGTATAGTTCGTCGGCGGGTCCGTCGCGGTCGTCCACCTGGAGGATCGGATACGTGTCGGTCCAGTGCTCGAAGTCACGACTTTCGGCGTATCCTCGCGCCCGTTTTCCGTCGATGAAAATCTTGCAGGAGAAGATCCATTTTTGTTCCGCCGCGTCCCAGAATACGGCGCTGGCGTCCTGTCCCTGGCGCATGACCGGTTTGGTCAGCCGCCAGCGCAGCCCGTCGGAGGAATAAGCCGCGGTGAAATCCCCGCCGGTTCGAATGGCGGCCTTGTAGCGACGCGAGGGATCGGGATCGCGCGGATCCTGCTGGACGCGGAACATTCTGCCTTCGCGGAGGATGTTGTTTTCCGTGGAGCCTTCAAACGAATAGATTCCTAAGGAAGGCTTGGTCCAGTGCAGGCCGTCCTCGGATTCCGCGTGACACATCAACGTCGGTTTGCCCATTTGTTTGCCCCAGGAGGAATACCAGAGGCGCAGTTTGCCCGTCTGCTCATCGCGGAACAGATTCATCGGCAGGATGCAGTTTGCCTGCGTTTCCCAGGGTTTTTCCTGGACCAGGATGGGATTGTCGGGGTGCTTTTGGACGGAATACCGCGTTCGCGTGACGTCGAGGAGAGACTCGATCATCACATCGTCGACGAAAAGCTGTTTTTCCTCACCGACCGTGACGGGGTAGGAAATCTCGGGCTTTTCCTTTCCGGCGTATCGGAACGTTTCCGGCGGCGCCGGCGCCGCGCCGGGCTGAAGAACGCCGCCGACGCGGACGTCGTCCCAGTATCCCGAACCCCGAGATTGGTTTTCGTGCATGTCTCCCAGACGGATGGACTCCGAAGGCAGGTCGGCGCTCAAGTCCGCGTACGCGCCCAGCCAGGTTTCCTGCCCCGTTGGACCGACCCAGACGTGTACGCGCCGCTGCTCTCGATCCCGCAGGAGAACAACATGAAGCCATTCGTCCTGTTTCAGGTTCACCGCGGCGCCCGGGTGAAGTTGTTCGGCGTCCTTCACGTCGATTCGGTAGATTCCGCTGTCAGCCGAACCGTTGGCGAGGAGGATCACGCCGACTCGTTGGTCGCTATCGAGGTGCCTGGCGGACCAGAGGATGAAATTTTCGAGATCGACGGGATTGTCGCTGACACAGCGGAACATGAACTCGACGACTTCATTCCCCGCCGTGAGCGGCGCGTCGTATCGCGGCTGAAGGATCAGATTGCCTTCTTGATCCGTCTGATCGGCGAAGACGTATCCGCATCGATTCCCGCGAAACGCCTTCGCGGGATCCCTCAGCACCGCGATTTGCTTCTGTTTCGCTTCCGTGAACGGATTCCCGACCCAGCGGACGCCGGCGTCGAGACAACCGAACATCCCGTCCGCGTAGTTCTCGAAATCCACGTTGAGGACGCGAGCGTCGGACGCGGGGATCGGAGGCGCTTCGACAGCCTTCCCCCGGGAGGATTCCACGCGGAGAACCGCCGGCTGATCGATAGGGCGGCGCAGGATGAGCATTCGCGTCGCGGGGTCAATCACCTGCTCAAGGTAATCCTCGCCGGGTTGCAGTTCCGCGTCGTTCCACCGGCAGGTGAGAGACGTTTTTTCCGGTAGAGTCCGGATCCGCAACACCACCGACTCGCGCCGAATGGTCCCGGGATCCAGATGTAATTCCAGTTCCCCGTCTTCGGCTTGCACGACGTACGCGCCGGTCGCGCGGTCGAAGCAGCCTTCAAACCCGATCGCTTCGGCGGGATTCTCTCGGTCGTTGGAATAGCAAACCGTCGTTCCTTTCGCGGCGGTAATTTGCATCGGGTGCAGCCATTCGTCCCGCAGGTGCAGCGCCTGTTCGGCGACGGCGGCGAAGTCGTCCGATTTCCGCCACGTCGTCAGGATGGAATATCCGTACTCCGTGCCCGGCGTGGTGGGGGAAACGCGGAAGTCGTGACTGGCCGTCAGGCCGTGCGGGTCGCGCCAGGCGAACAGCGCCGCCGGCGCGTCCCCTTCGACGTTCAGCAGACTGCCGATCACGGCGATCAGCCACCAGGTTTCCTCGCCCAGGCGGAACGGGAACGCCGCCGCCAGCGGAAAGGTTTCCCGGCAGGTTTTCAACGGCAGGGGGGCGAATTGGCCGTCTTCGGGCAAGGACCAGTCGAGGAATTCCGTTTTCCCAGCCGGGGCGATCTTCGCCGGGCCGTCCAGGATTCCCGCCAGCAGGTCGAAATCCGGGCCGACGCTTCGGCGAACCCAGGGAACCACGTAGTCGGCCAGCACGATCTTATCCGGGTAGAAACTCGCCAGACCGTGCGACCAGCCGCGCACGTCGTCGTCGCGCTCCACGAATTTCGGCATCGGCCCGCGCCAGCGTACCTGGCGGACCGCCGGGCCTTCGGTCAGCAGGTCAAGCCGGGCCGACTGCGAGAATTTAATCTCCGAGCCGCCGATGTGACCAAACTGAATGCCGCTTTCCCAGAACAGGTTCTGCTCCGGCGCGCCGCTGCGCAGAAGGCGAAGCTGGTGAATATTTCCCGGGCGAATGACGGCTTCGTAGTCGTCGTGGCGGACAGTGAAGGTTGGTTCCGCCCGCGTGGTCGTCATCGCCAGGCGTTGCCAGAAGGCCGTCTTCGGGTCGGCGAACAGCCCCATCACCGTCACGCCGCCCATAAGGTCCCGTTGCGCGTTGAGGATCGCTTTACCGTCGATCGCCACGTCATGTCGTGAACCGTTCATCGACCAGGCGACTTCAACGTATTGCCCGGCGGAGACGTCGAGTTCGGCTTCGTCCAGGACGGTGCATCCGTCCCGATCCGGCGGTTTGTTGCACACTTCGACCAGCCGTACATGCAAGCGGCCTTCCTTGTGCGTGAAGAGCAATCGAAGATGCGAGAAGGCGTTGTAGTGCCGGACGATCAATCCCCACGTCGCGTCCACAGCCGGGAGGGACGGGCGGACGAACTCCGCGCGCAAACAGCCGTGCATCGCGCCGTCGACGAAAAGAAAGGCCCGTTCGTTTTCCGCGGAAATACCGTCGGCGGTGGTCCGCCATTGGCCGTCCGTGCGCCATTCGACATCGGAGGCGAACGACGACGTCAGGGATTTCGTCAAATCCCCGGAGAAGACCTGTTTTTCCGCGATCCGAAGGGACGCCCGATCGAAGGCGCCCCCAGCCGCGTCGAGGAACGTCGCTTCGTAGAATCCCTGCGGCAGCAGGCAGCCGCCCCGGCATGGGCCTAGGAATTCGCCGTCCCAGACGTCCACGCGAACGGAATCACGGTCGTTGCACAAAGGCCGGCTGCGCCAAACCGTTTGGGCGGTGTCCCTGTCCGTCACGATCACTTGTCGCGGCTGGGTGGAGGACGACGGTAAGGGCAGGTGGGGATTTCCGTGCGGGAATTCGTATGTGAACATGGATGTCATAATCCTTTCGACGGACGGAATGGGTGATTGGGTGCGTGGAATCGAATGGCGGCAACTACAAGGTTATGGAACGACAACATGCAGGAGTTTTATACACCGCCCGGAAGATATTGGCAACGGCTTGGATGTTCAGGCGGTGAAACAGGATGCAGGATCGTTTCTGGGGCGACATCGGGCAATCCCTGGTTTTCCAGCAAATAATTTTTTCTTGACAATTTCAGAATACACGTGTATCTTATAGTTAATACACGTGTATTGCAAGGATAAATATGCAGACCACGATTAAAGATATTGCCCGAAAACTGAGCGTTTCTCACGTTACGGTCAGCAAGGCCTTGCGGGGTCAGCCTCCCATTTCCCTGGAAATGCAGAAGAAAGTCCAAAAGGTCGCCCTGGAAATGGGGTATCGCCCCAATATTTTGGCCAGGGGCCTGAAGGGTGGAAAGACGCAGACCGTGGGACTGATCTTTTCCCTGGGCGGTCCGCACAGCCCCAGCGAGCTGGTGCGCATGATCGCCGGTAAAATTCACCTGCATCACTACGTCACGCAGGTGTCGGACAGCTTCTTCCTCACCGACGTGCTGCAGCGCCTTTTGCGGGACTACATCCGGCGCGGCGTCGATGCGGTTGTGATTCAACTCTCACCGGGAATGTGCATCGAAAAAATCGAGGGATATTTCCGGTCCTTCAAGGCCGTCGTGCTGATTCATTCCATTCCGATGGACACGACGGTGGATCTGATCCTCCTGAATCGTCAACAGGCCATCCGCGCCGCCGTGGATCATTTTGTGGACACCGGGCGAAAACGCCCGATGATTCTCGCGCCGCCCAGGCCGAGGGAAGAAAAAATCGATCCGTTCTTTCATCGCCTTCAGGAACGCGGATTCCTCAATCGGGAGGAACCGGCGATTTTACATCGAAGCAATCCGATGGCGACGGGTCTGGCCGAAGTGGCGTGGGAGGCGCTGGAAACGCGGTGCCCGGATTCCGTTCCGTTCGACGCGCTGCTGTGCGGCACGGACGAAGCGGCGGTCGCGGCCTACAAGTGGCTGGAGAGTCGAGGTAAAAAAGTTCCCCGCGACGTGGCGGTCGTGGGATTCAATGACAGCACGTACGCGAAATTTTTGATGCCGGCGCTGGCGAGCATCAACCGGCAGGATGAGGAGGTGGCGAAACTGGTGGAAACCATGCTGTTTGATCGGTTGGAGAATCCCGACTCCCCCCCGCAACGGGCGGAGGTTTGTATGACGTTTGTTCCCCGAACGTCGGCGGGATGAAGATGTTGATGTTGTGTACGAAAACCTGAATGTTGATACGGCGGCGGGTATGCCGCGAGTGAAAAAGGAACACCTTGTTTAAAGAAGGAGAAGGACAATGAAAAAAACGATTGGACTACTACTGCTACTGTTTCTCGTGTGCACCGCCGCGTCGGCGGACACCATCACGTTCCAGAACGGAGTGAACGGATACAGCGGCAACGTGGACGCCTGCATCCGTTCGGAATCCGGCAGGCAGAACTACAATTACGGTACGTCCACGGATATCGCCGTCGGCTGGGAACTGGCGGACGCGGAATTCGTCGGTTTCTCCCAGTGGAGTTTCAGCGGGATTCCGTCGGGTCTGACCATCGAGGAAGCGAAGCTGGGAATGTATTGCAGGGACGCCCAGGGAACGGAGGACCGAACGATCCATGTGTACGCCATGACGAGTAACATCACCAACATGGGCACGGGCAACAGCAGGCCGGCCACTTCGGGTGAAGTGTGCTGGAATTACCTCGCGTATGACACGGCGACCTGGGGCGGCGGCACGACGAACGGACCGGTTTCCGGGACGGACTACACACCAACGTACGGAAGCAGCCTGACCATTTCCGTGTCGGATGAAGGCGGATACGTCGAGTTCGACGTCACAGCCATCGTGAACGCCTGGTATACCGGCGCCCTGTCGAATTACGGGTTCATTCTTCGTGACGGCGCGTGGGATGATAATGAGACGCGGGTCAATCTTTCCAGCGCCGACACGGACCTGGGAAGTGATTATCTGCCGTACCTGGAGATCACCTATACCCCCGAACCGGCGACGATGGCATTGCTGCTGGCCGGCGGCGGACTGGCGATCCTGAGACGGCGTACCCGTTAGGCGAAGACGCTTCCTGAAGCGAAGATCCGCCGACATTCCATTTGAAAATTTGCCGCGTATTTTTACGGGAAAGGACGCGTGGGAAGAACCTGTTCTTCCCACGCCGTCTCCCGACGCCGGCGGCGGTTCTTCGTTGTCGTTCCCATCGGAATGTATCCATGGAAGCTGCCCGTTTGAATCCAACGGATATCAAGGAGCCGATGTATGTCCTCGCTGTATCGAAACACGATCCTGTTCTGTCTGCACCTGGTCGTTTTGGGTTCCGCCGTGTGGGCGGACGATCCCTTGCCCCGCGTTCTGTTGTTGGGCGATTCCATCCGTCAGGGGTACGCGCCGTACGTGCAGTCGTATCTTGCCGGCGAAGCGGACGTGTTCGCGCCGTCGGACAATAGTCGTTCGACCGCCAACGCGCTGTCGGGCGATCCGTATAAACTTCTCGGGTGGCTGGGCGGCGAGCCGTGGGACGTGATTCATTTCAACTTCGGCCTGCACGACATGGAATATCCGAACGGATGTACGTTTCCGCCCGACGATCCGTCGTTGTATGACCCCTTGGTGCCTTTGGGCGAAAATCCGGGGGAATATCAATACAACCTTCGGCAGATCATCGACATCATGCGGGCCCATTCGCCGGACGCGGTTCTCCTCTGGGCGACGACCACCGTCGTTCCGCCGGGCGGAAATCGCCTTCCGACGGATCCTCCGATCTACAACGCCGCCGCGGCGACGGTGATGAACGAGTACGGAATCGTCACCGACGATTTGTACAGCCTTTCGGTGATCCTGCGGCAGGATCCCGCGATGTATCCACCCGGATACGACGTGCATTACACGGTCCTTGGGTATCAGAACCTGGCCGAGAACGTGTCGGATTCGATTCGGGAGGTGATTCCCGAACCGGCGACGATCTGTCTGCTGGCTTTCGGCGGATGGAGTTTGCTGTTTCGACGGAAACGAAAGTTTGTATTCGTATATCGTTCCTTGCGGTAAACCAACGTAAGGTTTCCTTTCTGATAGGCGTGATTGTGAGGCGCTTCTGAAGGGCGCCTCACAGACCGCCTTGTATTGGTAATACTGTGTAAAAAACTCGAATCTCTATTCTCTCCCCGCGGTTTCATGCGTCGGGCATGAAGCGGGAATGACTGTTGTGACATCCAAATGAAAGGAGCCCGTGATGTCAAAACAAGAATTCATTCGATGTGCTCTCACTGTGTCTATCGCATTGCTGCTGTTGAGTGCCAACGCCTTCGGCTGGGGCGGACCGTCGCACTCGGCGATGTGTCATCAGGTCTTTGACGATCCCGTCGTCTCACCGCTGCTAAGTCAAATCAGCAATATCAGCACGATCGAAGATTTTATTGGCGAGCCGGCCAGCGGTTGGCAGGACGGACAATGGGGCAACGTCCAAGCCCGGGCCTACATTCCGGGGATTTCCTCACCCAACGGAAAGAACTGGGATTCTCTGGATGAGACGACGCGGCTGAAGTACATGATGCACAACGTCGGCGACGTGGCGGTTCCCATCGGACACAGCCCCGCGTGCTACAATCCGAATGGATACAGCAACACGATCGCCGAAGCCGCCCTGGAAGCCCAGGTCAGCACATGGAGTACGTATCCCGACATTGAGGGAACGACCACCTGGTATAACGATGAAACCGGTCATACCTACCACTATACGGGTACGATTTATGATGTCCTCGAGGAACACTACTACGCCTGCCGGGACAACCGGGACTGGTTCAAGGCCCAGCCCACGCCGTGGTATTTGTTCGGTGCGCACACGACGGGCGTCAACCACGACGCCGGATGGAACGGAACTGCCATCGCCCAGATGCTGATGCGGGCGATGATTGTGGATTACATATTGCACAAAGTGAAAGCGGCCACCATCGGCGACGTGCACTATCTTCCCGGATCCAACTCGTACGATTTTGACGCCAACAGTTCCTACGACAAGGACAATATCATTTGGCAGTCAAACGGAACCTATACTCAGGCCGGCGGTGGACTCGACGAATTTTACTGGGACGTCAACGATGACGGGACATGGGAATCTATTTCGACGACCGGCCATGTGTACTACACCGCCGCGGAGTTGATCGCCATGGGGCTTACCCCCAATTCAAAAGTCTATTATCCTTTCGCCATGATCGATGACGAGGGGAAATGGCATGAGTCGAGGTCGTGGTTTAATTTTTATCCCGGCGGTGGTGTTCCCGAACCGACAAGTTTAAGTTTGCTGGCCGTCGGCGCAATTGCCATCGTAAAACGACGTCGCCGTTAAGCATGGATATTGTTTTTAAAGAATATGCTGGAGAACCAATAGCATAAAACTTATAGAATAAAATAGATGAATAATAGGCGCGATACAGGGAGACTCCCGGTGGAGTTTCCCTATCCGCGCCGAATCCCATTTGCAAGAGGCCGCGAATGAACCGACATCGTTCACAATCCGGTAATGTCATAATTTCATTCCGAAATCAAAATGAAAAAAAGCGAAACGCTTTTACCCTGATCGAACTGTTAGTCGTCATCGCGATCATTTCGCTCCTGGTGTCGATTCTTCTTCCTTCCCTGAATAAAGCGAAACAACTGGCCCGGCAGGTGGTTTGCCTGACGAAACTCAAAAGCATCGGTGCGGCTAATTTTCTGCATATGGAAGATTACGACGGGCATGGATCCATCGGCGTCACGAACGGGGGGGATCATCCCGACGGATTGTCCGCTTGGCCCACTGACGAGAATCCTTATGCGAGTATGCCGGGAGGATTGACGCATGGTTTTTACTGGTGTGAGACGCATGATGATCCTGAATATAGAGATACACTCGGCGAATATCTTGGAATTATGAATGGAACTGGCCCGGTCCCTTGTAAGTCCAGGCTTCCGGCCTTCTGCCCGGAATTTGAAAGGTATCCCCTGGAAGGAATCTATACATGGAGAACATCCTACGCCGTCAACGGCTATCTGGGATGGAACATGTATCTCGGAGACCATGTTGACGCCATGTCTTCCACTCCCATGATGATGGACGGAGTGAAATGGGAAGGGGAACCTGGTTCCAGAGCGCTGCCGAATGGTTTTGGCGCTGGTTACTTACCCGGCGATGAATTCTTTCTCAACCAGGCGACGTTCAGTCATGAAGGCACTGCTAATTACCTGTTTTTCGACGGCCACTCGGAAAACCAGGTGGATGTCGGTGATGTGGATACGTTCCGTTACGATCTCGGCTGGACCTGGTACGGCAATAATCAGAGGCGTTGAGCGTTATTCTCTTCATGTCCGATCCGTCTTTTGCATGTCGCGTTATTTCATCAATCCACTTTACGAGGTAAAACATGAATCCGTATATACATCGTTCACTGCTGTTGACGCTTGGAATTATCATTATAGTATCCAATTCTGCCATCGCGGCGGAGGAGTCGTGGAACGTTCTTGTTGACTCTACGTTTGATAAAAGCGATAACATGGTCGGATGGACGCCGGACAAGTCCGAACCGGAAGCTAAAATCGTGAACGGCGCGTTGGAGATTCCGACCCGTTCGGGCGAGAACGCCAACTGGGCCGACAATTACACGACGTATAAAAACCGTTTTTTACTCGCCGAGGCTACGGTCAAAATCGAGGTGGACGTCGTCTCCCAGACGCCCGGGCGGGATTTCGGCATGATCCTGCTGCAGGAAAACGGCAATCGGTACTACGAACCGGCGGTGTGGATCAATTTCTGTCACGGCGAGGGAAACGGCGAGGTGTTGATTCGCCGGTACGAGGAGGGAAAGCATAAGACGATTCTCAAGGAAAATCTTCCTTTCAAGCTGGACGGGCTGTATCGCGTGTCGTTGACGTTGACCAACGGTTCGGGCGTCCTGAACGTCACGCGCGAAAAGCAGAGCAGGGAATTCACGCTGCTGGACCTGGTCGGAAAGAAGTGGGTGATCCACCCCTTCACCATAAAAATCGGCGCGGCCCAGCATGGAAATCCTTCCGAGCCGGCCGTCGTGCGCATCACGCGGATTCGCGTCGCCACGACGAAGCAGGACGAAGCCGGCGCCAAGGAACTGGAAGGCAACGGTCCCGGCAAGAGCGAAAAGGTTCGATACCTCTATCTCGACGCCGTCGCGAACCGACATTTCAAAGATGACAATCCTTCGGACAACACCGGAGGCTGGACCGACCAGGGCGCCAACGACCTGCGATTCATCCCGCGCGGATATCAGTATTTCCGCAACGTTCCATTTAATATCGTCGACAAGCTGGAGGAAGTCGGCAACGCCTACCGTCCCGGCTGCGTGTCGCTGAGGAGCACGAACACGCCCGACATGCCGCTGGAAAGCAAGCCGATTGCCGTCAACGCCAAAGCGCCGTGGTTGTATTTTCTCCAGGCGGCCGCCTGGGCGAGTCCCTACGGCGCGCATTGCGCGGATTACGTCGTGACGTATTCCGACGGATCGACGGCGGTGATTCCGCTGCGCGTCGGTAAGGAAATCGGCGAATGGTGGAACCCGAAGGACCTCGAAAATGCCCTCGTCGCGTGGGACGGGCAGAATCCGATGTTCCCGCACGTGGGATTCTATCTGTACGAATGGAAGAACCCGCACCCGGACAAGACCGTCGAGAATCTTGTGTTCAAAAGCCGCGACACCGGCGTCGCGCCGATGTTGATCGCGATCACCGCGGCGGAGGAAAAAATTGCCGTCGGTCCGGAACCCAGGCGTTTTCGCAAGCCGGCCTACACGATCTGCGAATATCGCCAGCGGCCGAAGACTTCGCTGTACTGGCAAAAAGGTCCCGCCGAGGTGACCGTAAAACGCCGCCTGCCCATCGCGGAGAATTCCGACGTGAAACACGCGCGCATCGACGTGATTCGTTATCGCGCCGAAACGCCCGCGACGGTGATGTGCGTCATCAACGGTGTGACGATGAAGAAACAACTCCCCGCCGGCGAGCTTAAGGCGCAATTCCTCGTCGAAGATCAAAAACTCCTGGACTATTTCACGAAACACAAGGAAAGCTATGATATCACCGTGAAGCTCAGCGGCGAAAACGGCCTGGGAACCTTTGTGTACGAATCCAATCCCAACGAGCACTATATTCCCGGCGGTGAGGATGTCGTGGATAAAACCTACGCCGTGACCGGCGTATTTCAGGTGACGGGATTTCTGCCCGTGCATCGTTTCTCTGGATACGTGGAATATAAGCCCAATCCGATGGGCAAGCCCAAGGCCGCCGAGACGGCGGCGGAAGAATTTCATCCGGCGAAAGAGCAACCCGATCTGCTGTTCGGCGACTTGTGCCTGAACAGTATCTGGCAGTGGCAGCCGGGCCCGATGGGCCTGGAGGTCGAAGCCGGGGACATTCCCTCGGAAGGGTGGAAGGATATCGCCGTACCCGCCAACGTGAAAACGGAGCTGTACCTGCTTGGGGAAGAGGGAAAGAAAGACTACATCAGCGCGTGGTTCCGCAAGACGCTCCATTGTCCGAAGGAATGGGACGGCAAGCGGCTTATTCTACACTTCGACTCGGTCGCCGATTTCGCGACGGTGTACTGCAACGGGAAAAAAATCCTCCACCACGAGGGATTGCTTCCCTTTGACGTGGACCTTTCGGGGCATCTCCGGCTGGGCGAATCCAACACGATCCAGTTGTTCTGTCAGAACGTCTACAAGGGAATCGTGCCCGTGGAACGTATTCTCCATTTTACGAATCCAAAATTCATGCAGTACGTTTCAAAATACAAAGGCCATGCCTATCGCGTGACCATGGATCCCTCCATGCCGGCCCACAGGCCGGATGAAATCCGCCTGTACCTGGACGGGAAGAACATCGCGCAAAAATCTTCGGTCGAGGATGTCATTGACAAAGGCGACGGCCGATATCATCGAACCGCCGGCGGGATGGACAGCCTCGTGAACTTTTCCACGCCGGGCAACGCGCCGCTGGAGGAACTCGGTGATCGCTTTACGCTGGGATGGATGGCCCCCGGCGCGATGAAACACTTTGGTCGTGGCGACGGTAATAATTCCTGGCGATACAATCGGCCTCGCGATTGCGGGCCGTGGAAAGACGTGACGCTTCGCATTCTCAACCAGGCGCATATCTCCGACGTGTTCGTCAAGCCCTCCGTCCGAAAAATGCGACTCGACGCGGACGTTACCGTCGCCAACGTTCCCGCCGACGGCGCGGTTATTCTGGCGCGCGTCAGGGACGGCGCATCGACGGTCTTACAATTCGATTCCACAAAAATAGATAAAAACAGCAAAATAGTTACTCTAACAAAATCATGGAATAACCCGATCCTCTGGGGGCCGTACAATCCGCACTTGTATTATCTGGAGCTGATTCTGAAGGATCAGAAAACCGGAAAAATAGTAGATCGAAAATTCATTCGCTTCGGATTTCGCGAATTCTGGATCGAAGGTCCATACTTCGTGTTCAACGGCCAAAAGCCGTACTATATCCAGGGAAACAGCGTATGGGCCGGACATCTTCCGACGCACCGCTTTCATTTCCGATGGCAATGCGCGGACGCCAATCAGCAGGCGAACATGAACATGCTGCGGCTGCATAAGGGCGGCTACTTCTTTCCCGAAACCCTGGACGTAGCCGACGAGATGGGCATGCTGATGATGCAGGAAACCAACTTTCAATCGATCCATCGAAATCCGGGGACGTATGATCTGGATCATCCGATTCGCACGGAAGGTGAATATGCCATTCCGGAAATGATCGAACAGGCGAAAACGCAGTTGAATCACCCCTCGCTGGTGATCTGGAGCACGGAAAACGAACACGGCGTGATCCACGAACACGACGAAGTCACCCCCAAGGTTCGCCGGCGCGCGGAATTATTGATGAATCTCAATGCCGCGTTCAAGAAAATGGACCCCACCCGTTCGACGGTCAACAACGGCGGGCATATTTTCCTGTTCACCGACTACTACAAAGACCCGCGCGTCGACATTCTCGACGGGCACTACGTGCAGCCGCGACTATTCGACGGCTGGAAGAAGAAATACCAAAAACCCTGCACGATGGGTGAAATCAGCATGGGCGGCCCGTTCGGCTGGACGTACCAGGGGGAAGTGCGAAGCCGACGAGACCGCGGCGAGGATCCCCAGCCGTACTTCTGGGACGCCGTGAACGCCGCGACGCGATACCTCGGAGGTCGTCTTCACGCGTTTCGGTCGCAGGAACTGTCCGGTCTTTGGCCATTTGGCGCGATGAAAACCTATCACCCCTTCCTGTCCGTTTGGGAAGGAGTGGACTACCGGAATGACACACCGCCGATTCCCTGGCCGGCGCAAAGCGGGTTGGATGCAAAAGAGAAGAATCTTTCCTATGGCCGCGAAATCTACAATTTCTACGACCCGGCGGTTCCCCGCTGCGTTTACCTTCGCACGTACGATCCCTTGAAAGACGTGCAACGCGAAGTGACGAAGCTCGAGCCTCGCTTCAGCCCGGAAGTGATCGTGCAGGTTCTTGGCGCCGACGGAAAACCGGTGAAGAATACCGCCGTCTGGCTGACGCCCACGGATCAGCCGACCAATCCCTTCGGCGTCGTGACCGACAACGACGGAAAGGCGTGGTTCTGGTGCAAATCCGGGGCGGGCGAGTATTTTACCTGGGTGCAACACGCCGGCCGTTGGTATAATGCGACGCTCACCCCCGCACCGGCGGGGGAGTGGATGCAGGTGAAAACCGTGGTGATCCGGTTACCGCAAACGAAGGACGAACATTGAAATGCCCAGGATTCAGGACTTATTCCATCTTCAGGATCGCGTGTTTCTCGTGGTCGGCGGGGCGCGGAATCTCGGATGGGACATGTCCGTCGCCCTCGCCGAAGCCGGCGCGGACGGCGTGATCACGTCGCGCGATTCCGACCAGGCCCGGGCGGCGGCGCAACGTCTCGCCGAATCCACCGGCCGGGATATTGTCGGCGTTGGAATGGACGCGACGGATGAAACGCGGGTGCGACAAGGCGTGGAAGAAACGGTTCGCCGTTTCGATCGTATTGATATTCTCATCAACTGCGTCGGCGGAGGCGGGGGGGGGGCGACGACCGCCGCGGCGAACCTGGAGGATCGCCCCCTGGACGCCTGGGAGCAGTTGCACCGCACGAACGTCACCGCGCCGTTTCTGGTGTGCAAACACGTCGTGCCCGTGATGCGCAAACGGAAATCGGGCAGCATTATCAACATCGCCAGCATCGCCGGGATCATCGGGCGCGACCGGTCGGTGTACGTGGAGGGCATGACTCCCCAGCCGCTGGATTACGCCTCCGCGAAAGGCGCGATTATCGGATTTACCCGCGACCTGGCGGCCTACGTCGGACGGGACCAAATTCGCGTGAACGCGATTTCCCCCGGCGGATTCGAACGAGGCCAGCCGAAAGGATTCATCGACGCCTACAGCCGCAAGACCGTCCTCGGACGCATGGGACGCGACGGCGTGGATATCAAAGGCGCGGCCGTGTTCCTCGCTTCGGACGCTTCGGCGTACGTGACCGGACACAACCTCGTCGTGGACGGCGGGTTCACGATTTGGCAATGATGTGGATGGGATGGATGTGATGCAGGAAAAAACTCGTGTGCTGGTGGCGGGGTTGGGTTCCATCGGACGGCGACACGCCCGGCTGCTGTCGGAACGTCCGGATGTGGAACTGGCGATCTGCGATCCCGTCGAGGAACATCGAAACGACACTCTCGCGGAACTGAAGAATTCCGCGAAGGCCTTTTCGGAGTACCAGGTCTCGCTGGCGGAACGCCCCGACGCGGTCGTCATCGCGACGCCCAACCATCTGCACGTGCCGATGGGTCTGCGGGCCGTCGAGGCCGGCGCGGATGTGCTGATGGAAAAACCCATCTCGGATAATCTCGCCGACGGGAAGCGCCTCGTGGAGGCCGCCGAACAGGCGGGGCGGTTTCTGCACGTGGGGTATATGCTGCGGCTGGACCTGGGCCTGCAAAAACTCAAAACCTGGGTCGAGGAGGGAGCGTTGGGACAATTGGTCGCGGGTCGAAGTCAGGTCGGAACCTATTTCACGCTCCTGTGCGCGAAAAACGACGATCGCCTGCGTCATCCGAATTCCCTGATCGTGGATTATACGCACGATCTGGATTTTCTTCGCTGGCTGTTCGGGGAGTTCCGGGCCGTCAGCGCCGCTAAGACGAGACTTGGCGACGTGGACTTGAAACCCGATCCGAACCTGTTTCAAATGATCTATCGCGCCGATTCCGACGCCCTGGTGCAGGTGCACATGGACTATATCCAACATCCGGAACGACGGACGCTGGAACTGTACGGCGACAAGGCGGCCGCGACGTATGATTTCCTGACGGGGGAACTGAGGCGCTATCCGCGGCGGAAAGAGAACCAGTACGAAGATCACGGCGTTCCGCCGTTAAAAGAACGATGGGATGAACTGTTCCGCCTGGAGCACACCGCTTTTCTGGACGCGCGACGCGAAGGTCAGCCGCCGCTGGTGTCGGGTCGGGACGGCCTGGCGGTGATGGCTATGGCCGAAGCGGCGATTCAGGCGGCGCAGCAAGAGCGATGGTTTCCCATTGGGTAGTTGATTAAAACGATTCTCAGGGATACCTATTCAACATAGTAAAGGTGAATTGTGTTTCTTGATTTTTCTTTGAGAGTAGCCACGGGCGCAAGCCCGTGGACAAGATAGCCGAAAAATAACAATAAGCCCCGCGGGGGCGATTGAATCTTTCAATCGCCCCCGCGGGGCTCAATTCTTTATAAATTGTTTCTCCCACGGACTTGCGCCCGTGGCTACTATCAAAAACACATACTTTTTCTTTTGAAATCGATACATACAAATGGAACGGCTAGGCTTCATGTAATTGAATTGGCGTGAAATGTGTCTTTTTTTAAGAATCGGAAATCTTTTCCCAGCCGTCGCGGAGGAGTTCGGCGGATCGTAGAAACGCCTTCGCCTGGGCCTCTTTCGTGCATCCGCCGAGGTGGGGAGTGACGATCAGGTTCGGATGCTCGCCGGCGTGGCGTATCAGCGGGGAGTTTTTCCGATTCTCGTCGCGTTCGCCTTCGATGACGTCCAGTCCCGCCGCGGCGAGTCGCCCGCTTTTCAGCGCATCGAGCAGCGCCGCTTCGTCCACCAGCGCGCCGCGCGAGGTGTTGGCCAGGATCGCGCCGGGTTTCATCCTCGCGAATTCATCCCTGCCGATCATGCCGCGCGTCTCGTCCGTCAGGTGCACGTGCAGCGTAACGATATCCGCCTGGGCGAGCAGTTCGTTCAGCGATACTTGCGTGACCCACGAATCCGCGATCTGCACGTTCGGGTCCGTCGCGAGGACCTTCATGCGGAACGCCCGGGCGAAGCGGCTGATCATCACGCCGAGTCGCCCGTACCCGATGATGCCGATCGTGCGATCAATCAGTTCATGGCCTCGGACGGCCTGGGAATTCCACTCGCCGCGGCGCGTTTGCTCCAATGCTTCGCGCATCCGGCGGCTGCACGCGAGAATCAGCAGCCAGGCCAACTCGGCGGTGGACTGGACGGAATCCAGAAACGCCGTGTCGTTCTTCAGCGTGATCGTGGGAATACCCCGCCGTTGCGCTTCGGCGACGGCGATATGATCGCTTCCGGTCGAGGGCGTTCCGATGATCTTGAGTTTCTCGGCGGCGTCGAGAATCTCCGCGTCCACTTCGTGACTCAATCGCGGAACGAGAATGTCGTATTCGCGGATGATGTTTCGTAGTTCCGTTCGGTCGGGATTGCGCACGTCGACGTCGGCGAAGGACGAAAGCAGCGTTCGCAGTTCTTCCACTTCTTCCCACACCTCAGGCCAGCACCACAGCAGGCGGGGACGTTTTTGGGTTTCCGTCATCATTCTTGTTACCGTATATATGTCCACGAATTGTATGTCGCGGGTTATATCCGCAACCCAATTCTTTTTTTGGGAGTAGCCACGGGCGCAAGCCCGTGGACAAATGCAGTTTCTTCTCTTCGAGCCCCTAAGGGGCGATTGAAATTCAATACAACCCGTACCTCTCAATCGCCCCCGCGGGGCTTTTGTCATATTGACATCTATTTTCCCACGGGCTTGCGCCCGTGGCTACTATCAAAAACGTAAAGAATGAAATCATTACAAAAATATCGGACTTTACTCGTTAGTGGAACGAACGACACGAATGATAAACCGTTTTTGTGAAATTCGCGCCATTCGTGGACGAATTTGTGTTTTATCGTTTCCGCGGAAATTCTCCGAGTTTTCGAATGCGAGACCATAGCGCCGCGGGCATGGCCTGGTCCGCCAGTCCCAGGATCAGTCCGCCTTGTCGGTTTTCGACGGCGGCGAGTTTCTCCAGGTGGGCGTCGAAGTCGTCTTCCGTGACGGATGGTTCCAGCAGCGGACTGGGCACGCATCCCCAGAGCACGATGTTATCCCGCCAGGCGGTGAAAGCGTCTTCCATGGTCAGTCGTCCCATTGGAGCGACGGCCAGGCAGTCAGCCACGTCCACCTTCGTTTCCAGGAACAGATCGAGCAGTCGCGACACGTCGCCGTCGGCGTGGAAGGCGTTGTACTTGCCCGCCTGGTGCATACGTTCGTTGAACGCGCGGAGATACGGCAGGAAATGCTCCCGGAACATCGGCGGCGGGGTCGTTCCGCTGTCGAAATTCACGCCGTGCATCACCAGCTCGCAAGGGGAGTTTGCCACGATATCCCACATGCGCTCATACGCGGTGTTGGCGGTGGCGGTCGCCTGGGCGACGACGTCGGGTAAGTCCACCAAATCGTAGTAGAATTTCTCATATCCGACCCAGTAGAGCATCAGGTCGTGAAACGGATTGGCGCCCAAAATCACCATCGGCAGGCCGTCGTCGCCGATCTGCTCGTCGTATCGGCGGTAGGCGTCGTAGTCCGGCTGAAACTCCAGGTGCTCCATCACCCGTTCGAAGAGGGCGTAGTCTTCCGCGGAGGCGATGGGATATTTCGTCACGTGAGGTTTCATTCCCAATGCTTCA
The DNA here is from genome assembly GCA_016929245.1 of Phycisphaerae bacterium. Taxonomy (GTDB): domain Bacteria; phylum Planctomycetota; class Phycisphaerae; order SM23-33; family SM23-33; genus JAFGEJ01. The sequence goes on from JAFGJE010000178.1 coordinate 26,578, forward strand.
TCCTCGGAGGCGTATTCGCTGCGTCGGTGCAGTTCGCCTTTGGACGTGGTCCATCGCTCGTGCAAAACCATGCCTTCGCGCCGCTGTGTATATTCCACGCCCGATCGAAACGACGTTGAAAACACCTTCGCCTGCCGCGCCGAAACGCCCATGCCCAGGTCAAGCTGAATCTGTTCGAGCGTTTTGCCCTGAAGTTCGGCCGGCAGATCGCCCTTGTGCAGGCGGGCGCGGTGCCAGATATCCAGCCGGCACACGACCGGCGTACGATCGGGCGTTTGCCCCCGCAGTACACTTAGGAACCGTTCGCGATGCGTCACTCTCGATCTGTCCTTTCAAAATGAAACACGTTCGTTTAAATCACATCCTTGAAAATCATCCACGAATTCCACGGATTCCGAAAGGATTACACGGATTCTTTTTGAAAACAATCCGTGTAATCCTTTCTTCATTCGTGAAATCCGAGGATAATTTCATGCTTCCGTCCAGCGATACGAGAACAGGGACGCCTGTTTCATGGTGAATCGCAGATGGCACGCGCCCGCGGTGACGGGTTCGACGACGGTTTTCTCGCCCCAGCGGATCGGAAGGCGGACGGCGTCGGCGAATTCGACGTAGCTTGCGTCACCGTCGTGGCCCGGAATCGGTTCGTTGGGGCAGTTTCCCTTCGCCTCGATCACCTCGGCCTTGATGAATCCGGTCAGGCAGTTGACGTTGACTTCCAGCTTCATGGGTTTTCTCAGCGGCAGGGGGTTGGTCACGAGCACGCCTTCGGCGCGTCCGGCCTCCAGGCTGATCCATCCTTCCCGGCGCATCGACGCCAGTCCGATTGCGCGTCGATGCCGGCTGTGCGATCCGTGTTTCGTGCTCGCGCCGGAGTAGAACACCCGCAAGCGGTCGCCGTCGGGAATCGGCGGGTTGAAGGTCGGGACGGTCCAGTGCGAATCCCACGCGCCCTCGCCGCCGAGCGGCAGGACGGGTTTCCGGTCGCCCACGCGCCGCCAGGCGACCCCGTCGTCGCTGGCGATCAGTTGCGTGTCCATCCGCTCCATCTCCCGGTGATACGTTTCCAGCAGGCCGAGAAATCCGCGTCCGCAGCGGAACGGCTGCAAGCCGTAGATTTCCGTGTCCGGCGGGTCGTCGTCGTCGGGTTTCAGGACCACGCCGCAATCGTCCCAGTCCAGCAGGTTCCTGCTCTTCCAGAGTTGCGCGAGGCGCGACCGCAACGGTTCGCCGTCCTTCACGCCGGGAAGCTTCGACATGCCGGGACGGGAGAAAAACAGATATTCCCCGTTCACGTCGTCGTACAACAGGCTGGAGCGATCCCCCACACCGGGCAGAATACCGGGCGTTTTGAGTTCCAGGTTTCGCCCGTCCATACTGCGGAGAAGGTACAAACCCGCTGGATTTTCGTTCTCGAATCCGTTGCAGTAACCTGCCCCCACGAGTTTCGCGCCGGCGAACCATTCATTCACCGTCGCGGCGGTCTCCACCAGGATGAGATTATCAATGCGAGCTCGCGTGGAATCGGGGAATACAAAACCTTGTTTTTTCCAGGTTCGCCCGTCGCGCGAAACCGCCAGGCGGTATTGCAGGTCGCGGTGAGAATTGTACCATAACCGGTACTCTCCGGATTCGGCGTCCCGTCGACAGCAGGCGTAGCCGATGGCTGTGCCTTCGTCCTTACCGTCCGGCTGCACTACCGGCTCGAGAGATTCGCGGCGGACGGTTTGCGTCATTCGGGGTAAGTGGATACGGGTTACAATTTCACTGTCATCCAGCAGCAGATGCAGATCGGGATCGAACACGAGATGTCTCCTAAGATTTTCATTAATATCGATATTCAAACGTTATGCCGTTCTTATAATCTATTTTCCCGCAAAAAGAAACCCTTAAATCTCCGGAACCAGTAGGGGATCATGCCATAATTTCCTGTATTCCAAAGGATTGTGTTTTCTATTGTCGGCAACAAAAATGGATGGAATCATAGCTGATATTGTGCTCCGGAAGGAATAGAATGAAAAAAGGCATTTTTCCCTCGGGATGGATTGGAGAAACCGTATGAAACTATTGAATTGGAAAGTGGTGTTAGGAGCCGTGCTTCTGTTGTTGTCGGCGGCCTGCTATCTTCTGCATTATCTTTTGTTCCACGATGCGCATCATATTTATATCTATCTGGTCGGTGATATCGCGTTCGTGTTCGTCGAGGTGCTCCTCGTGACGATGGTGATTCATCATCTGCTGAACGAATGGGAGAAGAAATCGAAGCTCAAGAAACTCAACATGGTCATTGAGACGTTCTTCAGCGAGTTCGGCAAACCGCTGCTGGCGTATCTGTCCAAAGCCGATCGGGATTTGGAGACGATCCGGCCCGCCGTCGTGATGAACTGCGACGGTACGCCGGATTTCAAGTGGGCCGTCAGGACTGTCGGCAGGTACGACGGCAATATCGACGTGGACAAAGTCCACCTGCATTCCCTGGGAAATTTTCTGCATGCCAAGCGGGGTTTTCTCGTGAATCTGCTCCAGAATCCGAACCTGCTGGAGCACGAAACGTTCAGCGAATCGCTGATGGCGTTGTTTCATATCACGGAGGAATTGAACACGCGGGATCTGGATCATCTTTCCGAGGAAGATCGTCAGCACACCAAACGCGACCTGGAACGGGCCTACGGCCTGCTGATCCGGCAGTGGGTTTCGTATATGAAATACACCCATGCGCATTTTCCCTATTTCTTCCTGTTCGCCATGAACACCAATCCCTTCGACGCCGAAGCGCCCTGGTCCGACCGCTGGAGCGAAAAGGTGCACGAGTCCGCGCCGGAGTTGGTGAAACCCGGGATGGAATAAATCATCATCATGCACCGGGCGGCCGCGTCGGAAGCCTTGCCGATCGGCGGAAAACATGGTAGAAGGCCTCGCGTGTTATCCCGAAATCCTGCGCCGTTGAAGGCCATGGAACATTTTCCCCCTGGAATGCGTAAGGAAAGAGAATGAAGTTTATCGACACGTTTGACAAGCCTTCCGACGCTTGGGTGCGCGGCGCCGCCACGCCGAGTCAAAAGGCGAAATGGCCTGAAATCAGCGACGGCGAGAATGAAAATCACGTCACCCTTTCCGGGAGGAGCGTGAACCCCGCCTGCTTCGGTGAATTCAAGGCCTCTTTGCGGTTTACCTTTCCGAAGGAAGAACCGGGGTACGTCGCCTTCGGATTCGGAAAACCGTATGAGTGGAGTTCGACGGCCGAGTCCGGATTGCGGATCACGATCCACCGGGAGGGAACGGGAACGGTAACCGGCCCGGACGGCGCGACGATAGCGGAGTTCACCTTGTCCGGGGATTCCGAAGGGATTCGCGAATTCCGGGTGGAAAAAACCGGCGACCGACTTGAGGTGAAAACGCCCGAAGACACCGTCGCCGTCGTTTTGCCCGAGGATACGGACACGGCGGGTTATTTCAGCATCCAGGTGGAAAAAACGCCCGTTCGCCTGCGCGAATTCCGGGTGGAATCTCCCGTCGACGCGCCGCCGCTGACCGCGGAAGAGCGACAGGCCGGGATCGACGCCTGGAAACAACGGCGCATGCGGGCCAATCACAAGAACCTGGCCGAATTCCGCGAGTACGTTCGCCATAGCATCGCGGAAGGCCGATGGGGATACGACACCACCATGTCGGTGTCGCCCGGGTTGGTCAAATCCGGCGAAACGGTCACGGCGACGTTCACCTCGAAAAATAAGCCGCTCGCGTCTTCGGCGACGATGGAGCCGGATTATCTCGGCGCGAAGGGCGGAACCGTTCGGGAACTGAAGTTGCAATGGCAGGTGGATGAAACAGGGCGGCATATCGCCCGGGTGGAAATTTCCGCCGACATTCCGGGCAACTGTCGAGTCGTCTGGAAAGTTAACGGCGAGCGTCTCGTTCGGGTTTTCGGTGTGGTCGAACCGGGATACACCGTCTGCACGCTTTGGATCGGCACGAATTTCCCGCCGATCGACCGGGAAATTCACCAGTACGACCTGCACGGGGAATACTGGGTCGGCGACTGGTGGTCGCCGTTTGACAAAACCCCCCAGGCGGTTCTGGACTTCATTCAGCCGTTGGCGAATTTTTATCATTCGCACGGCGATGTCCTCGTGCCGTTCGTCAACGCCCAATGGATTCTGCCCGGTATTCCGAATTTCAACGTCTTCGATCTGGACGCGGACTTGCAGGCCGAAGGATTCATGCTGGTTCGGGATTTCGTGGACGTTCTTGAGATCGGACCGATGGACCTGCTGGGCAGTTACACGATGGGACATGACACGCCCGCCGCCGCGGCGCGCGCGGGCGCGAAAGGCCTGACGTCGCTGTGCGTCTGGCAGAATCTGCTGGACGGGTGCGATGAAAATTGCTGGAAGATCAATCACTGGGGTTCGCCGATCGTGCCGTATTACCTAGCCGACGACGATTTCCGGAAGGTCGCCCCGGGCAAGGGGATCCTCGGTTTCAACATGGGCACGGCGTCCTCGGTTCGCAATTACAGCGTGTTTTGCCTGGAAGGATGTCCGACGAACGTGATTCCGATGCGAAGATATACCAGCGACGGCGTGATTCCCGCGAATATTCACCGGTTTTACTACGCCGTCGAAAGCTGGCTGCATGACGCCGCCAACAACGCGGAACCCTTGTTTGTCACGGCCGCCCTGGAAAACTTCGTCGGGCGCGAGGAATGGCGACAGGCCAACGAATTGGCCGTCGAATATCTCGTGCGGCGCGCGAGGGAAGCGAAACTGGTGTTCGCCACGTCGGCGGATGTGGCGGAGTATTATCTGGAACATTATGACGTTCAACCGGAGCATATCTTCTATCAGCCGGACGTGTATTGCGGGTTGAAACCCGATGTCAAACCCGCCTTGTTGCCGGATCGCATCGAGTTCAGCAACCGCCTCTGCCACAGTCTGCATATCGACGGCCAGTTCCTGCCGCAGATTTTGTGGGACTTCACGTCGCCGTGGAAAAATGAGGAATGGGAAGACAAGAAAGACATTCGGCTTGATAATGGTCTGATCCCGCCGGAGCTTGTGCTGGAGCGCGGCTGCGTGCCGAAAAACGTCGATCTGAAAAACGTGGACGTGAACGTGACGACCGAAACCGCGGACGGGACGTGTACTATTACGATGACGATTGAAACGCCCTCGTCGTTTCGACTCCTGCCGATTTCCCTCTGGCGGCTGCCGCTGGCGCCGGAGAATTTGACCGTCACGGTCGATTCCGCCGACGTTTCCTGGCGGAGCGTGGTCGATGGTTTTACGGGGAATCTCAACGGCCTGCTCCTGTTTGAGAACGTCTCGAAAGGCCGATCCGTCGCGACGCTGAAACTCGAAGGCGCCCCCGCCCAGCCGCGAAACCTTGTGTTTGAACTCGGGGATTCGATCCGCGGCAGGGAAGTCACCATGAACCGCCGGACATGCGTCTATCTGTGGCGCGCCGACGCGCGGGACGAAGTATCGCTGGAACTGACGTTCCCCACGGACAGGACGGTATACGCCGTATCGGCAGACGGCCATAAAGTCACCCCCGACGAAAACGGTTTGCTGAGCATTTCGTTCACGAACCGATGGCAACGCGAGTTCTGGCTCCTATACGGCGCGAGCCGGGATGATATTTCCTTCAGAACCACTTAGGGGGGCTCCCCCGTGCATCCGGTATGCTCTATTCGGAATCACGGTCGAACCGCCAGCGGCCGTTGAAGTGGCCGGCTTCTATGAATTGCAGGTCTTTTTCGTGTCCTTTGCCTTTTTTATCGTCCGTTCTTTTGAAAACCATGTAGTCCGAATCCTGGTCAAACACGTGGAGGGGTTTAAATTTCTCCGCGTCGGCCGCGTATTGCACGAACACGTAGCGTTCCGGATTCAGCGGATTAGGATAGATAAAGGCGACGTACAGATCCTTGGCCGGATGATTCCGACTCGCGATCAGTTTGTCGCCTTCCAACCGGATCGGCAGCTTCGGCTGAATCTTCGCGGTCATCGCGTTGGACTCGGGCCGGCCGAACAGAATCAGGTTCGCCGTTTGGATATCCTCTTTGGTGACGTCGGCGTCCTTTTTCACGACGAAATCCCCGACGATCTGTCCCCAGTTCGCTCCGGTGACGGCGTCCCGCGTTTCGGTGGCGACGCGCCGGTTGATTTCATCCTCGTCGTCGTCGCCGGCCGTGCCGTAGACGTAGATGAACTTTTCCTCATACACGTCCGGCATCGCGCCGCACAGGCCGTGCTTCTTGCGAAGTCCGGGCGGCGTCTTTCCGGTGAAATCCTGCCACGCCGGACCGGTCGCTGACTTGCGAAGCGAGATCGGATTCGACGAGTCGGCCGCGAAGGCAACCGCCGGCATCTCGTCCACCTGCACGTTGACGGGCTTGGTGCGGTCGAAGAGTTTCTCCGGCAGGTCCAGGGAGAACTGTCGCACGTTTCGCGTCCTGACCTTCACCTCGTTAGGCCCGGTGACTTCCGCCTCGATCTTCGTGACGGAATTCGGGTCGATGAACTCGTCAATCCTCACCCAGTACGCGCCGTTGTGTCGCAGCGAGACCGTTTTGTAGATCACCTTTTTGGGATACGGATTGAGGGTGTACTTCATGAACCATTCATCGACGGCCTTTCCGTCCACCGGAACACTGTGCCCGACGCCGCCGTATTCCTTGTAGATATATTCATACCCAAGTTCTTCGAGACGTTTTTTCATCGCGCGGGAATTTTTCACGTCCACGCTTTTATCTTCGTTGCCGTGGTGGATGAATTGCGGCACGTGCAGATAATTCTCCGCGAAGAACGTCAAGCCGTAGTGCATCATCAATTCCTTGAATTCCTTCGGGTCTGTTTTATCCCACCAGTCATCTTCGGCGCAATGGCAGTATCCGCAGACGGGGGAAATCGCCGCGAAGCGATCGGGATGATAGATCGAAACGAACCACGTGCCATGCCCGCCCATGGACCCGCCCTTGAGATAGATTCGCTTCGGGTCGATATTGTAATCCCGCGTCACTTCCTCCATCGCCCGGAAAACGTCTTTGGTTCCCTGCGCGTGATACCCCGTGTTCCCTCGGCCGTACACATTCAGCTCGATGATGGTATGCGGGTTCTCCCGCGCGTCACGCGAACGGGATTGTCCGGCGACCCATTTTCCCCGTGTCAGCGTCGGACCGCCGTATCCGTGCAGGAAGACGGTCAGCGGCGAGGGTTTGGACGGAACGTAGGATTGGGGCACGTCGACGGAATAGGGTTGAAGGGAGTTGTCGATGTTCGCGCGATACGCCTTGACGAACACGCCGGGTTTCCCGGCGAAACAATCCTTCCCGGCGTTGTATTCGGAGATGATCTCGAAGAGGTCCTGCAGCATCAAGCCGATGGCTTCGGCGTCGGCGGAGCTTTCGGCGTTTTCCAGAAGATACTTCAGGCCTAGAATCCGAATCTCCAGATAGGGCAGAACCTTCGCGTAGAGTTTCGGGTGTTTTTTGGGATCCATCAAGGCCGTCAGGCTGTCGAGATTGTCTTCCTTGCCCGCCAGTTCCGGCGTGAAGGCGAATCCGGTTTTCAGTTCCTTGGTTTTGCCGTATTCGTCCTGGAGAGAGACCGTCAGTTTGTAGACGCCCTTCAGATCGGCTTGGGGTTTCAGGAGAATCTCGTCTCCCAGCTTCTTTTTTCCCTTGAGGATCGTGACCTTTCCCGCGGGATCGGTGATTTTCGCCGTGACCGTCGCGGAATACATATCCGCCGGAATTCCCTTGGCGATGGGCCGGACGGAGATTTCTCCCTTGGCGTCGGCTACGAAATACTTGTCCTGTTTCAGCATCAGTCGACCGCGGCACAATTCTCCCATGGCGGCGTCTTTTTTGAGGAGAAACCTCATGCAGAATCCGAACCCGCCCCAGTCGTTGTCCACCTTCACGAGAATCGTGTTGGCGCCCTTGCGGAAATCGACGAACGCGAGATCCTCGTCTTGCACGATCCCTCTGCCAAGGTGCATGCTGTGAACGAGTTTTCCGTTGAGCCAGACCTTGATCCCGTCGTCGCTGCCGAAGGTCAGCAATCCTTTCGACGCCTCGGGTGCATCGAGCGTGCACCAGGCGTAGGCGACGTTATTCCCGTCGGGCGGGAAAATTTTATTGAAGTCGATGAGGAACGTCTCGGACGTGTGCTTTTTCCACTCGACGGTTTTATCGCGGAACGTGACTTTCCCGCCGGCGACGGGCTTGACGCCGCTTTCGCCTCCCACGTCGGAAAGGAAGTCGTGCTCGTAACCCCAGCAGAGTTTCTTGTGGTGTTCGTAGTCGGTTTTGTCGTCCGGCAGGTAGTTGGGCAGGGGGCCTAATATCAGCCATTCCGTCACAAACCCATCGGCGTCCATCGCGGGTTCGGCGGGAGTTTTCGATTCCGCCGGGACAACGATCGGGGCGAACAACGTCAAAACAACCAGAGTGATTACCGTATTTCGTGCCGTCATGTGAAATCCCTTCTTTCCGTCCGGTAAACCATCCGTACAGATTCGCACTATAATAAGCAGAAGCGTGACGGGAGGATATGAAAAATCTTCATGGTTTTTTTAGAAGGCGGATGGAACATCGTGGCCGAAAATGCAGTCGGATGTGCTCCAAATGACGGGGTGTGAAATTTCGGGGGGTTTTTACGGCTCATTTTTCGTAACCCTTTTGCTTTCCGTATACTGGAAAATTTGTACCTGTACCAAACTGTACCGTTCTGCCCAATTCTGCCATTTTCTGCCGAATTTTTCCGAGTTCTGACGCATCCGTCCTGAAGAGAACGCGAATAAGACGAATAAGAACGAATAAGACGAATTTTTTTTGTGTTTTTCAAAACACCACGATTGGTCTTATTCGTCTTCATTCGTCTTATTCGCGTTCTCTTTTCTTGTGCATACATATAGAGCATCCCCTACCTTACCCGTCGCGCCGCGAAATCCCGCGCGCAAAGTGGTACGCTCACGGCGGCGAGATTGATCCAAATCCCGGCCGGGCGGAGAATAAAAAAAATTCAGATTTTAACGTCACCCCGCGTTTCCGGGTTCCGTTTTGCGTGCGCAAAACGGTAACAAAGACGCCTTTGGAGTGCTCCGCAATCCGCAATCCACAATCCGCAATTGGATTGCGGGTGACGGCGCAATAAAAAAAGGGCGGCGTCTTTGAGACGTCGCCCTTGGTTGGGTTTCATTGGGGATTCGGTTTAGTAGCGATCTCGTCCGCCGCCACCGCCGCCGTATCCACCTCGTCCGCCGCCGCCACCGCCACCGCGGCCGCCTCGGCCTCCCCGTCCGCCGCCGCCACCGCCGCCGCCACCGCGTTCTTCGCGGGGTTTGGCTTCGTTGACCTTCAGCGCCCGGCCGGTATATTCCTTACCGTCCAGTTCGGCGATGGCGGTCGTGGCGGCATCGTCGTCGGCCATCGTCACGAATCCGAAGCCCTTGCTTCGTCCGGACATCCGGTCCATGATCACGACGGCGTCTTCCACCTGTCCGTACTGCCCGAGCAGTTGTTCCAGATCGGACTGATCCACATCGTAGCTGAGATTTCCAATATACAGTTTTTTCGCCATTTCTGGTTCCTCATTCTGTGCAGTCTCGTAAACGGGCGCCGGAGGGAGAGACTGCGCAACCATCAGGAACCCTTTGGGCGACGACATCCTGCTCAATGTCGTCCCACATCCCCGCCCGCCAGTCGGGCGTGTATGCTAATTCAAACAAGTGGAAGGCTTTCTGTCAAGAAAGAAGTGCGCGAAAGATGAAATCTTCCCTTGACCGTCCGGGCGGGTTTTTCTACAATGATTTCCATCAATCCGCCGCGCCGGGCGCGTGCGGATTCTTTATCGGTGCGTCGGGTTGCTTCACCGGCGTGAAAATCGGTAGTGTGGCCGAGTGGACAAAGGCAACAGACTGTAAATCTGTCGGGGTAACCCTACGGTGGTTCGAATCCACCCGCTACCAT
>JAFGJE010000013.1 GCA_016929245.1 Phycisphaerae bacterium
CAGCCGTGAATCTTGATGTAATACGGGCGCGTGTCGTCCAGCTTGCGCGCCTCGCCGACTTGCCAGCGATAATAATCCGTCACGCGATCCTGGTTGAAGCGATACAGGTCGTCCACAGCCGTTGGGTGAGAGGCCTGGTATTGCACGTCGTCGAACGTGCCGAATTTCGTGCCCCAGGCGGCGTTCAGGGCGGCGATGCCGGTGTACTTTTTCTTCAGCCAGGCGCGGAAGTCGTCCGGACGGAAATCGCCCAGCATGAGATACCACACCTCGTTGTTCAGGTCATAGCTGATCAGGTTGTCGAATCCCTTGATCGCGGGGATGACCACCTCCAACTGCTCCTTGACGAGTCGGCGGAGATTCGCGTCGCTCACGTCCCAAGGCAGGAAGCGATTGTTCGCCAGCCGAAGCGGGCTGGAGGTAAGGTTGCCGTATTTTTGACGAATCCAGTCGGGGATGGAGTGGAACTGGATCAACGCGTCGAAGGCCATGTTGTTTGCCCGGCAGGCCTGGATACGCTCAATCAGTCCCTGGGGGGCCCGTCGCACGTCGGGACAGGGCATGGTGTCATGCGGGTTGACTTCGCTGGAGATACCGTTGAACCCCATCTCGGCGATACCGGCGATTTCCGTCGGGCCCGCCCAGCCGCAGAACCCGTGGATGTACACGGGTCGCCGGCCGTCGTAATAATTTCCATCGCGAAGTTTGAGGTTCGAGCAGTTCGCGGGGGGACTTTCCGGCCAGGGGATGTCCCCTTTCACCGCCGCCGCGAGTTGAGTGTCCAGCCGATCACAGAGCGCTTCGATATACTCCAGGTTCCGGGCGGCACGAACGTACTTGCCTTCCTTCGCCTCCGCGAGAGACCAGTCCAGAAAGTAGTCGATCACTTTCAGCGACGCCGTCGGATATCGTCGCCAGGTTCCCTTCGCCCGGATGGAAGCGAGTGTCGCGCGAAGCTTCGCCTGTCGTTGAGCGATTTGTTTCACTCGCGCCTCAATGGACTCCATCGCCCCGGGATAGACAGCCGCGATTTCATCCAGACGGAACTCGAACGGGCCGTCGAACATGAACTCCTCGACGCGGTGGGGCATCTCGAAGGTGATCGTTTCGATCCCATCGAGTTTTCCGTTCGCGCCGGGCCAGTAGGGTTCGCGGTCCGCGAGCTTGACGCGAATTTTCGGCCAGAGGTAGTAAAACGGTTTGGGGAAGACGGAATTGTCTTTTTTGTAATCGCCCGAAAGGAACGCGATGACCGCCGTGCCGTCGGCGTCCTGCACGATCATGCGAACGCGGGCTTCGCCCCAGGTGAACTTCTGCCACCGCGGGATCAGGAGATACATCTGGAGGGATTCCGGCACGCGGGTAAGCCCGATTCCGACGCGGCTGAACATCGCCGTGCCGGGTTTGGTCTTGTCGATGAGGAATTTCACACTCAGACAGGCAAGGCCGGTTTTTCGATACGCTTTATCGAGCGTGAGAGTCACGTCCTGGTTCGCGCGCCAATGGTCGAGAGTCTCGGCCTTATCGATAAACACCACCCCCGGAGAATTTGCTACGACGGGAGGCTGGGCTTGCAGGTTGACCGCCGATACCGATAAAACCACGCCCGCCGCGAAAAACAGCAACGCTGTGACCAGATTCCAATTCCGAATCATGATTCCATTCTCCATGAAAATACGTCGTTCTGTATGCAAGGTTCGATAGACTCTACAATGAAAATAACGAAAAAAGACAATAGAAAAAAGGGACGGGCAACTCATTTATCCTCCTTTGCCTGTTCCTATAAGCCCCACGGAAATAAGGCGAAACATTTTATGCCATGGTTCCGAAAAGAATATATGCTTTTGTCATGTAAAAAATGCACAGCGGAGCGGTAGGATGATGCAGAATAATGAAAAAAAGCGGTTGATGCCGAAAATGATAGCGATTGGTATTTTCCTGATTCTTATCGCCGGATTTATTGGGAGCTCATCCGTCCGGAAGAGGCATCCGGAGTGGGCAAATCGTGAAAACCCCGGCCCCGCGTGGATGGATATTATTCAGGAACCTGACTTTATTGCACTATACAATCAATGCAAAAACGAGGAACCATTTAGGATTCCGGAGGATTACGTCGCCAAAAAAAAAGTTCTCGTTGTTGAGTTTCATCCCGACAAAAAAAACAAACCGATGTTGTCCAAAGAATTAGTCGCCAGATATGCCAGGGCGAAACAAGATGCTTCTTATACGTTGTTTATTGTGGAGCATTCTTCCGTGAAAGCGTTTGATTATATCGGCGCGTTTTCTGTCGGGCATCAGCGGACAGTACATATTACCGTGATTGAAATACCGGAAAAAAAGAAAATAGGCAAAACATATCTTTACGGTGAAAAACCGCCCGGCCACTTTAAATACAGTAAATTCAGCACGCCCCCGAAAATCATATACGGCAAGCCGGTTCCGGAACAAGAGATCCTCAAGGCCATACAAAAATTGTCCGGCCTTACGCGGTAAGAACGGATAGCATTTTTACTGTAGGCGGCCTGCTGTCGTTGGGCGGTGGATTGGGGGGAAGTAATAGGAGGGCAAATAGGGACAACGTTACTCCTTTGTTTCGTCTCCCCAAAAAGTCCATGGAGGATGGAGTGTATTCAAAAAAAGGTGTTCCGCGGAGCGGTCTTTCGGCCGCCCCGCATGAAAGGAACACCTTGTTTAAAGAAGGCTGGGGTATAGGTCAAAATCACATCAACCATCGCTTGTAGTATACCCTCTTCCCCGCCGAACGGCAATTCTGAACGGCGACGGCGTTGTAACAATCCCCATTCGCCGACCGCCGGCAGAATCGGGCACAGGCCCCGCGACGGGGAAAACCGGAGAAGAGAAATTCCGATAATTCTTCCGAGTTCCTCCGGAACTCCGTGTCGGGTTTGTGGTTTCTTCGCGATACCGGGAATTCCGGTTGCGCACGGCCTTGGATTCCGTTCGTCCTTGGACTTGTTTGTCAGGTCCGGCTGTGGTATGGTCTCCCAAATTTCAGGCCTGATCGAACTTTTTTCCGTATGCCTGTCGAATGATTCCCGCTTCTTCCGTGTTTTTGGGGACAAACGAACGTAATAACTCGACAGGAAACTATAAATTGTTATAATACCCAGTCCAACCCCCGGATTCACTGAAACGGACGGATATGCCAAGACGCGACGACCTCGAAACCATCATGCTGATCGGCTCGGGCCCGATTGTCATCGGGCAAGGCTGTGAGTTCGATTACTCCGGTACGCAGGCCTGCAAGGCCTTGCGGGAGGAGGGGTATCGCATTGTCCTGATCAATTCCAACCCCGCCACGATCATGACCGATCCCGATCTGCTGGGCCCGGACGATCGCACGTATATCGAACCGATCACCCCGCGGGCGGTGGCGAAGATCATCGCCAAGGAACGTCCCGACGCGCTGCTGCCGACCCTCGGCGGGCAGACGGGGCTCAACACCGCGGTCGCGGTCTGGGACGACGGCACGCTGGCGAAGTACAACGTCGAGATGATCGGCGCGACGCGCGAGGTGATCCACCGCGCCGAGGATCGGACCGAGTTCAAGAATCTCTGTCTCGAAATCGGCCTGGACGTCCCCCGCAGCGGCGTGGCGCATACGATGGCCGAAGCCCGGAAGATCGTCGAGGATGTAAAACTCCCCTGCTGCATTCGACCGGCCTACACCTTAGGCGGCACGGGCGGCGGGTTCGCCTTCAACATGGAGGAATTCGAGACCATCGCCCAGCGCGGTCTGGACTATTCGCCCGTCAGCGAGATCCTCATCGAGGAATCCGTCCTCGGCTGGAAGGAATACGAACTGGAGGTGATGCGCGACAAGGCCGACAACGTCGTGATCGTCTGCTCCATCGAAAACTTCGACCCCATGGGCGTGCACACGGGCGACAGCATC
>JAFGJE010000179.1 GCA_016929245.1 Phycisphaerae bacterium
CGCTTTCCGAAAAGCGGAATCCAATCACCGTCATCGCGACCAACCAAGTGTACCGGGCCGACCAATCCCTGTCAAAATCAAAACGGAAAGAATGGAAAATAGAATAAACAAGAACGATTCCGGAAAAGCGTGTTGACACGAGCCTCGCGGATTTCTACACTGACCGATCCTATGATGGGCGGTACTTGGCCTTTGTCGGCCCGGTGCTTCCCTATACCCGAAACACGAACGGATCGCGGCGCGGACGGCACGAAGGAATGTTGGTTTCCCCCGATCCGGGAAAACATCCCCAGAGGAGAACGAAACTCATGGCAAAGAATGCAAAATACGTTTACTTTTTCGGCGGTGGGAAAAGCGAAGGCAAGGCCTCGATGAAAAACCTGCTGGGCGGCAAGGGCGCGAACCTCGCGGAGATGTCCAGCCTCGGTCTGCCCGTCCCGCCGGGCTTCACGATTACCACCGAAGTCTGCGATCTGTATTACAAGCTCGGGCGAAAATACCCGGCCGGGCTGGACAAGCAGGTTGACGAGAATATCAAAAAGCTCGAAAAGGTCACCGGCAAGACCTTCGGTAAGGGCAAGAATCCGCTGCTGGTGTCGGTGCGTTCCGGGGCGGCGGCCTCCATGCCCGGCATGATGGACACCGTGTTGAACCTGGGCCTGAACGACGAAACCCTCAAAGCGATGATCGAACTGACCGGCAATGAGCGGTTCGTCTGGGACGCCTACCGCCGATTCATGCAGATGTTCGGCGACGTGGTGCTGGGTATCGAGCATCATGACTTCGAGCACGCGCTGGATACGGTCAAGAAGGATCGCGGCGCGAAGCAGGACACCGACCTGTGCGTGGGCGGGCTGAAGGACGTCGTCGAAGCCTATAAGAAGGTCTATCAGAAGAACAATAAATCTTTCCCGCAGAACGCCCGCAAGCAGCTCCAGGCCTCCGTCGACGCGGTGTTCGGTTCGTGGAACAACCCCCGCGCGATCAAGTATCGCCAGATCAACGACATCCGGGGCCTGCTCGGAACCGCGGTCAACGTCCAGACGATGGTCTTCGGAAACATGGGCGACACGTCCGGAACGGGCGTCGCCTTCACGCGGAATCCCTCCACGGGCGAGAACAAGTTCTACGGTGAATATCTCATGAACGCCCAGGGCGAGGACGTGGTGGCCGGCATTCGCACGCCCCAGCCGATTTCGCACCTGGCGAAGGTCGATCGTAAAAGTTACAGGGAACTCGTGGCGATCCGCGAAAAACTCGAGAAGCACTACCGCGACATGCAGGACCTGGAGTTCACCATCGAGAAGGGTAAACTCTTCATGCTCCAGACGCGCAACGGAAAGCGGACCGCCGCCGCCGCGGTCAAGTGCGCCGTGGATATGATGAAGGAAAAGCTCATCACGGAAAAGGAAGCGGTCCTGCGCGTCGAACCCAAGGCGCTGGATCAGCTTCTGCACCCGACGTTCGATCCGAAGGCCGAGAAGGCCGCCGCGCCGATCGCCACGGGTCTGCCCGCCAGTCCCGGCGCCGCGACGGGACAAATCGTCTTTTCCGCCCACGAAGCGGAAGAATGGGACGAGCAGGGCAAGAGCGTGATTCTCGTTCGCATCGAGACCAGCCCGGAAGACATCGGGGGCATGAACGTCGCGAAGGGCATTTTGACCAGTCGCGGCGGAATGACCTCGCACGCGGCCGTCGTCGCCCGCGGCATGGGCACGTGCTGCGTCGCGGGGTGCGGTGAGTGCGTGATCGACTACAAAGCCAAGACCCTCACCGCCGGCGGAAAGACCCTCAAGGAGGGCGACTGGATCAGCCTGAACGGTTCGACCGGCGCGGTCTACGCCGGACAGATCACCACCGTCGATGCAAGCCTGACCGGTCCGTTCGGCGACATCATGAAACTCGCCGACAAGTACCGCGTGCTGGGGGTCCGCACCAATTCCGACACGCCGCACGACACGGAAGTCGCGGTGAAGTTCGGCGCCGAAGGCATCGGCCTGACGCGCACCGAGCACATGTTCTTCGAGGGCGACCGCATCATCTCGATGCGGAAGATGATCCTCGCGGAGGACGAAAAAGGACGCGCCGCCGCCCTGAAGGAACTCCTGCCGCTGCAGCGGAACGACTTCATCGGCATCTTCAAGGCCTTGAAAGGCCGACCCGCGACGATCCGCTTCCTGGACCCGCCGCTGCACGAGTTCGTACCGCACGACGACGCCGGACAGGAAGAAATGGCCCGGGCGATGAACGTCTCCGCCAAACAGATCAAGGCGAAGGTGGACAGCCTCCACGAGTTCAACCCGATGCTCGGTCATCGCGGCTGCCGGTTGGGCATCTACTACCCGGAAATCACCGCGATGCAGGCGCGCGCGGTCATCGAAGCCGCCTACGCCGTGAAAGGCTCCAAACCGGAAATCATGATCCCGCTGGTCGGAAACGTCAAGGAACTGGCGCACCAGAAGAAGATCGTCGAAGACGTCTACAAGGAAATCGCCAAAAAGAAGGGCAGAAAGCTGTCGTACCTGAAGATCGGCACGATGATCGAAGTGCCGCGCGGCGCCCTGACGGCCGACGAAGTGGCCGAAGTAGCGGAATTCTTCAGCTTCGGCACGAACGACCTGACGCAGATGGGATGCGGTTTCAGCCGGGACGACGCGGGCAAGTTCCTCAAGCAGTACGTGGAACTGGGCATCTACGACAACGATCCGTTCCAGGTTCTGGATCGCTCCGGCGTGGGCGAACTGGTGAAGATCGCCGTACAGAAAGGCCGTGCCGCTCGCAAGGATATCAAGCTGGGCATCTGCGGCGAGCACGGCGGCGACCCGTCGAGCGTGGAATTCTGCCACATGGTCGGACTGAACTACGTGTCGTGCAGCCCGTATCGCGTTCCCATCGCCCGTCTGGCGGCCGCCCAGGCGGCGATTCACGGTCCTCACGGGGCGCTGACGAAAACGAAAAAGTAAGAACGACAATCCAACGGATTTAATTTATCGGCGTGGCGGAGTTCCCGCGGGATTCCGCCACGCTTTTTCGTATGACGGGCGACTTATCCCCGGGAATCCATTCCCCTCGCCTACTCGATTCGTTCATCCGGTTCGATGTGCACGATCACCTGCTGCACGTTGGATTCCGCCTTCTGGATGCGCCGGCGCACCTCCGAAGCGATTTTATGCCCTTCTCGAACGGACAGATCCGGATCGACCAGCACGTGGATGTCCATATCCACCTTTCCGCCGAGGTTGCGGGCGCGAATGGCGTGGTAGGAACGAACCCCGTCGGTTTGAAGCACGATATTGGCGATGCGGGACATTTTTTTCGCGCCCGGGGCGCGGTCGATGAGCTCCCCGGCGCTGGACCAGACGAGTTTCGCCGACGCCATCACCAGAAACGCCGCGATGACCGCCGCCATCATCGGATCGAGCACCGACCCGTTCGGGCCCAGGAACATCGCCCCGGCGATTCCGCCCGCGGCAGCGAAGGAACTCATCGCGTCGGTCCGGTGATGCCACGCGTTGGCGAGCACAGCCGGGTTGTCCGTCCGTCGCCCCACCGCGGCGGTGAGGTGGTACAGCAGTTCCTTCACGGGAATCGTCGCCAGCGCCAGAAGCAAAGGCCAGGGACCATGGATCGGGCGAAGCGGCGCCCGCAAGGACAGCACGGCGTGGTATCCGATTTCCCACGCCAATCCCAGCAGTCCCAAACCGATGAACATCGCCACCAGCGTGTGCATCCGCCGATGGCCGTAGGGATGACACGGATCGGCGGGTCGATCCCCGTACCGCAGTCCGATCAGCACGGCGATATCCGACGCCAGGTCCGTCAGGCTGTGCACACCGTCAGCCAGAATCGCCTGGCTGCCGAACAGAATCCCCACGCCGATCTTCCCCCCCGACAGGGCGAGGTTGGACACCAATCCCAGCCACGTCACGCCGCGCGGGGTCATGTCATGCGAATTGGTTGTCTTTGGAGTCATACTCGAAGGATTGTGCCTTTGATATCCTTCGGAAATTCTACCGCATTTTAACATTCAGGAAAACCATACACTTACAAATCCACGACGGGCGGGGAGATTTGAAAAATTGTGGAATCCCCCAAACAGAATCCATCCCGGGGTCTGGACGCATGTCGCCGGGAGTGTGGGGGATTTGCCGTATTTCACGCGAGTTTCGGTCAATCTTTTCCCCATTGTATCCGATATCATTTGGGGAGAGTATCGTACCGGGTATCGGTGTAGAGGAAGAAGGACCGTACCCGCGTGGAACCAGCGGGGAGGTAAGTCATGCGTGAAAAACCGACTGTGTTGTTTGTGGACGACGAACCCCATGTGTTGATCGGGTTGCGCCGGATTCTCGCCACGCGCTGCGGGCATTGGGATTTTCGATTCCTTTCCGACCCGCGACGGGCGCTGGATTTGATCCTTGGGGGTGAAGTGGACGTGGTCGTCACCGACATTCGCATGCCGGAGATGGACGGCTTCGCTTTGCTGAAGGCCGTCCGTTCCAACGAAGCCACCCAGGACATGCCGGTGACGTTTCTGACCGGATGCCTGGAAGACGACGTGAAACGCCGCGCCCTGGACCAGGGCGCCACGGACCTGCTGAACAAGCCCATCGTCCCGGAAGAACTCGTCGCGCGGATCGCCAGCATGCTTCGTTTGCGACATTACCAGGATCAGCTCAAAGGACTGAACCACACCCTGGAAGAACGGGTTCGCTCCCGCACGGAGGAACTGGACCGCGCGCGCCTGGACATTATCTGGCGCCTGGCCAAAGCCGGGGAATACCAGGACGAGGAAACCGGAGGACACGTCGTGCGCGTGGGGTGCTACTGTCGCCTGCTCGCCGAGCAGATCGGGATGAATCGCACGTTCGTCGAGGCGATTTTCCTGACCAGTCCGCTGCACGACATCGGGAAAATCGGCGTGCCCGACCACATCCTCCTCAAACCGGACACGCTGACGCCCGAGGAACACAAGATCATGGAAACCCACTGCCGGATCGGCGAAAAAATTCTCGTCGAGGAAGCCCAGGGGATGAGGCCGTTCCTCCAGTGGCGCGACCAGACGCGAAGCCTCGGGGAAATGGGATCGCAGCACCTGTTCCTCGCGATGGCCGGCGATATCGCGCGGGCGCATCACGAGCGTTGGGACGGGTCGGGATATCCCTTCCAGCTTCAGGGAGATCAGATTCCCTTAGCGGCGCGCATCGTGTACCTGGCCGACATGTTCGACGCGCTGGGGTCCGATCGGCCTTACAAGCAAGCCTATCCGCATGACAAGGTCATGAGCATTATGCACGAGGAATTCCAGTCCGACGCGTTCGATCCGATGGTCTACACCGCTTTCCAGGCGGTCAGCGAACGAATGCGCCAGGTGCGGGAAGACATCGCCGACGAGGGTCGTCCTCACGCGGGCGACGACTCTTCCTTCATGTGATGTGTTGTCGGACGCCGGTTCAGCCGGGCCGACGCGACGGAATACGGAATCAGAAACCACGGGAAATACAACGCTCAAACAAGATTTGAGCGGATCGCCGCAGAGAGAACAGGGCAGGGGCTATGCATTCCATCGGGCAAACGAGCGACCAGGCGTCGTTGCCGGAGGACCGCTCGATCTCCGAAGCCGCGACGCTGGGGGAACACGCCCTGCGCGTACTGGAGCGGCGAAACGAGGCGTTTCGCATGCTCTACGACGCCGTCGTGGAAGCGGAAAACGCCGACGACGCGCAGATGTTCAAAGTGCTGTGCCGAAACCTTCGACGAATCTGCCAGGCCGACTGCGCCGCTTTGGCGTCCTACGACCCCGAAACGCGGGAAGTGGTTCTCCAGGCGATCGAAGCGGAGGGCTTCGATTCCTCGAACGTCTCCCGCGAACAGTGGTCCTCCCGACGCGTCGTGACGGAAGAGGATATCGCGGACTTGCGACACTGCCAGATGCTCCCCTGTCGCCAGGGCGTCTTTCGCCTTTTGGACATGCTGCCCCGATGCGTCGCCGAGGAAATCCGGCATGACGAAAAAGGAAGCTGCCGGCGCGTCAGCAGCATCCGGGGCGGTTCGCTCCTGGCGCTGGGAATGGTGTACCTTGCCGGGGGAAAACGACTGCGAAACCAGGACGTCGTGGAGACCTATCTTTCACTGGTCGGGGTGATGCTCCAGCGTCTTCGGGCGTCGCATACCCTTCGGTGCAGCGAACAACGGTATCGAAGCCTGATCGAGGCGACGGGCACGGGATACGTCATCACGGATACCCAGGGGCGCGTCCTCGACGCGAACTGCCAGTACATCCGCATGACGGGACGAAAACAGTTCACGGACATTCGCGGCGCCTCGGTGCTGGACTGGACCCTGCCCGAAGATCGAAGCCGCTATCAAAACGCCCTGTCCGCCTGCACCGGCGAGGGCGGGATGCGCCACCTTCAGATCACCTACCAGACTCCGGAAGGACACCTGACGCATGTGGAAATCAACGCCAGTCCCGTGCGCGTCGAGGACGAGAACCGCATCCTGGCGCTCTGCTCGGACGTCTCCACGCGCAGGATCATGGAAACCCGTCGCTCCCAGGCGCAGAAACTGGAAGCCATCGGACAAATCGCCGCCGGGATCGCCCATGAAATCAACACCCCCACGCAATTCGTCGGCGACAACGTGCGGTTCCTGGGCGACTCCATGCAGACCCTCCTGGGCGTGATACAGCAACAACGAAAACTGCTCGACGCCTACCGCGAAGGACGAATGAAACCCGAAAGCGCCGCCGGAACGGACGCCCCCGCCAACGCGGAGAACCTGGACTATCTGCTCGAGGAAATTCCGATGGCCGTCCAGCAGACCCTCGAAGGCATCACGCGCGTCAGCAACATCGTCTCGGCGATGAAGGAATTCTCCCATCCCGGCACGAAGGAAATGACGCTGGTCGACCTGAACGTCATGCTCGAAAAAACGCTCACGGTCAGCCGAAACGAGTGGCAGCATTGCTGTATCCTGGAGACGAACTACGCGAACGATCTTCCCCTGATTCCCTGTTTCGCGGGGGAAATCAACCAGGTGTTCCTCAATATCATCGTCAACGCCGCCCAGGCGGTTAAAGAGGTGGTGGGGGACATGCGAAAAGGAATGCTGCGCATCGAAACGCGTCACAAAGGTTCGTGGGCGGAAGTGCTCATCGGCGACACCGGCCCGGGGATTCCCCGGTCGATTCAGGACCAGGTGTTCCACCCCTTCTTCACCACCAAAGACCCCGGCGTGGGCACGGGACAGGGACTGTCCCTGGCGAAAACCGCCGTCGAAAAACACGGCGGCGAAATTTCCTTCCAGACCGAGGTCGGCAAGGGAACGACGTTCGTCATTCGCCTGCCGGTCACGCAAAGTCACGAGGACGAACTCGAAGAGGAACAGTCGTTCGGACGCGTGGCGTGACACGATCATCGAAAGAGAAAACGAATTGATGGACAACAGCGCCGAGCGGCAAGCCGACACGCGTGTCGGCTTGCCGCTCGGCGCTGTTCGTCCTCCGGAAGGAATAATTCTCTATTCCGGTTTTAATACGGCGTGGTGAAGTACGATCCCGATCCGGACTCCGGTGTGGCGGCGATTTCCTCGCGTTTTACCGAGACGACATGGCTGTCCACCAGCAAAAACGTTCCCCGACCGTCGGTCTGCTCATATTGTTCCGGGAAAGACATGAACTTCCAGATACCGGTCACCTCGCCTCCGTTATGATAGAATCCCATTTCTTCCACCCGGCGAAACGTCTCCCTGTACATCTTTCCTTCGGGACTATAACTGTACGCCCCCTCGCCGACCGCCACCCGACGGAACGGATCTTCGACGGCCTCCAGGTTCAACCCGGCGTTGAAACAGTCGGGGTCGCTGAAAAAATTTCCGTAATTGTTCATGGACCGTGTGCTTCTTTCCGACGGATGAACGCCCACCAACGTTGGACATTGGAAATGTTTCACCACGGATTCAGGCTGATTGGGGGAAATCATATACCAATTCGGAGCAAGCAGGGATTCATCTTCCGTGAGATACACCGCCAGCGCCACGGACCAAAAGCGATACGGGCTGCGCCACTGCGCGGGATTCGGGCCGTTATCGGAAACGGGAAATCGATTGTCAAAATCCTGCGCGTAATATTGCAGCAGCGTTCCGATATTCCGCGCGTTGGACTGGCAGATCACTTCCCGGGCGAGTTCCTTGGCGCTTTGTATCGACGGGAGCATGATCGAGATGACCAGCGAAATGATCGCGATCACCACCAAAAGTTCAATCAGGGTAAACCCCCAGGGGCGCGTACACCGTCCGCGGACGACGGGGGTACGTTTCACATTCGTGAGATGTTGAAAAAGCATAACTCTACACCTTCATGCACGCCGGTAGTGACACCGTTCCGGTGGGGGAGAAGCATTCCCAGAACTCCATCCTCCAGCCGCGTGCGCTCCATTAGGCCTCCTGTGGACGCAAGTACACGTATACACGGAGCATCGGACGAATCGGAGGGGGGCTTTATCAAGCGGGAGAAAAAAACGCCCGGAAAGGTTGATGGTATTATGGGGTTTCCGTTCGTAACAATTCGATTTCCCGGAGATTGCACCATCGTTCCTCCGCCGGCAGGGGTTCCTTGCCGAGGTTGGAAAATCGTTTCCCGGCGTCGTGGGATTCCAGGAGGATCAGGCGGAAACGATTGCTTTTGACGGGTTGGAAAAATGTCTCGAAATAGTACGTCGAAAGAGGATATTCCCGACGATACGGTGGCGTGACCTGTTCCTTGCAAACATCCGTCCACGTACCGGCCACCATCGCCAGCAATCGAAATCGCTTTACTTCCCCGGGCCCGGACGGCGCGTAGGTGTATCGCAGCCAGCCGCTGTAGAGGCGTATTCCGCCGACGAGTTCATCCCTTGGTAGTTCCATGTCAATCGTCGCGGGCAATCCCCGGCAGGACCATCGCCGGGAATGCGTGTCGTGGATTCCGCGATCCATCAATGCTTTGGCGTGTTTGGGATCCTTCTCCGCGCGGACGCGAACGTCCGTGATCAGCATGTCGTCGCACGTTGGACTCGAAAGCAAAGGCCTGGGATTCCCCCAGGGCGCCCCCAGCCGCAGGAAACGCTCGCCGGTTCCCTCGACCCCGACGACGACGGAGGATTTCCAAACATTGTCGTCAAACTCCGGTTGAGACCAGCCGGGTTGATTTTTGTTCAGAGATTCCGTTCGCCGCCAGGTGGGATCGGTCACCACCAGACGCGTGTTGTTCTGATGATCCGTCCAGCGGAGATTCACGATCAGTCCCGCCGGCCAGGAAGGCTTTTTCAAACCTTTCACTTCCACCGCCAGAACGTGTTTGCCGACAACCAGGCGCTTCGTGACATCGTAGGTTTCCCCATCCTGCCACGTGGCGTCCGAGCCGATGAGCTTTCCGTCCAGGTACACCCGGTACGGCTGCATGGCTGTGATGCAAAGCTCCGCCGATTGGACCGGTGTCGTCACGTCAAACGTCTTGCGGAAATACTGCGCGTGAGGATTTTGATATTTCCCCAAAGCGCCGAGATTCTCCCGCGTGATCTCCACGCCGGAGAGCGCATTTTGGGGAACGGATTCCGGGAGGATGATTTTGACGGCTGGATATCGTTTCCGGATTTCCTCGTGCAGCGTTTTCGACGCGACGAGGGTGATGTTCTGATGCAGTTCCTTCGCCGTTTCGACGGCGACGGCGGGCATGTCGGTTTTCCCGAAATCCACCCCCCAGTTGCCCCAGCGTCGAACGTTGGCAGAATCGCCGGCGGGATACAGCAATCGGCCTTCGGCGTCCGTCATATCCCAATAGACGTTCCGCAAACCCACGGAAACGGCGTTACCCAAAATCCGCCGCACCAGTGGTTTTCCCCACCCGCCGGGGTGGGCACGAAGCCAGGCGCTGAGATCGATTTCAATAGCCGGCGTGTTTTTCGCGGGCCCCCAAATCCAATATCCCGCCCAGGCCGGGTCGTGCGCGAGATACACCTCCGCCCGTGTCGGTCCAACGAAACCCGTTAAAAGCAGGCAAACCAACAGGCCGCGGATTTGTCGATGCGTTGTCATTTTTCCCCTCCCTGATCGACTTGCGTTTCCATTCCGAAGGGCGGAATCCCCGGCTGACCGATGGTGGTGAGGGTTACATTCTTTCCCTTCGCCGTCCAGGAAGCGTCCGTGTGAATCGCCCGCCGCCCGCCTTGGGAATCGACCGCCCATCCCTCGGCCGCCAGTCCCGCCGTCGAGGCGTTCCGGGAGATTTCGCAGGTAAACACCAGCGCGTGTTTTCCCTTCATCGGGGGTAACTCGACGACATCCCGCCGGTGAGGTTTGCCTTGGGCGAGTATCTTCCCGTCAGGCGCGTCCAGCGTCAGCCGCCACTTGCCCGCCGAGGAAACCACGATCCTCCCGCCGCCGGGAAAATCCAGCTCCGGGCTGCGTATCATCGCGCCGTACGGCGCGGCGAGGGACAGCGGAACGCAAAACCGCCGATTCCAGAACAGGTGCGTGCTCTCAAACAGGGCGATCGACGTGAAACCTGCCTGTAATCCTTGGCGGATTCGATGGCGAAGATTCTCGATCTTCGGGCCGGCGGAATAATAGATCAGCGTCACGGGCCGGCGGAGTTTCTTCGCCTCGAGAATCCATCGGTCCGCCTGATCGGTCGGGCTCTCCCAGCCTTCGTTGCTCGGCCCGTGCGTCGCGAAGGCGTAGGAATCGAAATATCCTTTCCGATCCCATTCCATCACGTCCCAGTGCGCGGTCAGCGGATCGTCCGGCGGGTACATCATCATCAGCGGCACGGGACGATCCAGGCTGTCGATCATCTTCCGGACGCTTTGGACGAATTTCCCGACGTGGGACGCCCGGAATCGCCGCCAGTCCGGATCGTCCTGCCGCAGCGCGCGGGGGTCTTTTCCGGTTTCGGCTTGAAAAGCGTCCATGATCCGCGGCAGGTAGCCGCACTTGTCGCTCCGGTAAGGCGCGCCCTGACGTTCAAAGTCCAGCACCAGCCCGTCGAAGTCGTATTTCGTGAGAAGTTCCCTGGCGATGGCGAGTTTGTAATCGCGGTATTGCTTGAAGAAGAAACTCGGCATCCCGGATGGGTATCCTTCGATGGTTTTGTCCCACTGATCGCGATGCAGATCGACGTAACGGCTTCTCGAATTGCCGGGCCAGGCGTGGGCTTCCTCCAGGGGCGGGAACCATGCGTAGATTTTCATGCCCAGCTTGTGGGCGAAGGCGACCGCTTCTTTGGGTTGGTCGATGACCTGACAGTTCATAGCCGTGTCGGCGGCCCGTCGGATGGTGACATCGCGGACGTCGCTGGGATACGTCGCCCATCCCCCGCCGACGGAGCGAAACCAGACGGTGCGGATGCCGCTGAGGGCGATATTGTTAAGGACGAATCGCACGCCGGGTCTGCCGGACATCGCGTGGAGGCGAAACCAGTCGCCCAGGCTGATGACGGTCTGCAGATCGGGAGCATCGTTTTTCAAAGGCCAAATCACGCAGGTCTGTTCGGACCAGTCGAACGGTTCGCCGTCGCGGGGGGATTCGGCCGATACGACCCCCGCGAGAAGGCTAAATAGCATCAAAAAAGATATCCAAAATCGCAGCCGCATGATGTAATCCCATAATCACAAAGTTTGACATTCTGTGATAGAAAAATTTCACTGTTATTCTGAGCGGAGCGCAGCGAAGTCGAAGGATCTCACGCCCAGCTACCTGTAAGATCCTTCGACTCCGCTGCGCTCCGCTCAGGATGACAGCCTATTGAACATTCCGGAAAGATATAAAACCGGCCGGGGGTTTCTGTCCATGATTATAAACCCCAGGCCGGTCTGTCGCGCTGATCTTCTTCCTTCCCCTGGGCGATTCTTACTTGCGTTTCCTCGCGCAGAAACCCAGCCCGCCGACGCCCAGCAACACCAGCGTCGCCGGTTCGGGAATGACGACGTCGTCCATGTAGGATTGCGTTCCGATGACGGTGTTCAGGAAGCAGACGCCGCTGATGGCGTCGACATCCGTCAGCGTCCCGCGGAATCCCATGTCCGTGAGGGTGGTGTTGATTCCGTCGCCGGTAATCGTCACGTCATACGTGCCGGCGATCATGTCGATGTCCATGCTGAACGTGTAATATTCGCCGAACGTGTACGTTCCCGCCGACACGTAGGATCCGCCGTTGCGGATGGAGATATCGGTTCCGCTGAATCCCACCTGGGCGGCGGTGTACTTGCCGGGATTGTACGAATAATACATACTGTCCTCGCCGATGTAGAAATACGCCATCGGAGTTTCGGAACCGTCCCGCGTCATCGCCAGGGAAACCTCGCAGTGCACCAGGCTGTCCGTGATGGGCGTGAACACGTTAAACGCCCGGTTGACCGCGCAGGTGGCCGCGTCAATCACTCCCGCCTGCGCGCCGCC
This sequence comes from Phycisphaerae bacterium, assembly GCA_016929245.1. Classification (GTDB taxonomy): domain Bacteria; phylum Planctomycetota; class Phycisphaerae; order SM23-33; family SM23-33; genus JAFGEJ01. The sequence continues at coordinate 12,436 of JAFGJE010000179.1, forward strand.
GGCGACAAGGGTATTCGTCGTGACCATTTCGCCGGCCACGGGGCCGGCCGGTGTGTGCATCACCCAGCCGTCCACACCGATATACGTGTTTCCCGAGACGTATCCGGGGTCGTCGGTGGTTTCAAACCCGGTGACCAATCCAGCCCAGCCGGTTGTAGCTAGACCCAGTACCAGCGCCAAGGCAACATAACCCATTCGATGTTTTCGATCGTTTCGTGGCATCTTTCTTCTCCTTACATTTTAGAGGCCCATTCGTGCTCCACGGTTCATACAGCTTGTCGATGTGCCATCGTAGGCACATCCATTTATTCTTTTATCGTTTCCATATTTGATTGTTAAAAAATGAGCGATAGATTCCGGTCAAGCAGGGGAACTTATTCTATTTTTACGGATGTGCCATCGTGGGCACATTCGCGGCAAAAAAAAGAGACGATTTCCTCGATCTCCAATTGTTATTACGTATAGTATACCCCGAAATCTCATTTCCCGCAAGGGCAAATCAGGGTAAAACGGAATAAAAAAATGCCGTCGGAATCGCTTTATCCGGGCCCAGGTTCGTCAGGTCTTCCCACACATACCATTGGACGCTTCCGTCGTAGAATCCCAGGTTTCCTCCGAGGTCGCCGTTTTTTTCAATATTGTAATACATTTCGCCGGAAGGATTTATGCCATTTGCATCATCGGGAAAGGTTTCGTGCCCTCCCGATCCGTGATTGGCGTTCCAGCCCTGATCGGAATAGGAGGTTCCCTCATAACTTCGCATGGGATCCTGCAGTAACACCTGGCTGGATTTGGCTTTGGCCAACTCGGCGGGAATCAGATATTTCGGTCCCTGGCCGAAATCGGGCAGTTTTCGCTTGGGCAGGTACATGAACGAAAAATAACAGGAACTCCTGTTGTTTTTCGCCCCCGCTCCGTCGCTGACCTCGTGATCCGGCGGCGGGCTGCTGGTGGCTGGACACACCCACGTGAGCATTCCCGGCGTGTACGGCTGCATGACTTCGTTGAGATTCATACCGGGGGGAATTCGGGTGCCCCAATAATACAGATTGGCTGTCGTACCGTCCACGCCGCAAGCCGTATCCACCCCTTCAGGACTGGGTTGATAATGTCCCAGCGAGGGCAGGATTCCGTTAAAATCCTGTGCGTACATCATGCACCCGGCGCCGCTGCCGTGGATGTTGGTGGCGCAGACCACCCGTTTGGCGAGGGCCTTGGCGCGCGACAGCGACGGCAGCAGGATGCTCACCAGCAGGGAGATGATCGCAATCACGACCAAAAGTTCTATCAGCGTAAAACCGCCGCCTCGCCGAGAGTCAGCCGGGAATGCGACGCGCCGAAACGCCGGATGTCTCATGTTCCGTTCCACCATATGATGTCTTATCGTCAAACTCACCTCGCGGAATCAACGCGGATCGCGCCGGTTTTTCCAGGAACAAAAAAGTCTATAATCATTGACGTGCCATCGTTGGCATTGTACCCGATTTCCCCAAAACATTCAATCTGTTTTTTTTCATTCGACGTACATATCCGAAAAAAACACAAAAAATCTGTCATCCTGAGCGAAGCGCAGCGAAGTCGAAGGACCTCACGCGCACGTACCCGTAAGTTCCTTCGACTTCGCTGCGCTTCGCTCAGGATGACAGACCATGGTTTTGATGTCACGTCGATTCCCGGATCACCAGGCGGGGACGGATTTTCGGCGACCAGCCTTCTTCGGGCGGGTCTTCGCCGTTGATCTTGCGCAGGAGCAATTCCCCGATCACCTTGCCGAGTTCTTCGTTCGGCTGTTTTACCGTCGATAGCGGCGGGGAGGCGTACCGCGCCGCCCGGCGGTCGTCGAATCCCATCACCGCGACATCCTCCGGAATTCGCACGCCCGCTTTTTGAATCGCGTGCATGAACGACATCGCCAGTTCGTCGGAATACATCTGCACGGCGTCGGGACGGGGGGTGAGTTTGCGAAATTCCTCCGCCACCGCCTGTCCCGCCTCCCAGCGACTCACGTGTGTATCCATGGGGAGGATGATGTCCGGCAGGTGGTGTTGCTTGACGGCCTGGAGATAACCCCGCAGGCGGGCGACGCCGACTTTCTGGGACGATTCCACGGTTCCCACGTAGGCGATTCGCTCCCTGCCGGTGGAGGCGAGATACTCCACCGCGTCGAAAATTCCCTGCTGACGGTCGGTTTTGGGGGAATTGTCCCGGGCGTATTCGGAGTCGATGAACAGATACGCGAATCCGGCTTCGTTGAGTTTCACCGTCCAGAGTTCCTCCGCCAACGGCGGGCGGTTGATGATCGCCACGGCGGCTGGGTTGCGATTGTGCAGTTCCTCCATGACGTGATTCACGTCGGCGGGCGATTTCATGGGATCGAACAGGAGGGTCATGCTGTAGTCGCGTTTTCGGATCGCCGTCTCCAGGGCCCGGAGTTTTTCCATGTGGATTTCATCGTAGGTCCAGGACACGACGGCGATCTCGAAACTCTGCTGTTTCCGGAGGCTCCGGGCGTACCGGTTCGGGCGGTATCCGAGACGCTGAATCGCCTCGGTAACCTTCTGCCGGGTCTCCGTGCTGACGTATCCGTTCTTGTTCAACACCCGCGCGACGGTCCGAACGGATACGTTCGCCACTTCCGCGATGTCTTTTAAGTTCGTAGCCGTCTTCATGTTTCCGTAACACCCACTGCCGCGAAATGATTCCCTTCGCCTGACCCGGGAAAAATCCGAACCGGATTCTCCCGAACCGGATGGCAATCGTTGGCACGATAATAATATCAGGATATCCTGCAAGCGCGAATCTGTCAAGATTCCGGGATTTGTCGAAGGAGTCCCGCATGTACCGTCCCGGTTGCTCGTTATGGGAAAATTCCACGGTGACGACGTTTTTTCGTTGCAGATATGCCATCGTAGGCATATACTATTTTTATTGGCGATTCGGCATCGCGGTGTTCGCTTATGCACAAGAGGAATCTCGGATTGCCCGCCCTGAAAATGGCGATAAGATCATAGCGGGTATCCCGCCGGCGGCGTATAAATAGACATACCGGAATGCAAACCCACTCACACAACACCTTTCGTCGATTCGTCCAACTCCTGCTGGTTGTGCTGGTGATCGGTGCGGGGGCGCTGGGAAGCTGGTGGGTGTGGGGCCGGGAGGGAAATGCGGATCCGAACAGGCCGATTCACCTCACCGTCACCGTGCCCGGCGGGAACCAGAAGCGGCTGGCGATCTTCGACGCGGTGGTGCGGGAGTTTGAAAAAACGCACCCGGACGTGAAGGTCTCCGTCCAGGGAATTCCCGGGGGGCGTTATTACCAGAAGGTGCTGGTCATGCTCGCCAGCCGCATCGGCCCGGACCTGATGTGGATGGGCCAGTCGTTTTCCGAATTCGCCGACCGGGGGGTGTTTCTGGATATAACGTCCCACATCGAAAACGACGAAACGCTGAATCTCACCGAGTACAACCCCCAGGCCTTAAGCTGGTATCGGTACGACAAAAAGCAGTACGCGATTCCCTTCGGGATCGACATGCGGGTGATGGTGTACAACAAGGACTTGTTCGACGAAGCTCATCTGCCCTATCCCGACGACGACTGGACGTTCGAGGAATTTCTCGCCGTCTGCAAAAAACTGACCGTGGATCGCGACGGCGACGGCCGCATCGACCAGTACGGCTACCAGGGACCCATCGAACTGAGCCTGTTCGGGGGCAAAATCGTCGAGCCCGACGGATCGGCGGCCGCGTGCAACTGCCCGGAAACCATCGCGTACATCCGGACGGCGCTGGATATGTTCAAGAAATATCGCGTCAGTCCCACGCCGAAGGAGCAGATGCAGCAGACGGGGCTGGACGGTTATTCCATCTTCCGGCAGCGGAAGAACGCGATCATGATGTTCGCGACGTGGGATTTCGCGAGCATGAAGAAGCAGTTCGCGAACCTGCGTTGGGATATCGTTTTGAATCCCAAGGTCCGTCGGCGAGGCCAGTGGGTGTCGAGCCAGGCGTTCATGATCCATCGGGACACGAAATATCCGGACCTCTGCTGGGAGCTGTATCGCGTCTTAAGCGGCCCGGCGATGCAGGAGCGGATGGCGTTCATGACGATTCCCACGCATCTGCCGACGCTGCAAAAAGCGATCGCGAACCACCGGGGCGCCCCCAAGAACGTCGCCGCCCTGGAAAAAGCCCTGGATCGCCTCTACCCCACGCCGCGCGTTCCGCACCTCCAGGAACTGATCAACCTGTATTCCATCGCCTGCCAGAGCGTCTGGACGGGCGAGGCGACTCCGGAAGAGGCGATGCGAACCGCCGAGCGCCAGATCAACCGGACCCTCCGGAGGCGAAAGCGATGATGGGCCGGCAGCGAAATCTCGTCGCCTTCGGTTTCTTAACGCCGAATTTCATCGGGTTCCTGGTCTTCGTGTTCCTGCCGGTGCTGGCGGCGATTGGGCTGAGCTTTTTCCGATGGGACATTTTCCACGCCCCGGAATTCGTCGGCCTGGAGAATTATTCCAATCTCCTGGGCGGATATTGGGAGGACGGGACGTTTCAGTGGAACGATCCGCATTTCTGGAAATACCTGTGGAACACGCTGTTTCTGATGATCGGGATTCCCGTCTCGATGGCGCTGTCGCTGTTTCTGGCGATCGTGCTGAACCAGCAAATCCGGGCGCGGAACCTATTTCGCGCGATTTTCTATCTGCCGACGATCTGCGCGGGCATCGCGCTGCTGTTGTTGTGGAAGTTCATGTTCAATGAAGAGTTCGGCCTGATTAACCGGGCGCTGGCGTGGATCGGCGTGCGGGGTCCGGGCTGGCTGACGAGTTATCACTGGGCGAAACCTTCGCTGATGATCGTCTCGCTCTGGACGCACATGGGCGGAAGCAGCATGATCCTGTACCTGGCGGGGTTGCAGTGCATTCCGCCGGAGCTGTACGAAGCCGCGTCCATCGACGGCGCGGGCGCATGGAAGAAATTCACGGCGATCACCTTTCCGCTGTTGAGTCCCACGACGTTTTTCATCTTCATCACCTCCGTGATCCGCGGCTTTCAGGGCGGGTTTGAGTCGGCGTATATCATGACGGAGGGCGGCCCGAACGGCGCGACGACCACCATCGGCTATTACATTTACAACCACGCGTTTCAATGGTTCAACATGGGCTACGCCTCGACCATCGCGATGGTCCTGTTCGTGATCATTCTGACGGTGACGCTCATCAACTGGCGGTACGGCGGCAGGAAGGTGGAGTATGTCTAGGAAGCCCACGCACCTGAAACAACGTTGGCGGCATGGGGCGTCCTATCTTTTTCTGGGCGTCGTGGGCGTTGGAATGCTGATTCCGCTGCTGTGGATGATCGTAACGTCCCTCCGGTCGCCGGATTCGGATATCATGGACTATTCGTCGCTGTTTCCCGCTCCCCAGCCGACGCTCGCGCAGCGGGATGTCCGGTCGCCGGAACTGCTGGTTCGCGCCCTCGTGAAGGAAGGGCGGGCGAACCCGTCTTCCCAGGCTGGGCGCATCTGGTCGCGGCTGGGTGAAAAGGATCGGGAAGAACTCGCTACGATGGCAAAAACGGGCGGCGAACTGGATTTTTTCCAGGCCGAAGCGCTTTTGGAAATTCTCAACGTCCTTCTGGGCGATCCGGAATTGTATTCTCCGAAGGTGTTTCCGTATCCAACTCTGCCCGCCGACGCCCAGGCGATTCTCCGCGACGCCGATGCCGTCGGCGACGCCTGTTCGCGGGACAAACTCGCCCAGTTGTCCAAAGAGGATTTGGGCCGCCTGAATCGCCGCCTGTTCGAGACGGTGTTTCCCGAGAGGATCGCCCCCGCCGGGAGCGTCACGCTGGAGAATTACAAGGTGGTGCTGACGGAGACGAATTTCGGCAGGGCGCTGTTCAACAGCGTGCTGGTGACGGTGTGCGTGACCTTCGGGCAACTGGTGACCAGTTCCCTGGCGGCCTTCGCGTTCGCCCGGCTGACGTTTTTCGGCAGGGATAAAATCTTCCTCGCCTACCTCGCGACGATGATGATTCCCGTCTCCGTGACGATGATCCCCACGTTCATTCTGCTGCGACACCTGGGGTGGATCGACACCTACGCCGCGCTGATCCTCCCGGCGGCGTTCACGGTGTACGGCACGTTTCTGTTGCGTCAGTTTTTCATGGGCCTGCCCGTGGAGCTGGAGGAGGCGGCCGTCCTGGACGGCTGCGGAACGCTGCGGATTTACTGGCACGTGGCGCTGCCGCTGTCGAAACCCGCGATGGCCGCGTTGGCGATTCTCACGATTATGGGTTCCTGGCGGACGTTCATGTGGCCGTTGATCGTCGCCCAGACCCCGGAACATTTCACGCTGCCGGTGGCGCTGACGAAATTCCAGGGAATCTTCGGAACGGAATGGACGTTCCTGATGGCCGGCGGCGTGATTATGATCGTTCCCATGTTGCTGATCTTCTTCTTCGGCCAGCGTTTCTTCGTCAGCGGCCTGCGCGTGGGGGCGGTTAAGGGATAATCTCAAAGAACGCGGCAGATTTATTTATCCGTCCAACCGGATGACCTAACCCAGGCCAGGATGGTGCAAGGCAAGATGCGGAGAAATATCCCCAAAACCGACCCGACGGCCCAACGTATAACCTACTCGGGTTAAAAATAAAGTTTTCCGGGAAAGCAAGGATGTTCAAGGTTCACCGAAAAGAAAAGTCCCTGTATGGCAGGGACTTAGTTTCATTCAAAAAACTACGCGCGACAGGAGTCGAACCTGTAACCTTCGGTTCCGTAGACCGATGCTCTATCCATTGAGCTACGCGCGCGGATGATATTCCCTTATACTCATTTCGGCCTGAACGTCAAGGTTCTTTCCGCATAAATCCATCGTCGGCTTCGGGACTGTATCATGCTTCCTGCAGGAGGACTTCGATATCGCCTGGGGCAACCGTCACCGAGACGGTATCGCCGTTGACGGTAAGGGCTGCACCGTTGAGGGTGCGTGCGGAGGGCCGGCCGGCTATGTCGATCTCTTCCGTGACGGGGGAGGAGTACGGATTGGTCAGGAAACGGATTTCCTTTTTCCCGGCGGCGCGTTTTCGCGTCACGAGCTTTCCCCGATGCGTCGGAACGATGCCGCCATTTTCCAGGATCCGCATGATGCCGTTTCGCGTTTCGGCGTCGCCGTAGGCCGTGCCGTTGTGTCCGACGATGGTCCCGATCAGCCAGGCGCCGCCTTTCCCGACGTTCCGGTGCGTTCCGACGACGCGATCTTCCCACAACAAACACGCCTTCGCCTCGGTCGGTGTGAATTCTTCCAGGTACAGATTCGCCCGCAACGATTGACCTTCCAGTTCACCCGTGCCGAGACATTTCGTCGGCGGAAACCATTCCGCGTATCCGTTTTTTCGCGTCCAGCGATTTCCGCCTTCGGGTTCGGAGACCATAACCGTTCGTTTGTGTCGCACGCCGAACAACTCCCGCAGGATCGGCGAGAGCTCCCCGCGACGGGCGAAGGCGTTTTCGTCCAGCTTGCCGGGCATGGCTTCGGAAACCAGGTTCCCGCCGTCGCGAACATACCGGTCGAGTTTCGCGGCGGCCTTCTCGGAAACGGAAACGGGGAATGGATAGACCAGTACCTTGTAGTTGCCGGACCATTCCGACGAATCCGAGGCGAGATCCACAAAATCGACGGGAACATTTCGTTCCCACAGCATTCGATACCAGCCGCGAATGCTGTATTGCAAATGCTCGCGCGGAGAAAAGCCGGACAGGTTCATCAATTCGCACAGCTTGAAATTCCATTCGTCGATCAGGATTCCCACCTCCGCCCGCGACGCGGGCGGCTGGGCGAACACGTCGGCATGTTCGCGCAAAAAGGAGCCGATGCGCCCGGCTTCTTCCATGCGCGGGGAAGTGTCGCCTTCGCTGTCGAGCAGGGAATATCCGTTGCATTCCTGGGCGACGATTTCCGCCCGCGTGACCCAGAAATGAATCCCCGTCAGGCCTTGCGCCGCCCCGGCGAGCATCCAACGGCGGATATCGGCTGCGGTCGGAACCTTTTCCAGAAGCAGGCCGATGTTTTTCGGCCCGCCCTGCACCTCCGCCAGCCAGAGCGGGTCACCGGCGGCGTTACAGGAACGGATATGATCGGCGCGAAGCATGATCTCATCCACAATTCCCCGCATTTCGCGGCTGGGGTTGGGAACGGAAGGATCAACGTCTTCACCGACGTTTCGGTCGTCCCAGGGATGTTCCGTTCCCTCGCCTCGGGAGGGATAGCAGGACGAAGACAGGAAATCGAGCTTGCGCGCGAAATTCCAGTCGCGCGGCGAACCGATATCCGGCGCGTTGCGATGGGCGAAAACGGGACGCTTCCGCGGGTCGGCGGCCTGGATCGCCCGGCGGCGCTCGTCCAGAATTCTCGAAATGTGAACGTTGTCCATGAAATACAGCCAGGCGATATTCACCGCGTACGGGCCGGGATGAGAGCATCGCTCCGGGAGGACGTCCTCCCAACGGGCGTGGCGCGTGTTCCACGCCCGGTTCAGCGCGTCCAGGTCGCCGTGCCGTTCCCGCAGCCAGGTCTGGAAGAACGACAGCGTATGTTCGCAAAAGCAGACGCGCATGTCGGCGAGGCTCGACGACCAGGAATTCGTCGCGATCTCCTGCCAGACGTTCCAGACGATGATATTTTCGTGTCGCCCCAGCCGCGCAACGAGGGCCTGAATAAACCGTCTCTGCTCCTCCCGCACGCCGGGGTGATCGAAGCAAGGCCCGGGTTTACCGTCGGAGGGCATGGTGCAGACGGCTTCATACATCACGCTCCGGCCGTCGAAACCGACCAGCCGACCGTCGGGATATTTCCGATACAACCAGTGCGGCGCCTGCTCCATCGTCAAACCGAGATACACGCCCAGGTCCAGCTTCGCGGCCTGTTCGATCAATTCCTCATGGCGGGAGAAATCATATTTCCCCTCCTCGGCTTCATCGATTTGCCAATGCTCCTGGAGCTTGATGGTGTTAAAACCATGGGCCTTGAGAATCTTCATGTCGGCTTTCAGTTCCGACATCGGCGGCATGGGTTCGCGGCACAGATGCGAGCCAAGCAGGAAATCGCTTCCGATCCATTGTGAATAATCCGTCATGGTGTGTTGCTTTCTGTTTCAGCGCGATGCCTTTGTGGGATTTTGGGAAAACCCCCATCATTGCTCCGACGAGGCAGGCAGATAGTATCCGCGGGTAAAAAAAACAACAACATTTTTTGCACCGGGTTCTCATAGAATACCAATTCAACGAAACGACGGCCGATCTGAAGGGGGGGAATGCTCTCACCCGCTTCGGGGGTGAGCATGTCTTTCCCGGTAAAAAACATGCCCACCCGCCTAAGAAGGCGTGAGGGCATGCCACCCAACATTATTCATAAAATGCCGTACTCAGGCCTTCCGGAGTTTCCTCTGTTTTCCGGAAAACCGCTTCCCGCGACACCCGCGATTCCCGTTGATGAGAATTTAAGGCATTGTATTTTATATCACATTATATTCCAAATGCTTAGATTCATTCTAGGCGTCCAAAAACCATTCCGCTTCATTTTTTCATTGACAAACGCACCAAAGAGCTTTATCCTATTTACTAGTTATCGATAGTATGTTGATATGCTATTGAAATAAAATCGAATCTCATCGCGGCATGCTTGTTTTTGCCGGATTCCTCAGGGAATGCACGTTCGGTGTGATGGGAAGCACAATTGGGCTGGAAGAACTTTTTTACAAAACAAAGGAGAAGACAGATGAAACACAAAGGTCTATTGCAACGCGGAACGCATGTGTGGTTTGTGGCGCTGCTACTGCTGTTTGTCGCGGCGGGGCAGGTTTCGGCGGCCTACACCGTTTTGGTGGCTACCGACGGTGTTGAAAGGACCACCAGCTATGATTTGATCCGCGAGTACGGTTCGGATGGAACGCTGGTGCAGGATTTTTCCGATCCGTTTCCGGAGTCGCATCTGCGCTGGTCGGACATGCAGCTCGTGAACGGCACGGTCTATACGCTTTCGCATAAATATACGAACACGTACACATGGAACTATGCCGGCCTGACGTATGACGGCACGAAGAACATCCCCGGCGGCGGTAAAAATCTCGAACCGCAGGATTCGACGTTCAGCCCGGACGGCACGAAGTATCTGGTCATGAATCCCGCCACCACTAGAGGGATCCAGCGGTTTGAGTTTCCCAGCGGGACGTGGGTGGATAAGTTCATCACGCCCGACGCGACCTCGGCCGGTTTTTGTTACGGACCCGACGGAAACGTGTATATCGCCGATACCGCCGGCTGGATCCGAAGGTATGACGGCACGACGGGCGCGAAAATCGACGACTGGACCAATGTCAGCGGCGGATTGAGGAAACTCCAATGGCATGATGGATTTCTCTATGCCGCGGCGTACGGTTTGAGCGGGAATGAAATTTACAAGATCGACCCGACGACGGGCGCCCCGACGATATATCTGTCCACGGACAGCATCACCGGCGCGGATATGATCCGTGATTTCGCTTGGGCGCCGGACGGTGAGTTGGTGGTCAGCACCACGAACAATTTGAGTTCCGCGGCTGACTATTATCTCATCAACAAAATTTATCGGTTCGACGCCGCCACGGGCGCCTTGCTTGGCGAGATCGCCACGCTGCCGGAATACGCCCGCCCTGACGCGCTGATCGTGATCCCCGAACCGGCGACGATGAGTTTGGTGCTACTCGGCTTGCCGATGGTCATTCGCCGCCGGCGATAAGTCCATCGGAAAGGAACAGGAAACGGTGGGATTCTCCATCAGGGAGAATCCCGCCGTTCCGCGACGGAACGGAAGCGATTCCGGAATGAGAATGTCATGCACCGTGTGCGTGCATGGCAGGATGAGGATTCAGCGATACACACATGCAATTCTCCTTTCGAGTTCGGGAATCGCTTCTACTTTTTTATTTTCATTTTGGATGGCGGGACGGAATCCCGACAAGCGAATGGAACATAAAAAACATTCGAACAATTCATGTAATTCATGGACGTAACCTAAATCGGTTCACTTGAGACAACCATGAAAATGACACGGCGGCGCATTTCGGAGATTCTGCAATCGGACATCCTCGCGGGGAAATATCCCTCGGGCAAGCGGCTGACGCAGCCGAAGCTCGCGCGGCGTTTCGGAGTGTCTCATGGATTGATCCGGGAATCGTTCATGGAGTTGCAGTCGCTGGGGCTGGTGGAAATGCGCGAAAATCTGGGAACGTTCGTTCGCGGCTTCGACGCCGGCCGCATGATCGAAATTCTTTCCGTCCGGGAGATGCTGGAAGCCCTGGCCGTCCGGGAGTGCTGCGAGAAGGCGCTGCCGTTTGAACTGGACGATCTGGAAAATCTCGCCCGGGAGAAATACGAATTCGACAAGGCCGGGGGAGACAAGTACGGCAGCGAATCCCTCGACCGGAAATTCCACGCCAGGCTGGCCCGGTACTCGCGTAATGAAACGTTGCTCCAGGCGTTGATGACCCACGAAATCCTGATCAAACGGGTGTATTTGTATCGGGATCCCAAGGGAATTTACGAAGACCATCGGCAAATCGTCGAAGCGATCCGTCGCAACCAGCCCGACGAGGCCGAACGCCTCATCCGCGCTCATGTCCGAACCAATATCGAAGCGATCCGAAAAGGCAAGTGCGAACGCCTGCCGATGAATTCCGATTCGCCGACGGATTCGCGGGAATCTATCGAAAGGTATCCTGACGGGACGCTTTGAAGTGAATCTCGCGCTTAGATGCAAGCCATTATTTTCAAATAAGTTGAGATTATTTGTGCCATCTCCTTCCTTTCCGGATTTCCCGGAAATCACTGTCGTTGTTCCTTTTTTCATTGACAGAACCCTTGCTTATCTATATTCTATATTTTAGCTATCGATAAGAAATAGTTTCTTCAAGATACTTGAATGTCGGAAGCTGCTTCTTTCGATGGGTTCCCAGCCGTCAGGCTGGGGTGCTTGAAATGCTGTTTCGAACAAACGTGTGTATCGCTTACCTCATTCCATAAGAAAGGAGAATGCAAATGTTACGAAACAAACAGCGAAGACTACCCATGTTGCGTAGGAGTGTTTTGTGTTTTGTCGCGGTGCTGTTGATGTTCTGTGTGGTTCCCGTCGGCGCGTATACCGTGGCCGTCTGCACGGACGGCCTGGGCGTCGCTTCCAAGGATGGAGTGTATGAGTTCGATTCGTCGGGTACATTGCTGGCGAAGACGTATCACTCATTCGCTCCGAATTCCCGGCGATGGCAGAACCTGGAATACAAGGACGGTTTGGTGTACGCCACGTCCATTGAAGTCGGACACACGTATTATTGGAATACCTCCGACGGAAGCTGGGCGGGATACTGGGCCGCCGGAAGCAATGTTTATGAACCCGTTGGAAGTGTGTTCAGTCCGGATGGGAGCTATTACTACGTTTTGTCGTCAAGTTCCTCGAAAGGTGTGGCACGTTATAATGCCGCCACGGGTACGTTTATCGACAAATTCATAACGACGGAGACAACCGGCGCGGGTATCGGCATCGACCCGAACGGTGATTTGTATATCACCGGCCAGGATGGCTGGACTCGCAAGTACAGCGGCACGACCGGCGCGAAGATCGGCGATTCCGGCGGTTCTCTCGACCCCTGGACGAAAGAACCCACGTGGCACGACGGAGATATTTTTGTTGCTCAGGCGGGCCGGATTGTCCGTTACGACGGGACTACCTTCGCCGGTAAGGGCGAATTCGTCGTCAGCGGTTCAATCCCCGACGGCGCGAACAGCATCGGCGCGTTCGCCTGGACCCCAGACGGCGATCTGCTGGTCGCCGCTTCCAACAGCGGCTACGCCACGAACAAAGTGTATCGGTTCAACGGCACGACGGGCGCGTACATCGACGAGTTCTGCACATTATCCGCCCGGCCCACGGGCATCGCGTTTGTCCCCGAACCGGCGACGATGGGACTTGTGCTGCTGGGTATGCCGATGATCGTGCGGCTTCGAAGGAAATAACATCGTGAAGTCCGGCAGCGTGACATGCGGCTGGGTTTGAAAATGACATACAGGAGCGGTTCCGGAACAAACCTGTTATAACCACTTTAATCGAAGAGTGATATATTCATACAGGAACCAAAGGTGGCTTCTTTCTCCATTCGTTCTGGAACCGCTCCTCATTTTAAATTGATCTGTTGAAACCGTCGGCCGATTGACCTGCGGGTTGAAATGTTTTCGGGACGAATCCGATTTTTAATTGTATACGTGACTTAACGATAGTTAGACGATAAAATACTTATATCCGCCGGTTCAGGACGATCGGCCTGCCGTGACAAGACAACAAAGGAGTACCAGCCGTGAGTGTTTCACGACGACGCATTTCGGAAATTCTTCAGTCGGACATTCTTTCCGGAAAATACCCCGAAGGGGAGCGTCTGACCCAGCCCAAACTCGCCAATCGCTTCGGCGTTTCGCAGGGAGTGATTCGGGAATCCCTGGTGGAACTCAAGTCGCTGGGGTTGGTGGAAGTGCGGGAGAACATCGGCACGTTCGTACGCGGGTTTGACGCGAATCGCATGATCGAAATTCTCGCCGTGCGCGAGGTGCTGGAGGGTCTGGCGGCCCGGTTGTGCTGCCAGTCGGCGCTGCCCTTTGAATTGGATAAACTCGCGGACATCGCCAAACGGCAATATGATCTCGCCCAGGCCGGCGCGGATAAAGGAAGCCGCGAATCCCTCGACCGGAAATTCCACGCCATGCTGGCGACGTATTCCCGCAACGACACGCTGATCCAGTCGATCGTGCGCCACGAAATTCTGGTCAAGCAGGTGCATGTGTTCCGGGACGACAAAGCGGTCTACGACGGCCATCTGAAAATCGTCGAGGCGATCAGGAGCAAGGATCCCGAACTCGCCGAAAGCCTCATGCGCGCCCACGTGCGGACCAACGTGGAAAGTATTATGCTGGGACATTACGAACTGCGCTCGGGCGAAACCGACGTCGTGACGGATATCTAAGGGAACATTAATAGCCAGGAACCATGATATGGTTTTCTATGCACAAGCCGTAAAGGGAAAATCCCCCCGGAAGAACGCGCGCGGTTTCACGTTGATCGAACTCCTCGTGGTGATCGCCATCATCTCCCTGCTGGTGTCGATCCTGCTGCCCTCTCTTCAGCAAGCCAAGGAACTCGCACGAAAGGCGGCTTGCCAGAGTAATCTTCATTCGTTGCAATTATCCATGTCGATGTATCTGAATGATTCCAACGGACAATTCCCTTTCTCTTATTATAAAAATCCGGATAAAGATCATCGGATTATCTGGACGGATCGACTGGTGGTTGGGGGGTATGTGGACTATGGCGAAGTTTTTCTTTGTCCAAGCAGGCCTTCGGATAAAAATCGTAATCTCTGGAAAAAATGCGTATGCGACGATCCAAGACCCACGGATGTTGGGCTTTATCAAAGTTTTTGGAGAGAACCGGATTATGGATACAATGCCGAAGGCATTGGTGGTCTACATGGGCCAACCGCCAACGTCAGCGATGTAACGAATCCCTCGGAGATACTACTTTTTCTGGATAGTATTTGGTTAAACTGGGGTGTGACTGACACCGGCAGGGGAACCTTTTTCTTATATGATCGCTATAAACCACCTTCGTCAATGGAATGGTATTATGTTGATCCCCGTCATCTGGACGGTTGTAATATCGCGTGGGTGGATGGACATGTATCCTCAATTCAGGCGCCGGATCCGGACAATCGCTATGAAACGATCTTTAACGCTCTTGCTCCGTATTGGTATTTCAAATGAATTCTTCTATGACTCCTCGTGGTGAAGATCGTCTTTTTTATGTCAGCGATCCTTCCAGCGTCGCCAAATCGCTTCTGCCCGATCCGGTGACGGAGGGGGATTTGCGGCGATGGGTGGATATGCTCGCCGATGCCGGTGTGGATTTGTTCTGTCAGGAAGTGTTTTCCCAGGGCTGGACGGCTTATTGGAAATCCGGCCGTTACGAATACGACCGCCGGGAGCAGCATAAACGCTTCCTTCCAATGCTGGAGAAGGGAACCCAGCCGCTGGAGATTCTCATCGATCAGTCGCACAAACGCGGCATGAAGTTCATCGCCGGATTCCGCATGAATGACGGCCATGGGTATCAGGCGATTCAGCAAGGGGTGGGAATCTGCGATTTCATCCAGTCGCATCCCGAATGGCAGATAACGGACGGCCCGAACGTCACGGAGCAAAAACCCATCGCGCTGGATTTCTCCTTCGAGGAAGTGCGCGAATTTACGTTCGGTGTGATCCAGGAAGTCGTCAATCGCTTCGACATGGACGGCTTGGAACTCTGCTTCCGCGATGACGCCTACTTCCCCGCCGGAAAAGGACACGAACGCGCGACGTTGATGACGGAACTGCTGAAAAAAGTCCGCGGCCTGTTGGAGCGTCGCGGCAACGAAACCGGCAGGGAGTTACTATTGGGAATTCGTGTACCCTCCAGCATCGAAGAATGCGGCAATCTTGGTCTGGATGTCACGACGTGGATCAAGGAAGGAATCATCGACAACATCTGCCCGCAGGACAGAATGTACACGGATTTCAATCTGCCGTGCCGTCAATGGGCGGAACTGACGCGCAACACCAACTGCAAGCTCTACCCGGGCGTGCTGCCGTGGACGTCCCACCGGGCGCGATATCGATTGAAACGCAATCCAATCCCCCCGGCCGTCTGCCGGGCGTATGCGCATTCAATGTACCAGGCTGGCGCGGATGGCCTGTCGGTCTACAATCATTTCCTCTGCTGCCGGCACGCGCCTTTCTATCCGCAGGCGCTTCAGATATTTCACCAGTTGCGCGATCCGAATCGCGTCTCTAATGCGGAACGACATTATATTTTCGACCCCACCTGGGACGGCTGTTCGATTTTCGGAAAAGACGGCCGATGCAGTACCGGCGTGATGAAGGCCCGAAAACTCATTTTGAATCGCAAGGAAAAACACCCTTCCGGTGAATATCATTTCATATTATACGAGGATTCCATTGGTAATAAGCATATAACTCTGCTCTTCCGCGGGTTTGGACTGACGGAACATGACGAATTAACCGTTTCCCTGAACGGAACGGTAATTCCAGATTCCGATATCTATCGAAACAGAAAAACCAACCAGCCGCCGGCAGAATATAAAGATATCCGGACGGAAGATGGAAGGATAATTCCGTGTTTACCGGAAGCGGGGAGAATCGACGCGAGAGAACTCCCAGAGAAACCCTCTCCAACCTTTTCCACCCGATGGTTTTCCATTCCAAATAAAATATTGATAAAAGGAAATAATATCCTCATCCTATCGTTAGACTATAGTGATCCTGAATGGGAACATGAAATCGTCATTGACGAATTGGAGATCTATGTAGATTCCGGATCATTGGTATAGTCATTATTAATTTTCCGGGCATTGTAATATCGCGGATATTACAAAGTGCCGAATTTGTCCGTCTTCTCGAACGCCACGAACCATTATGCCATCCTATGGGAATACTATTACGAATAAAACTATCGTTAGGATAATGATTCCCTTGAGGATCACCGGTATTATTTCGATTGCGTTAAAGCTGACGATGTATAAGAAAGGTTCAAAATGTTTACCCACAACAATAGCGCAATACAATTCGCCGTGATATTCACCGCTGCAATTCTCAATATCGGGGCCTTTGCACGGGCGGATGAAGCGTTAAAGAGTGCGGGAGCAAAAGCGCGAGATGCGGGGAATTTGCTGGCGAATCCCGGTTTTGAAGAAAAAGGTAAAAGCTGGACATGGGCGTTCTGGAGCGGCGAGGGAACCAAGGGAACCGGCCAATGGACGGCCGATTGCCATTCCGGCAAACAGGCCGTCAAAATTATCGGATTGGATCAATCCGAAACAAATGAAGAACCCAGGGGATTGTTCTATTCCCCGCCGGTGCAATGCTCCCCGGGAATCTATGAAATCAGCGGTTTTTATAAAACGACGGGGAAAATCGATTCGTATGTGCAGATTCAAACCTATGATACGGACGATCCGAAAGACCTGATTCGGAAAAAAGCGAATAAGAAAATATACCGTTGTAATGTACAATCATCCCCGAACTGGAAGTATTTTAAGCGACAATTCAGTTTCGGCGAGGAATGTAAGCAGCTTATTGTCATGTTGCGAGGTAACGGTGTTGGTTCAGTAACCTTCGATGATCTCAAACTCAGGGAATTAAACGAACCTATCCACGCGTTTCTGTTTCCGGGACGCTGGGCGCACGTTGAAGACAAAGCGTATATCATTGAAAAAAACGTCGCCCCGATCATGTTCGGCCTCACCGGGGATGCCGAAAAGCTCACTTATCCGCTCTCGTTTGAAGTCGAGGCGCCGGCGGCGGTGAAGCTCCATTCCGTCTGGCCGCTGCGCGAAATCAAGACCGTTGCCGGCAGCAGAAAGTACGTTATTGAATTGACGGCGCAGGACATTCAGAAACTGGGGATGAAAAAAACCTTAACCCACGACGCCTGGATCACGCTCTGGGCGGAAGTCAATGCGCCACTGGCGGAAACGCGGTTACATTGGCGGCTGTATTCGGATCAAGCGAAGTATCCGCGGAAAACCGCCAAGCTATTTGTTTTGCCGGCCTTGCCTGAAAACCAATATGCCCGTAACTTTGATATCATGTTTGTTTGGGGCTTATTGGACCAGGCGCCGAAGGAGCTCTGGGAGCGGGTTTACCATCTCTATCGTTCCTGCGGGATCAACTGTTATCTGATACATAGTAAACCGGCTGCCGGAACCTGGATTGAGTATTGTTATAAACGTTTCAAGGAAGACGGCGGAAAGGTCATTCTGAACGCATCCCCGGGCTGGCGACATAGTAATAATACTTTTCCTGGAATTTATGGTGAAAATTGGCTGTTCAGGATTGCGAACGAAGGCCCGGCCGCATTTGAGAAATTGGATCAAGGATTCAGTGCTTCCATGACGGAGGAGGTGGACGGTTTTCTTTGGGATGCGGAATTCAAACCCTGGGCAGGTATATCCTACAAAGAGCAAACCCTGGCCGGTTTTGCTGATTATATGAAACTGGACAAGGAACGGGTAACCGAGGAATTGGTTAAGGATAAGTATTCCAGGGAATATTACAGCTATTGTGTTGATTATCTCGGGGGCAAGATCATGAAAGGTTGGGCCGCCTATCTGAAAAAAATAAAACCCGATGCCCTGCTTCTTGCCGTGCAGGGTGAGGGGGCCGACGGAGGCCAAATGGATCTCGCGTATTACGATGTTGAAGGTATTACGCACTCACCGATGGTGTATCCGTCAAATGCAAGGTCATGGGCTGATACGGTTGAGCGGACATCTGACTATGCCCTTCAGCCTCTGATGCCGACTTCCACTACCTGGATGATTCGCAACTCCGGTACTGTCGCCCAACGAAGTCCGGAGTCCATTCGTATGGGGATTCTGACAACGGCTTCGCTTGGAGAGTCCGGTATCTGTTTCTGGCCGGACCTGCAACGCTCCATGGGCGCGAAGTATATGTGGCAGATGGCCCGGGCGTCGGCCAATATCAGGACTGTGGAAGAATTCATCGCCAAAGGCAATCGAATCGACCAGAAAGTGACGGTGGAAGGTCTCCCTGAGACGGAATCTGAAATTATCATCGAGGGGAAACGTCATCTGATACGATATCCCGAGTGGCGGAATTATCTGAATTACCAGGCGTATCAGATACATAAGGACCGGCTGATCACGGTGTTCAACCTGAACGAGGAAAAGGCAGCCTTTGTCAGGATTACCGCGAAGATCAATTGGCCGGAAGACGGGTTCAAGGTGCACGACACGATTTCCGGAACACGGTTTGTGCCTTCCCCGGAGAGCGACACCTGGAGCGCGGAGCAGCTTGCCGAAGGCGTGGTGGTACAGATTGACCCTTCGGAGGCGGTCTTCCTCAAGATCACCTGGGGCGAAACGAACCTTCCTGGAAAGAAAGTCTGTGTTCAGGATACCGTCAACGCTTATGAGCAACTGCGGGCCCAATCGCGGGGAAAGGACCAGAGCAGCGAAATCAGGAAAGGCGGCCTGAAGATCGCCTGGGATGACGGCGACCATGACGGCAGCCTTGATGTCCTGATGGCTTCTCCCGCTCAGAAAGTATGGATCACCCGTTCCGGCGGCAGACTGCCGCGTTGGGAGCCGGCCGGGACGGAGAAGAATATCATCCGTCCGGGCAAGGATACCGGCGACGCGTGCATGGACCTTTTCTGGGCGCCTGAAAATGCACGCTGGCAAACTTCGCCCCAGGCGGACTACCGGGTGGTGGATCGCGGAATCAAAGACGGCAGGGCGTTTGTGACCCTGGAACGAAAAGTTCCCAAGACCCAGGTGGCGGGACTGGTGATATCAAAGACCTATTCAATAGACGAAAAAACTGCGGATGTGGCCGTGGCTGTGAAAATAACCAACAGATCCTTAGAGGCGGTGATTAAATTCTCTTACTGGTCTCATAACTGTTTTGCTTTGGGAGACTCCGACAAGCTGGTCTATGAGACGGGCAATGGTGTATTTGTTCAGGAAAAGGCCGGGAAAAGCGGTTTCGCTCATCGCGCCGACCTGCCGAAGGAGATGGCGGCTTTTGCCTCAAAGGCGGATTTCGAGCCTATGACCGGCGACTGGCTGGCTACCTGGAATGAACGGACAAAGGAGGCCATAACGGTTACTTTGGACAAGGCCTCTCTGCTTCAAATATACAAATGGGCGAGAGAGGGCAAGTACAGCATGGAGTGGATGTACCAGCCGGTCGACCTGGAATTAAACAAAAGCTGGGATACAAAATTCATACTCCGCTACCGGAAGAATCAGCAGATGATCCCATGAGAATCAGGAGAAGATCAAGATGAGTTTTGATGAAGGTTGTTTGGCCTCGGAGACGGATCAAGGAGCAATTCATGCTTACAGCAAGTAATTTCGAATACGGCGTGGTGGCGTCGCGGCCGGATCAGATGTACGCCTGGCCCGGGCTTACGAGAATCAACGAGCGGGAACTTCTGGTCTCCGCGTCGGAACGACAGTCCCATCACAGCCCGGACGGTCGAACGGTTATCATGCGTTCCACGGATAACGGTAAAACGTGGCAATTGCCGCGGGAATTGTACAACAGCGAACTGGATGACCGGGACGCGAATCTGTTGACCATGCCCGACGGGACGCTGGTTCTGACGTCGTTTACGTCCGACAATTTCACAAAGCAGGTGGGAGAGAAGCTTCTCCCCGAGTGGGAAGCTCGAATTGGACGGGTTACGGACAAAATGCGGGAGGAGCTTCTTTGCGCCTGGTCGCTGCGTTCTTTTGACGGTGGGGAGACTTGGGAAACGGTTCCGAACCGTCTCCCCCTGGGCGCTCATGCCGGTCCGAGCCTGCTTTCGGACGGTTCGCTGATTTACCTCGGGCACATGCCGGCGGAAGTTGGTTTGGTGATGGGAGTGGCGAAGTCTTTCGATGCGGGTAAAACATGGGAAGTCACCGGACAGGTTCCCGGCGAGCGAGTTGTAAATGAGGAAGGCGTATTATGGCCGGTTGCGAATGAAAATCATGTTCTTGAAATTGCTCCCGGTAAACTTATAGCTATGTTCCGCACAGCCCCGGATGGATCGAAATATCTGTATCAATCCAATTCGGAGGATAACGGTAAAACCTGGTCCCAGCCGGTGGAAACGCCGATCTGGGGATACCCGGCTCATCTGCTCCGCCTGCAATCCGGGCCGATTCTGTGTTCCTACGGCCATCGCAGAAAACCCTTTGGAATCAAGGCGGTTTTGTCCTATGACGACGGGCGGACGTGGGACGTGGACAATATCATCACGGTGTACGAATGGCCTGAAAACCCGCCGGACCAGGGATATCCCGTCGCCGTGGAACTCTCGCCGGGCGAGATATTGACCGTCTTCTATTGCAGCTATAAGGATTGTCCGCACATTCCTCCCGAGGTGCGAAAAACGATCACGGAACCGGCGGGAATACTCTCCGCGAAATATCATCTGGCGTGAAATGACAATTCATATATAACATAAGGCGGCGGGAAAGGGTTCTTGCCGCGCATCAATACCGAAAGCATCAATCAGGTTCATGCGATGTCTATTGATTTGGAACAAATACAACAATGGTCCGCGAAATACCGGAATTGGCATTATTATCCCGATCATGTCATTCCCGGAAAACCGAACATTGCAGGATATGAAGATGTCTCGACAACGGACGTACCCACGGTCTTTCAGCTGCCGGGAGACGCGATGTGGTACATGAGCTTTATCGGGTATGACGGCAGGGGATATCAGTCGTTCCTCGCGGAAAGCGATGATCTGATTCGCTGGAAGAACATGCGGCTGGCGATGGGCTTCGGACCGGAAGGTTCGTTTGATTACGGCGGGGCTGTTCTTGGCGCTTACTTATATGAAGATTATTCGATTAACGCTCCTCGCACCTTGAAACGACACGAGGGAAAATATTGGTCGCTGTACGGAGCGTATCCCCGCCAGGGAGGATATGAATTACGGCCTGGTTATGAAGGCGTCGCCGCCAGCCGGGACGGATTGATCTGGCAAAGAGAATCCGACGAGCCGATCCTTTCCGTTCATCAACCCGATTGCGCCCCATGGGAAAAGGATTGCATTTACCAGCCGTGGTTGGTGGAGCACGATCACAAATACTACAATTTCTACAACGCCGCCGAAGGCGCCAGGGATACTCCCTGGGTCGAACGGTTGGGATTGGCGATCTCCGATGACATGCGCCAATGGAAACGGCACAAAGACAATCCGGTAATCTCCAACGGCCCGAACGGGTCTTACAACGAGCGGTTTTCCTCCGACGGGAAGGTTTTCAGGGAGGAGGATCATTGGGTCATGTTCTTTATGGGCGCAGGACGCGGTGGGGCGCATATCATGGCCGCCTATTCCCGCGACCTGTATGATTGGGTTGTCGATCCGGAACCGTTATACCAAGCCGGCGGCCATCCATTCGGTCTGGATAAACAATACGCCCATAAAATATCCCTTGTTTATCATCCGAAACACGAAACCTATTATATGTTTTACGCCGCCGCCGGCGAGAAGGGTAGAGGGATAGGAGTTATCACGAGCAAGCCGATCCGGTAAAATCGGCACGCTTATTCACGGATTGTCACGAATCGCCATTCGTCGAATTTCCTGAAGCCGTCGGCGAATCCTGATTTCATCACCGGTGTCGATCATCTCCGACGGCACGAAGTGATCTTCCATCGCCGGGCCGATGCACGGCAGGGACCGCCACATTGAAAGATCGCCAAGCGTTATCGTGCCCGTCGGGCAGAATGTAATTTCCGGATGGATGCACGAAATCATCCGGACGTAATTCCACGTCATGATTTCGACGGGACAGAGTTTCAGAATCCGAACGTCGCGTCCGACTTCGTCGAAGGCATCGATGACATCCTGGATGTCCTGCAGCGTGCAGACGCCGGGGAGATACGGAAGATCGAACTCGGCCGCCACGTCGAGAATATTCCGGCTGAACGCGGGGGACACCAGCATGTCCGGCTGCAGTTCGGCGAATCGGCGGGTTTCGGCTGCTCGTTTTAACGTCCCCACCGCCAGGCGCACGTTTGCGCGTTGCGGGCGATCGTTCAGTTCCCGAAGCAGCAACAAGGCGTCTTCCACGGGACGGGCGAGGATTTCCAGCAGGCGGAAACCTTCGTCGGCCATGACGTCAATCAGGGCGCAGAGCGCATCGACATCGTGTCGCGGAAACACATTGACGGATACGGGCGCATCGAGATACGCTTGTAATAAGGATGGGTTCATGGGGTGCTCATTTTTCGGTGAGAAAGTCCGCCATCTTCCGGGCCATGAATTTTCGCGCCTCGACGACGGACTCGAAAGACGCCCCGCCGATATGCGGCGTGACGATCAGGTTGTGATGCGTTTGGGCGTATTGCATCAGGGGACGCCGGGAGATGTCACTGTCCCACTCGTTGTGGATCACGTCCAGGCCGGCGGCGAGGAGTTTCCCGCTTTCGAGAGCTTCGAGCAGCGCCGCTTCGTCGACCAGGTCCCCCCGGGCGGTATTGACGAGAACCGAGTCGGGTTTCATTTTCGCGAAGGTTTCGCGATTCATCAGGTGACGCGTGTTTTCGTTCAGGTGAACGTGCAGGCTGATGACGTCCGACTCCCGAAGCAGCGTGTCGAAATCGACCCTTTCCACACCGTCGATCCGCACGGGCTTGATGTCGTTGGCGATCACGCGCATCTGAAACGCCTTTCCGTATTCCGCGACCATGCGGCCCAGCCGACCCAGACCCACGATTCCGAGGGTTTTTCCGCGAAGCTGGTGCGATTCGGTGACGTGATCCTTCGGGCCGATTTCCCCGCGCTTGGCGCGCTCGAAGTGGAACGGAATTCTCCGCAGGCAGGACAGGAGCAATCCCCACGCCATTTCGGCGGTGCTGGTAAAGGTGTCGAGAAGCTCGTATTCCGTCGTCAGGCTGAGCAGATGGATCTTTCTGTCGCGCAGGGCATCTTTGTCTATATGGTCCGTTCCGGTACTGCACGTGCCCACGACCTTCAGGCCGTTGGCGTGGGCGAGAAATTCCCGGTCCACCCTGATGTCCGTGTGTCCCAGGTAGGCATCGTACTTTTTGAGATTGGATAAAACGACGTCACGGGAGAAGGGATATTCATAGTCCACGTTCCCGACGCGGCGCAGGCAGTCCAGCGCCTCCATACAAAATCGCATATCGACGGCTACGAGTATGTTATTCTTCATGATCCTTCAAGGCGGCTTCTGTTGGTTTTCCCTGTCCGGAATTATCGAATATCCACGCGGTTTATCTATAGATCCACCTGTTTCCGACGTTGGATAGAACGAAAAGGCACTTCCGGTACGATTTCAGTCAAACGCATCAGCTTATTGTGAACCTGTAGTTAGGCTATAGATAATTATAAACCCTTTTTAAGCAAGGATCAAGATGATTTGAGAAATTTCCATGCCGATTTTCAGGAGTGATTTGAATCTAAGCGATTGTAAAATAAGATTTTATAAATATTCATTTCCGAATGAGTTTTTATCCCCCTTCCCCGCGAAGGCGGCATTGGATAATTGCGTATCCGTTCCGAGTGAGGAAATTACGTCATCAAAATCAGGTCGCACAGTTCGATGGTTTTGCAAGCATCTTCAAACGAGCTGTCGGTGGATTTGCCATCCCGCGCGCAATCGACGAAATGTCTCGCCTGATCCCACCAGCCGGCCAGGCCTTGTTGCGTCGGTACCGGCGAGACGTCATAGGAATGAACGATCTCCGGTTCGGGAAGAGGCCCGTAGGGTCTTGTGCCGTCCGTCGTGAAAATATGCGCCACCATGTCATGATGACTGGTCGATTCCTCTTTCGGCACGGTACCGTCGTTCGGTTCGCTGGTGAGGAACGCGCTGATGCCGTGGCCGTGCAGTTCAAAGCGCAGAATGCGTCCGCCCGCGCGGACGTTGCCGCTGAAGAAACTGGTCACGCCGTTGTTGAAGGTCGCCATCGCGTGGAATTCCGAGAAAAGTTTGTTTTGCGTCGGGTACACGCGTTTGGAGGAGTGGAAATCCACCAGTTCCGCCCGCGGCGTCCAGCGGGCGAGGTCCAGGCAATGCACCAGGTCCAGCGTCAGCCAGTTATACCCCGTGAAGGCGGCCTCCTCGCAATGCTCCTTTCGCACCATTCCCTTGAAGAAGCTGAAGGAGCATTGCAGCAGAGGCCCGCGATCGTGGATTCGCTTCAGCGCGTATCGCAGCAAGGGATTGAACCGGCGCTGAAACCCGCACATGGTTGTCCGCACGTCGCTGCTATTGGCCATCGACACCAGTCGCCGGGCCTGGTCGCCGTTGACGCCGAGGGGTTTTTCCACGAAGATCGCCTTGCCGGCCCGCAGAACCGTCGCGACGTATTCCTCGTACGGCGTGGGGGGTCTGCCGTCGCGCGTGTATTGCGGCAGCAGGACGAACACGCATGACGGATCGACCTGGCGCAGCATCTCCGAAAGATCGCGAAACGTTCGCTCTTCGGGAATGTCCCATTTCGCCCGCGTGTTTCGGAGCGGTTCCTCCCAGGCGTCGCACAGGTACACCTCGACATCCTCGAACCGCGTCAGGCAGGGGAGGTGATAATGATTGGCGGCGCCGCCCAGGCCGACCACGCCGATTTTCATTTTGTCCATCAGAAACATCCTTCGATAGGAATATCCAATTGCTTCACCGGTACAATGGCGTTGGTGTGAGAGGACGGCGAGGATCGCCGTCCCCACACCAACCAATCGGAAAGAAAAGAGATCTGTCTTTCTTCGCCCCGATTCGTGTGACGGTTCACCGCAATCGAATCGCGCGTTATCGTCGTTTCCGCCGAAACAGCGTCGCCAGTCCGCCGACGGCCAGCAGACCCATCGTCGCCGGTTCGGGAGTCAGCGTAGCCATATCATATCCCTGCCAGCACCAGGCCGCGGTATTCTGGCCGAGACGAACACCGGCGAGTTGCCCGTTATACTCTTCCGTACATGTGTAACTTGTCGTCAGCAGAACCCAGGTGTCCGTATCCGAATGGTCCGTCGTGGACGCGACAACGGTGGTATAATCGCCAGCGACGATACCGAGATACACATTGTCACCACTAATCTCTCTATCGCATTTCGCATAGATCGAGGCTGTGTAGGTTACCCCGGTTTCCATCACCATATCCGAGATTTGATACAGAGCACTGCCTTTCGCCATATCCACATACTGGTCTTGATCCGGGGGAGTGACCACCTTGCTGAGATATGGAGTGCTGCCGGCGATCGTCCATCCGGTGGGAACCGCATTGAGTTCCACCTGGCCTTCTGGAATGACCGGCGTCTCAAACGAAGGATTCACCAGCGCGGCGCCCGCGGGAGCGACGGCCAGACCTAGCACAGCCGTCAACAACAGACCTGTTCTTAGCTTTGTTTTCATACTCCTTCTCCTTGATTCATGAGAAAACGAACTCCTGATCCCATCGAAACCATTCCGATGAAAATCTTCACGGAGTCAAACTCGTTCCGGGGCTTCACGGTTGTCCTCTTTGTTATCTCGTTGTCGCCACCGGCGCGGTGGTGTGGCCGATGGCCAGGCGGACATCCAGTCGCACGTCCTCGCGGCGCGGTTCGCGTTTTTCCCGTAAAGCCGAAAAGTAATCCTCCAGCACGACGCGAACCCCGTCGGCGATGGGCGTATGCACGGAGGAAATTCGCCGTTGACAGGGCATGTTTTCCGACTCGTCGCAATACCCCATGATCGAAAGGCGCGCGGGAACGGACATTCCCATTTTCTCCGCCGCCGTCAGGGCGGACGCGGCTACCCGATCATTTCGGGCGAAAACACCCGTAATGTCCGGTTCCTTTGCCAACGCCGCCCGGATTTGCTCCGCGCCTCCGGAACTCTCACAGATAAGGGTTCCGCGGGGATCCCACCCGAATTCCGCCAACGCCTTCTGCTGCCAAACGTTGTCGGAAGACGTGATGACCAGCAAAGGACGCAATCCCGCCGATTCGCAACGACGGAGAAATCCCCTCGTTCGCGGGGAAAGATCGCCGCAACTCAATACCGCCATCCGGCGATGGCCCAGTCCCATCAGATAATCCGCCACCATCGCCCCGCCGGCGACGTCGTCCCAGAACATGGTGTACCGGCTGTTGGGAATCCGCGACGGTTCCGCGTTGACGCTGATGATCCGATCATACGCGTCGGCCATGTCTTCCGTGGGATTGGTGTTCTCCATGAGGAAATGCAGCGCCAGGACCAGGTCCACCTTTCGTTGCAGCAGCATGATTCCCGCCTGGTTGCAGCCGGGCGCGGCGTCGAGAACCAGCTTGTGGTTATGGTCCGAGACGATCTGTCCCGCCGCGGCGACGGCTTTTAAGAGGTGATTGTCGTTCCAGTTCACGCCGATGATCCCGATATTCCCGCTGCGTCCCGTCGCCAGCGTCTGGGCGGCGGCGTGCGGGATATAGCCCAGTTGCCTGGCGACGTTTTTCACCCGCTGACGGGTTTTGTCGCTGTACCGGGTGTCGTTGCGGGAAAGGATATTGGAAACCGTCCCATACGAGCAGCCGGCCATGCGGGCTATTCTGTCCAGCGTTACTGCCATATTCAAAGAACTCCAGGGGATTCATTACCGGATATCAATATTCGTATGTCCTGAATTATATTCTAAACGTATAGAATTTGCAATTCTAAACGTGTAGAATATTGAATAAATTAATAAATTATTTCCGAATTTTCTGTTAGTATCTCATGGAAAAGCATTTAGAGCAATAATTATATGATTCCCGCCGTTTTCCGTGGAATCCATTGATTCCAGGCAGAGAGATTCCCTCGTGGAAAGTCGATCCTGGGATTGGCTTTCCGTTCGACGTTGTTTGGAAAAACGTGTCTGTTCTCAAGTCGCTGAACAGATACGGATTCCTGCCGCGCAAACTTTCAAGAAACCAGAAACAGGATATGGATTATTCGCCATCCGCCGCCTGCAATATCGGCCTCATTTTTTGCACGCATTTCCGCAGGGCCGGCACGGGATTCTCGACGTCGGCTTCGTATTCGATGACGGCCGGGCCTTCAAATCCGCCAGCTTTCAGGCCTTTCACGAAGGCCGGCAGGTCCAGCGCCCCTTCGCCGACGATCACGTCCCGGTGCTTTCCCCGGCGGTCGAAGACGAAATCCTTGTAATGCACGGCGTGAATTCGTCCGGCGAACATCTCCAGCCACTGCACGGGATCTTCCCCCGCGTGGAGGCACCAGGCGGTGTCGATGCACAAGCCCACTCTCGGAGAAACCTTGCCCAGGACGTACTGGAGCATCTCGGAATTGCCCAGCCAGTGTTTCCCGCCATGATTGTGGATGGCGACGAACATATCGTACTGCTGGGCCCATCGGTCCGCCTGCGCGACGGCGTCGAAAAACGTCTCCGGCTTACCGGCGCAGCTGACGGTGCGACAACCCGCCTTTTTGCAGAACTGAAAATACTGCTCATCGGCCTGGTCGCCGTGCAACTGGACCGCGCCGATACCGACGATTTTCACTCCGGCGTTCCGGAAGGTTTCGATGGTCGTCTCGTGCAGATCGGGATCGCGAAAATCGCATTGCGGGCCGGATAAGTCCACGCGGTTCACGCCGCATTCCTTGATCTTCGCCGCGACGGTCGGGTTGTCCGGATATCCGCGAAAGCAGTATCCCTTAACGCCGAGTTCCTCGTTCAGATTCATGAGAAACTCCCATACCTATTGCGATCCAGGCCTAATCTCCCGACGTCGATGTGATTGTTTTTTGCACTCATCATTCAACCATGTTTCCGAGAAAAAGAATTCAACGATCCGATATTTTGTATTTTAAAAGAAGCCTGCATGTATACAATGGACTCATGAGTCACGAATTTGTATTTATGTTGCATTTTCAAAGGAATGGATAATGTCATTCAACATCAACGCCGCGGGTTGGGTGCACGTTTGGCCGGACTGGACGTTAACCGCCGAACGTACGCGAAATTGGAAGGACCTGGATTTGTGGGTTCTGCAGGAAGGCCTGGGCGCCGTCGAGACGCCCGAAGGGGAATATATCCTTCGCCCCGGGGCGTGCCTTTTGATGCGCGGCGGGGAACCGTACACGTTTCATTACGAACCGGGCCGGCCTTTTGTGCATTACTATGTCCATTTCGACTGGCTCAATCCGCAAGGCAAGCCCGTGCCGCCGGACAAAGCCCCCGCGCCCGGGCGATTCCGCATGATGCCCGAACCGGCGGTGTTGGAATCGCTCCTGGATCGCCTGGTCGAAACCTATCGCGTCGCGCAAAACCCGCGACGGGCTTCGGATTACCTGCAGGCCTGCCTGTGCGAAATCGATCGCGCCGATGAGATGCTCACTCGGTCCGGAGCAGCCGGCGACGATGCCGACGCGAAATGGATCGCCGATCTGTGTCGGCGGATCGACCGTCAGCCGGGTTCGGCGTGGTCGATTTCGGAACTCGCCCAGGAGTTCGGCGCCAGTCGAAGCCAGTTCTTCCGCACCTTCCGCCGGCAGACCGGTAAAAGCGCCCAGGCCTATCTCATCGACGCGCGAATGCGCCAGGCCCGGTTCCTCCTGCGCGACAGCGGAAATTCCATCTCCTGGATCGCCGAACAACTGGGATATCGGGACGTGTATTTCTTCAGCCGCCAGTTCCGGGAACACCAGGGGATGAGCCCAACCGCCTATCGTCGCGGGTAGGTTTGATCGATACCTTGAATCACGAAGCCAGGCCGTTTCACCTTGAAGGGGAGGATGCGGTGCTATTTCCCCTCGGGAGGCGCGAGCAGACCGGGCCCGTCGTCCAGGTGGATCATCACCGATTTGTAGATACCGCCGTCGAGAGTGAAATCATTGACAAGGACGACCAGGGAATTTGGTCCGTCCCAACGGATGCATTCGGAAATGTCGAACAGGAATGGCTCGCGATACCAGTGAATGTCGTCAGGACCTTTCTTTCGATGCTCGCCGACGCGCCGACCGTTGAGCCAAACCACGGCTTCGTCGTCGACGGCCTCGAATCGAAGTTTCACGACGCGATTCTTCCACGTCGGCGGAACCTCAAACGTACGCGCGTACCACGCCCACCCGTCGAAACCGGCGGCGCCCTCGATGCCGCTTTTCTCAAAATACGACGGCACGATGATATCGAACCAATCCTGGGCGAAGTCGGTTTGGGCGAACCATTTCTCGTCAAGACCGACCTTCTTCACGTCCAGCCGGAATCGCCAACGGCCGTCAAGTCGTTCGACGCCCGGAGGATCGTCCGGCAAAGCCAGACCGAAAAGCCTCACGCCCGAGAGGATCATGTCATCGCGGGAATCCTTGCTCCAGTCATACGCATTTTTAACCAACAGCCGTATCTTCCGCGTCCGGACGTTGTCGAGTGGAATGACCTGCGGACTATTCTTGGCGATCCCAATTCCCGCGACGCTCTTCCACACACCGAACTGCTCCGCCTGCACCTCACCGTCCGCCCAGGAATAACCGTTGTCCTTCGGCATGGAGATCGCCACCTGGTTGAGTTGATACGGTTGCGGCAGGTTGATCTCGACCCAGTGCGGCGCGGGCGCATTTTCCGATCGCCACACTTCTTTTCCCAACACCGCGGCGCGAACGTCACCGGTGCCTTTGCTGTTGGTGCTGACGGTTGCTTTCTCCAGCGAGATTTCCCGCGTCACCTTGGCGAGGCTCGCTTCGGCGATCTTCACCGTCGCGTCGAGATTGCCCAGGCTCGCTCCGACGCACGCGCGCGAGTATCGCCAGCTTTCAGGCAGGGTTGCAAGCGTCCGCTTTAGCTCGATCCGGACTCGGATCGCGTCTTCCCGCGTCTGTTTCAACCGGGCCACGTCGATCATGCTTTCCACATCCCGGAAGTTCAGCACGGCGTTTTTCACGACGGGCGCATATGCTCGTCCGTAGGCCAGGTAGGCGGCCCGCGGGGCCAGGTGCTTGATCATCCACGCTTCGTCAGTCGGGATATCCGGATTCCAAAGGTACTGGGCTGTCAGCAGGTTGACCAGATCGTGCGCCATATTGCACCCGCCGGCCAGCGCCGCGTCGGTGATCCCGTCGTGGCGTTTCAACTCGGTGCAGTTCGTGTCCCACGTGCCGCCGTTCCACAGCGGTGTGTAGCGGTACTGACAAAGTTTGATGCCGCCGAGATATTTTTTGTAGGCATTCACATCCTCCGGGGTGCGTTCTTCCAGGAAGAAAAACACGCGATCGCGCATCGACTTGGGGATGCTCGCGCCGACCACGCGGAGATAGTTACGCAGAAGATCGACTCTCGGCAGTTTGTCGTTTCCGGGCGTGTCGTAATAACACGGTAACGTCAGGAACACGTCAATGTCGGGCCGAACCTTTTGAATTGACGCGAGCATGGCGGAGAACCGGGCCGCGTCGGCGCGGGCGGGGGTGGGATCGTCGGGATAGTTCTTTCGATCTTCGACGTCGCGCTTGGCCCAGAAATGATCGAGATAAACCCGCCACCATCCGGCGTCGGTCGCGTCGTGCCAGAGATACGCGCCCACACCCTCCCGCGATGAAATCTCCGCCGCGATCGACGCATACGCCTCGATCGACACTGGCGCGGACCAATTGAACGCCGTCAACGGCGGGTGAAACGTTGGGCGAACCCAATACCCATCGCCGACCCTCAGCCATCGCTCCAGCGCATAGACGGGCTGGCTGCATCGGGAAGCTTCGCCGGTCGTGCTGTGCGTTAAACGTTGAATCGCGGCCTCACGAAGCAGCAGATCGCGTTGCAGCGGGATCGGCGCGTTGGCGAATCCCTCGGACATGTCACCCAGCAAGCGGGCTTCAAACGCGGGCCAATCGACCACGTCCGCCCCGCGCAGCGTGTACGCGCTGTTCTCCCATCGAATCAACTGCGCCACGGCGAACAGGGCGTAATAGGATCCCTGCTCGGATTCGCTGACGATATACACCGCCGGGGGCGCGTCATGGAGGAAGCTGCGAATGATGAAACTTTGCCGACGACGCGGACCTTCGGGGAACTTTTCAGGAGTGAAGCGATCATCGAAAATTTTCTTTGCCAGGGAAGCCGAAACGTCCCCGGGACGAAGCAGGTACACGTGAACGGCGGTGGACGTATCGTCGTCACCAACCCGCTTCACTTGGAACGGCTGATTGTATCGGTCAGTTAGATAACCGGATAAGTCGCCGATCATCATATTGAGCTTCTGCGTTTTGAACGCCGTCGTCGCATGAACCTTCAACGCGGCTCCTACCGGCACGACGTCCTGCTGATATTCCCCCTCGCGCGGAATGGGAAATATCTCGCGGAAGGGATCCTTCGACGACTCCGCACAAGCCACAGCCGAAAGAGCGAAAAGCAACATGCCCACAATAATGCTTCGCATAGGATACGACATCATCAATATATCGTTTCCTGGAACCATGTGATTGTATGGCGGAGTCATTGCTTCACCGCGTGCTATTTCAAGGGTATGGAAACGGCTACTTACGCCAGGACTCGGCATCAACCGACTTATACGGTTTTTCCTTTTCCGTATAACTTCCCACGTGGCCGTCCATGAAGGCGAAGAAGGCTCTATCATTCAGGTGTCTCGAAGAGGGCGTGTATCCCCAGACCACGTCGTCCCAAATCCATTCGGCCCATGGGTTGCCTATGGCGACGTGAGACCCCCCGATAGCGCTTCCTTCCTGGGAGTCCCCCATCAATATTTTATTACTGGGATTGGAAAACTCCTCGATCTTATACAAAATTCCTTCCGTCTGATTTCGCCCATACCGGCACATAGAACCGGATTCTTCCAACGGGCAAATGGCGGCGGGTGAGTTTAAATCCTTTCCCTCCACTGTCACTTCGCCCGTTCCGAACGGCAAATAATCCAGGTAGGTTAGTTTCCAATACCATCGCCAGCATTGCGTGGGAGCGGGCCATTCCGCAATCGGAACCTGCCAACCGTCATGATCTTCCGCATAAAAACCGCCGGCCATGAAACAGGTTCGCTGGTTGTTCTGGCAGACGACTTCCTTCGCCAATTCTTTGGCCGTTTGCAGCGACGGCAGGAGGATGGACACGAGCAGGGAGAGAATGGCGATGACCACCAAAAGCTCTATGAGGGTAAAAGCGGCCGGATGTTGATAGGAAGGATTGTATCGAGGGGAGAATCTCATGTGTCGATTTCCGAAAAAATCCTGTTGTTACGCGCTGTCCCGGACAATCAATTTTGTGGGGATCAGTATGTCTTTCCGGGGCATCTCCCGGTTTGCAATCATTTGCAGGACGATTTCAACCGATTCCCGAACCTGACGGCGAAGATCCTGGGCGATAGTGGTCAGCGATGGAATGGAAGACTCACCGTCCCGCGTTCCGTCACAACCGATGATAGAAATACCGTCGGGAACATGCACCGCCTGGTCGTGCAGACCGCGAATGAGACCGATGGCCAGGTGATCGGACTGCACAATGACAGCCGACGGTCGATCATTCGAGCGAGTCATTTGCGCCCCGGCCAACCTCGCCGCTTCGATGGTGGGAGAACACCGAACCACCTCGCATGCCAATCCCCGTTTCGCGCAACTTGCTTCCAGCGCGATCCGCCTTTCATCTCCCACGAGTTCAAAATCCGAACCGACGAGAAAACCAATTCGCCGATGCCCTTTCCCCTGAAGGTATTCCGCCGCCTGATCCATACCTGGTTCCCAATCGGAACGAACCGACGAGAAACCGGTGGAAAATCCGAGATGGGCAATCGGGAACTTCTGTTCCTGGAGATAATCGAACTGTCGAACGCCAGGCCTTAATGCGGCGGTGGCAAAAAGGATTCCATCCACGCGACGACGCAGAAGCATGTCCAGGCATTCAAGTTCCTTCTCCACGGACCACCGGGTTACTGAAACCAACATATGATAGCCTTGCGATTCCGCTTCCTCCATCGCCAGAGAAGCAAGCTCTGAATAATACGGGGAATGAATTTCTCCGATGACCAATCCCAGGGTAAACGTTCGCCCTTTCACCAAGGCCCGGGCGTGAAACGACGGGAAATAATTCAGCGCCTTGGCGGCCTCGAGGACCTTATTCCGCGTTGTATCGGAAATTCTGACCGAAGATTTCCCCCCGGTCAGAACCAGCGAAACCGTAGCCTTCGTTACGCCGACCCTCCTCGCGATGTCACGGATGGTTACTGCCATATCTATGGAAAGAGTTGATTGCAGGTTTATCGATTTAGCTTGACCGATTAACTTACGGATATAGTAACGAATATAGGCTATATTGTCAAACGTATTGTTAATTCTATTTCGAATAATTTCAGGCTTCAGATACGTGGAAAGCATGTTCAGGAACATGTAAATTAGAAAGAAAATCGTTGACATGTTCCCAAAAGGAATTTATACTATCGAGAAACCTAACGATAGCTATTTCGATAATTATAACATTATTAATTCAAAATGAGTTGCTGTTTATTGGAAACCTGTTTTTACAAATAGTTTTCTTACTGAAAAAAGGATCACAGGCGCCAGGATGGCTGAGAATTTGAAAATCAAGGCATACCGTTTCCTTCGCAGCAGCATGATTGAAGGACGTTGGTCCCATGGCGAAGTTTACTCCACGGTGAAAATCGCCAAAAACATGGGAATGAGCCTCGCGCCCGTCCGCGAAGCGATAGTCCAGCTGGAAACGGAAGGATTGATCGAGAAAGTGGAGAATCGCGGCGTGCGCCTGAAGCGGTTGAATCGGGAGGAGCTGTGCGATCTGTTCGACGTTCGCGAGGCGATGGAAACGCAGGCGGCCCTGTTGGCGGTTCAACGGGCCGGCGACGAGGAAGTGCGCCGACTGCGGGAGATTTTTACGAACCTGCGCCGGGCGATCCACGAGCTGCACAAGCAAGGCCTGTCGAGGAACGTCGGCTCCCTCAGCGAGCAGTCCCACCAGCACGACATTGAATTCCACCTGTACCTGGTGTCCATCTCCCGGAGCAAACAGATCCTGAAGATCATCACCGATCTGCACATCCTCAACCAGGTCACGCGAAACCGGGGATTGCTGCCGGGCGTGACCTACGAAAACTACCAGGCCAACGTCCTGCGGTTTCATTATCGCATCGTGCGGGCGCTGGAACGTCGCGACGAGCAGTCCGCCGCCGAGTGGACGCGGCGGCATATCCGCCACGCTCGGGAGTATCACCTGGCGCTGTACGACTTCACCCACCAGGACACCGCCTGGGAATCCGCGGGCGCCGAGGTGGATTGGCCGGGACGGGTGCTGGCGAGAATCTCGGAACTGGAATCGAACCTCACGCCTCACGGTGGGGATTCACGCGAATCGGAAAGAAATTGACGGACTCAATAACCGGCGGAAGGGTCTGCCGGAGAGGATTTGTCCTGATACAAGCAAAGGAGATTGGAAATGAGAAAGCTATGTCTGCTATTGATGGCCGTGCTGTGTGTCTCCGGTGTGCGGGCCGCGACGTATGATCTCAACGCGGACCTGGATTTTTCCACGAATCCGGACGGGGTTTGGAGCTACGGATACACCGAAGGCGGTTCGTACCATCTGTACGATACCGTGGTCTGGAACGTTTCGGGATCGACGGGACTGCACGTCTGGTGCAAGGACAGTAAACCGGATCCGCACGGAAACGTGCTGAAAAACACCACCGGTTCCGATGTGGAACAATCAGGCTGGCCGAACGGCATGTATTGGTACGCCGGGAAGACGCATATGATGACCGCCGAGGGCGGCGCCGCCGGCGGGCGAAGCACCGCCGTGCGGTTCACCGCTCCCGCGACGGGATTGTATGACATCGACATCGATCTCGTAAAGGCCACCACCGGCGATGTCGCGGTGGACATCCTGGTTTCGCTGAACGGGACCACGACGCTTCTGTCGCGGCGGATCAGCAACGCCGACGTGGACGCCGCCTACGACGCGCTGTCGTACAGCCTGACGCGGGACGACACGATCGACATCCTGACGATCCCCGTCGCCGGCAGCGGCAGCCACGACGGCGGATTCGTGATCACCCAGGTCGATGCCGTGATCACCGAAGTGCCCGAACCGGCGACGATGATTCTGCTGGCGGCCGGAGGTTTGGCGCTCTTAAGACGACGTCG
Organism: Phycisphaerae bacterium; assembly: GCA_016929245.1. Classification (GTDB taxonomy): domain Bacteria; phylum Planctomycetota; class Phycisphaerae; order SM23-33; family SM23-33; genus JAFGEJ01. The sequence continues at coordinate 48,163 of JAFGJE010000179.1, forward strand.
CGCATAATCCGCGGTAAACAACACGCGGAAAGGCGTCTCCTTTCGATTCCGTACCAGGCGGAGCGATCCGGAACAGGATCGCTCCGCTGTTTTATACGTCCTCGAGTGCATGAACACTCCGTCTGATTCCTTTCAGCGTCTCGACAACGAAAAAAAGAGATGGTACTATAACTACCATAGTAGCTTGTTTCGGTGGTTTACCATCCAAACGGAAAGGAAAAACACGTGAACGTCCATCCGATTTTATGGGTCGAAAATGAAATCATCTCAGAATCAAAGCGGGGAGCGTTTCCTTCCGGCGTGCGATTCAGTTCAACGAGACGGAAGATTCTTTCCGATACACTTTGCGGATGGGAAACATTTTTGCATTCCGCGTGTAACGATACGGCGTTGTCGAACGCCTTTGAGAACAGTACAATAACGTCATGGTGAGTTTGAACGACATTCGAAGCCGGCGGGAGGAGATTCTCGCGATTGCCGCTCGGTATGGCGCCAGTCAGGTGCGTGTTTTCGGTTCGATCTCGCGCGGGGAGGAAACACCCGCCAGCGACGTCGATTTGTTGGTGCATCTCGATGAAAATCGAACCCTGCTTGACCAGATTGCACTGATTCATGCACTAGAAGATTTTCTGGGGTGCCATGTGGATGTGGTGGACGACGAGGCGGTTCACCCGATCCTTCGCGAAGATATCATGGCCGAGGTGATGGACCTGTGAAAAGTGACAGGGTTTATCTCCGGCATATTCTCGATGCCATCGAGCAGATTTATGTTTATACGCGCGAGGGAAAAGAAGCCTTTTTGAGAGATCCCAAAACACAGGATGCCGTCATCCGTAAATTTGAAATTATCGGCGAAGCAACCAAACGACTTTCAAAGGAAACCAAGGCCGGGCGTTCCGATATTTCCTGGCGCGATGTTGCCGGCTTGCGCGATGTTCTGATCCACAATTACATGGGCGTGAACCTGAAACGCGTCTGGGGAGTCATCGAACATGATCTCTCTTCGCTTCAGGAAGCCGTCGCCGATTTGATCCGTAAAGCGTAGTCATTGATTCGTCAACAGGATGGAAGGGATGGGGTGGTTCCTTCTGTTTCCGTAAGATACTTTTCTTTTCCAAAATCCCTGTTCCCGAATTTCGCGCCCAGCCGATAGAGGTTTCAGGCGTACGTGGAATGCTGCGCTTGGATTTGGGATACGGGAATCCACTCCGGAAGGAGGCAGGGATGAACATATGGCCGATCGAAACGGCGACGTTGATGAAAACGGGAACCAGCCTGGTTCCGCTGGCGACGGGACTGCTGATCGCCGAGGGACTGGCGATGCGAACGCGGATGTTCACGACAGCCCGGTTCTGGGCCTGGCTGGCGGGGGTGTCGCTGGCGGTGGTGACCCTGTGTTTCCTGGCGGGATTAGTCTGCTGGGCGTGCTTCGACTGCGGGCCCGGCGCGACGTTCTGACGGAACACGGAATCCAAACCGGCCATGGGGATGGGTGAGGGGTAAATAGAATTGACATACGTTCACCCGTCGGTATATTGGGTTTTCCATCGGTATGATCTCCGAGCATTGGAGAGGTGGCAGAGTGGCTGAATGCGCCGGTTTGCTAAATCGGTGTACGTGTCAAAGCGTACCGCGGGTTCGAATCCCGCCCTCTC
>JAFGJE010000180.1 GCA_016929245.1 Phycisphaerae bacterium
CCGCCACGCTTGAAATATCTACTTTGGGGAATTACACCCCGCTGAAGGCGGCGAATCCACCGTCGACGGGCACGACGATTCCGTTGACGAATTTCCCGGCTTCGGACATCAGCCAGACTAACGTTCCGATGAGTTCCTCCGGCTGGCCGTAGCGACCCATGGGGGTGTGGTCGAGTATCAGCTTTCCGCGCGGGGTCATCGAGCCGTCTTCGTTGGTCAGCAGGAAGCGGTTCTGTTCGGTCAGGAAGAATCCCGGCGCGATGGCGTTGACGCGGATGTCCTTCGAGTGACGCTGGTTCATGTACACCGCCAGCCATTGCGTGAAATTGCTGATGGCGGCCTTGGCGGCCCCGTAACCGATGACGTTCGTCAACGGTCGAAACGCCGCCATCGACGAAACGTTGATAATCACGCCCTTGCTCCGCCCGGCCATGTACTTCCCGAACACCTGGGAAGGCAGGATGGTTCCGAGGCAGTTCAGGTCGAACACCCAGCGGATCGCGTCGGCCGGCAGGTCGAAGAATTCCGTCGGCGGGGCGCAGGTGGCTTCCTTCTTGTTTCCGCCGGCGCCGTTGATCAGCACGTCGATGGTTCCAAGGCTCTTTAATGCGCTCTGGAAGGCGGCTTCCACCTTATCCTTTTCCAGCACGTTGCACTCGACGGGTGTCGCCACGCCGCCGTCGGATTCGATCTCCTTGCAGAGCGCCTCCGCCCCGGCGAGATTAAAATCGATCACCGCCACTTTCGCGCCCCGGGCGGCCAGCGCCTTGGCCATCGTCCCGCACAAAATACCCGCGCCGCCGGTGATGGCGACGCCCATGTCCTTCACGTCAAACAGTCTGTCCGTCATTGTTCCTTTCCTTTGTCTTTCGGTTTCTCCGCCGGTGAAACGGCGGGTTGTGTCGCCGGTTGCGTCGCGGGGGGTTGAATCTCCCCGCTGGTGACTTTTTGAATATACTCCATCAATTCCCGGCGCGAGACTTCTTCCGGGAACGGCAGGCGATCCCGACGGGCGGTCTGCCGCCAGTTTTCCTCCGCCTGCATGAAATCATCCTCGGGCATGAAATCCCAGACCAGCACCGTGATCCACTGGGGATCGTCCGGATCGGGCGGATCGACCATCATAGGCCGATACCAACGTCGCAAATCTCGCCGGGCCGACTCGATCAGCTTCCGCTGCTCCGGGGGGGAGAGTTCTTCCACGTCGCGCAGGAGGGAGACCTTCTGCCACACCTCCTGGCGATGCTCTTCCAGGGTCGCCGGGCCTTTGGGGGATTCCTCGCCAGCCGGCTGGGCTTGCTCTTCCGAAGCGTCCGGCGGCGACTCCTCTTCCTGCGCGGGTTCGGGAACATCCTTGGCGGGATGCTTCCACCAGCCCCAGTGCGGATAGCGAGGCCATTTATCCTGGAAGCTGTTTTGGCTCTGACATCCCGCCAGGCCCCACCCCAGAGACGCCAGGCACAGAACCACCGATATTCGTCGCGTCATTCGCGGTCTCCTTTCGCGGTTAATGACCACCGCCCCTGTATACCCGAATTACCCCCGTCATGCAATGTAGTCGTCGATTCCGTCAGGAAGATGAATGACCGGGGTTTCCGGCCTATCGAAGAAACAACAAATCCGACACTGAGTTACTGAGATACAGAGAAGATTTTTTTGATAACTCTTCTCTTATCTTCTCAGTTTTCTCAGTCTCTCAGTGTCGCTCTTTCTCGCGTGTCTAGAGTGCGTCAGTCTGTCCTGAATCAAGACCAGAAAAAATTACTCACTCTTCCGGAAGATCGCCACCACGTCGGCATGGTCGCAGAGGTAGTATCCGAAGATCAGCCAGTAGAGGGTTTCCGGGCTGAACCACAGCCGCCGGCTTGCCAACGGCCGCTCGAAAAGCACGTCCATCGTCCCGTCGAAGCAGCGCATGTAATAATGCATGAACGGCAGGCTCAGGACGGGCATGTTCGTGTAGGGGGCGAAATAGGTTTTCTCCAGCCGCCAACCCAGGTTTTCGCCGGCCTGCTGGAGGGCGGAGAGGGAAAAGACGTGTCGATGGTACGGCTGATGCAGGGGATGGACGTATTTTTCCGCCCGTCGCAGGTCGATCCCAGCCGCATTGGGGGTTCCGATGGCGATCCACCCGCCGTGCTCGGTCAGCCGATCCAGCGTCCGCAGCGCCTCTAAAGGATCCTCGGAATGCTCCACGACATCCTGAGCGATGACCAGATCGTATCGCCTTTGCAAGGCCGATTCGTCGCCGTGATCCTCCGAGTAGGGATCGTATCCAACGACATTATCGTATCCCTTTTTCCGAAGATATTTTACGAGCAACCCGCTTCCGCAGCCGTAGTCCAGAACGTGATGCTGTTTATCCAATCCCGCCCGACGAAGCCTCCGCGTCAGCCTGCGGTACGCCCAGCGTAAAACCAAATCCAACTCTTGCTGAAAGTAGGGGTAATAGCGATAATACTCCTTCAGGTCCACTTGGCGTGACGAGTGGATACTCCCACAGCCGGTGCAGCGCCATAGTGGAAACCGCTCGCGGGAGAATCGTCGGACGTTGGATCGGACGTCGGCGAGTTCGGCGGAGCGGTCGGTATCGAGAAATCCGCAGATGCAGCACGTGTATTCGGTGGATGTCACTCGCGGGATAGTAGCATCCGAGTCTTGCGGGTTCAATCACAATCGGTATGATGGTCCTCCCACGCGGGGAGGGTGATACGAGGCGACTACCATGGACGAATGGATCGCGGATATACAATTTGAGCGAATCAGTCCCGTCATGCGGCTGGTGAAGAAATTCATTTTCAATCCGCTGGCGAATCACCTCCCGGCTGCATGGTGGAAAACCTGGCTGCGCGAGGGACAAAGCGAACTGGCGCTGGCGAACTGGAACGACCCGGGCGGCTGGCGGAGCATGGTCATCAGCTACGAGGGGAATCCGGAAAAACCCTGGGATAAAATGCTCGTGAAGGGCGGAACGATCCCGATGGCGCTGCGGAACCGCAGGCGCCTGGCTTCCCGGCTGATCGCCCGGTTGCTCGAGCAGGCCGACCATGACCCCGCCCACGCGATGTGTCTCGGCGCCGGTCCGGGACTGATTATCATGGACGCCATGCGGGCAGCGAAGAAAAACAGCGTCGCCACGCTGGTGGACATCAGTTCCGACGCCTTCGATTTCGGCCTGGCGGAGGCGAAACGGCGAGGCCTGTCGGATCGCGTGAAATACATCCAGTCCGACGTCCGCGACGTGAAGCAGATGCTGGATCGGCCGATCGACGTGGTCAAAATGATCGGTATTTTCGAGTATCTCGACGACGAACATATCGTGACGATCCTTGAGGCGCTGGCGACCATGATGAACCCCGGAACGTCCATCGTGTTCAACAGCATCTCCGACCGCCACGGGACGAACCAATTTTTCCGCAACGTCTTCGGGTTGCACATGCACCACCGATCGCCGGAGCGGATCGAGGCGCTGCTCGCGCCGGCGGGATTCGGCGAATTCCGGCGTTACCGGGAACCTTTGGGCGTGTATACTGTGGTCGTCGGGACGAAATCCGCGACCGGGAAAGGGCTCGTGTAGATGACGGACGTTCAAGTTCCCTGGGGCGATACGGAGTTGCCCATCCCTCTGCCGGCGAACTGGAGTTTGCGGCAGGTCGCCCGGCCGGCGTTTCCCGCCGCCCCGAGCGACTGGGAAGATCGCCTGGCGATGGCGCTGACCAAACCGGTCGCCGGCGCGTCCCTGCGCGAACGAATCGAGGATATTTCCGGCGGACGCGTCGTCATTCTCGTGGAGGACCTGACGCGTCACAGTCCGCTGGATAAGATTCTCGGCGTGATCCTGAGGGAAATCCGCCACGCCGGGGCGCCCCGGGAGAATCTTCAGATCGTGATCGCTTCGGGGATGCACCCGCCGGCGGACGAAACGGCGATCCGCGAGAAACTCGGCCCCCACGCGGAGGGAATTTCGCGTCGGACGAATCCCTGGCATGACGAAAACGCCTATGTTCACCTGGGCAAGATCGACGATGTGGAGATTCAGATCGACCGCGGCGTCGCGGAAGCGGACCTGCGGATTCTCGTCTCGTCCGTCTCGCCGCATCTGCAGGCGGGGTTCGGCGGGGGATACAAGATGCTCTTCCCCGGCTGCGGATTGCAACGAAGCATCCGCCTGCTGCATCGCGTGGGGATCCGCCGACAGGGACAGGGACAACTCGTCGGCACGAGCGCCGAGATCAATCCCATGCGGCGCATCATCGACGCCGCGGGAGCGCTCGTGGATGAATATCACGGTGGCACGTTCAGCGTTCAATACGTTCTGGACGGTGAGAATCTGCCGACGCACGTCGCGGCCGGCGAGCCGATTCCCACCCATCGCATGGTCACCAAGCAGTGCGCGCTGGCCTGCGGGGTGATGCCCGAAGCGCCCGCCGACGTCGTCATCGCCAACGCCCACCCGCGCGATCACGACTTATGGCAGGCGTTCAAGTGCATTCCCAACACCTGCTGGGCCGTCCGCCCCAACGGCGTCCTGATCTGCCTGGCCCGTTGCGAACTGGGGATCAACGAAATGAAGCAGATGTGGTGGCCTTTCACGCCCGCGGGGACGCGACGGCTGGTTCGCTGGCTGGGGCCGCACAACATCAGCTCGCTCATGGACCGCATCGTGAAACAACTGGCGGGCGATTCGCAATGGTTCATCCGCCTGGCGTCGCAGATGCTCGAACGAAACTGGATTTACATGGTCTCCCCGCAGCTCAAATCCGACGGCGTGTCGTTTCCGGGGATCTACATGTTCGGTTCCGTCGAAGAGGCGATCGCCAAAGCCCAAAAGGTTCTCGGCGACGGCCCGCAGCGCGTCGTGGTGTATCCCGAAGGCGGAATCAGTTATCCCTGTCCACCGACAACCTCGGCGCGGGGAGCGGACGCGCCGTGACGGCTGTCGCGGTCATCCTGACGGTGCTGGGGGGACTCATCGGCCTGGAATGGGCGCTGCGGAACTGCTTCGCCCTGCACGTCTGGCGGCGCATCTTTCACCTCACGCCCGATAGTCCCGGATATTCCGCCGACCACGAACCGCCGCTGCTGAGCGTCGTCGTGCCCGCGAAGGACGAGGAATCGCACATCGGCGCGTGCTTGCAATCGCTGCTCGCACAGGACTACCCGAATTTCGAGATTCTCGTCGTGGACGACCGCAGCCGCGACCGGACGGGGGAGATCGTCGAAGCGATGAGCCGGCAACACCGGCAAATTCGCCTGTTGCGGATTACGGAGCTCCCCCCCGGCTGGGCGGGCAAGACCCACGCCCTCCGGCAGGGAATCGCCGCGGCGCGGGGGGACTATCTCTGCCTGACCGACGCGGACGGGAGAATGAGCTGCCCGCGAACGCTGTCGATCGCGATGGAACACGCGCGATCGGAAAAAGCGGACCTGCTGAGCATCTTACCCAAAATGGTCTTCGGCGGATTCTGGGAACATTTCCTTCAGCCGCTCTGCGCGGGAGTGCTGGTCATCTGGTTTCGCCCCGAACGGGTGAACGACCCGAAACGCAACACCGCTTTCGCCAACGGACAATTCCTCCTGCTGAGACGCGACGCCTACCAAGCCGTCGGAACCTACGAAACGCTGCGGGACAGTATCATCGAAGATATGGACCTGGCGCGAAAGATCAAATCCCTGGGGCGACGGTTGATCGTCGTTCCGTCGCGCGGGTTGATGGCGGTGCGCATGTACACGTCCCTGCGGGAATTGTCCCGGGGCTGGATTCGCATCTTCCTGGGATGTTTCCCCTCGGTGCTTCGCCTGCTGCTGACGATGCTGGTGTTGTTCCTGCGGGGATTGACGCTGACGGTCGTGACCGTCGTCGGATGGTCGATGTTCGGCGCGGGGGCTGAACCGGCGGGATGGTGGCTGGCGTGCGCGATCACGGGAACCGTCGGACTGGCAGCCGAGTTGGTGATGACCGCGCGATACTACCATTGCGCCGGAACGAAATGGATGCTGGGATTGCTCTATCCCGTCGGCGGGAGCATCGTGATGAGTCTGCTGTTTCGCTCCCTGCTTCGACGTCTGATCGGCGGAAAGGTCGTCTGGAAAGGCACGCACTACAAAACCGGCGCGAACGGTCATTCCCCGCGATAGAGGCAGCGGGACGTGTCGGATTCCCACACGACGACCGCCCGCAAACCCGGTAGGTCCGGGACGATGCGATCCCAGAGATATTTCGCCAGCATCTCGCTGGTGGAATTCTCCAGGCCCGGAATGTCGTTGAGATTCCGATGATCCAGGGAATCGATCAGCGGTTCCACCACGCGCTTCAGATCACCGAAATCCATCACCCAACCGGCCTTCGGATCGACTTCACCCGAGATATGGACGTCGACGCGATAGCCGTGCCCGTGCAGGCCTCGACATTTATGCCCTTCCGGCGCGCCGGACAGGCTGTGCGCGGCGTCGAATCGAAATGTCTTCACCAGTTCCGCGTTCATGGTTTTGGGTCTTTATCGTCCTCGATCCTCTCCGGGCCAGAGGATTTTGTGCAGTTGCATCCCCAGGCGCACGTCCAGGCGGTCGGCGAGAATCCACTCCGCGAGCGTCGCCGCGGGAAGCGTCTCCCAGACGGGCGAGAAAAACACGGCGCACGCTTTGGCGAGGGAATGCTCCTCGAGAACCGTTTTGGCGAATTCGTAATCTTCGCGGCCGGCGATGACGAATTTCACCTCGTCGCGTTCCGTCAGGCGTCCCAGGTTGTCCCAAAGGTTCGCCTCGACGCACCCGCTGGAAGGACATTTCACGTCCACGATGCGCCGCACGCGCTCGTCCAGGCCGGTGATGTCCACCGAACCGTTGGTCTCCAGGAGCGTTTCGTATCCCGCGTCGCAAAACGCCCGCAGCAACGCAGCCGCTCCTTCCTGGAGCAGCGGTTCGCCGCCGGTGAGTTCCACGCGGGGACAA
>JAFGJE010000014.1 GCA_016929245.1 Phycisphaerae bacterium
CTTGCGAGATTTTATCATTACAAACGGCATAAGTTATTGGCTCCGCTAAGGAGTAAAGAACGAAAATGAAATTACACAGTAAAACTAATGATGCGAAGGTGAAAGACTATGACCAGTCCATTGAATTCCGGACTCAATCGTTTGACCGAAGCGGTTCTGAAAAGTTACGACTCCGACGCACGCACGCAACGCGTCGGGAAGATGATGCAGCCGTCGCGGTCGGCGATCGTCGACGTGCTCGAATTGATCCGACAACTGCTCCTGCCGGGATTTTTCGGGCAGAAAAAACTCACGCGGGAAAATATTCGCTACCACGTGGGCAACCTGCTGGTGAACCTGGGCGAAAAACTCGCCGACCAGATTTACCACTGCATGTGCATGGCCCAGGCGTGCGGCCGCTGCACGCACGGACCTCAGTGCCGCAAGCAGGCCGAGACGATGGCGGGGAAATTCCTCCAGCGCGTGCCGAGTATCCGCGACGCTTTGGCGCTGGACGCCCAGGCCGCCCACGACGGCGACCCGGCGGCCAAGAGCATCGACGAAGTGATCTACTGCTATCCCGGTTTCTACGCGGTGACGGTTTATCGCGTCGCGCATGAACTGCTGAAACTCGGCGTTCCGCTCATGCCGCGTATCATGTCCGAACACGCCCACGGCCTGACGGGCACGGACATTCACCCCGGCGCGACGATCGGCAGGAGCTTTTTCATCGACCACGCCACCGGGGTCGTCATCGGCGAGACGACGACCATCGGGAACAACGTGAAGATTTACCAGGGCGTGACGCTCGGCGCGCTGAGTTTCCCGAAGGACGAGCGCGGCAGGGTGATCAAGGGCCACAAGCGGCATCCGACGCTGAAGGACAACGTCACCGTGTACGCCAACGCGACGATTCTCGGCGGGGACACGGTCATCGCCCGCGGCGTGACGGTCGGCGGGAACACGTTCGTGACGAAATCCGTCAACGCGGACAGTCTCGTCGCGGTCGAAGCGCCGAAATTGCAGATTAAGAGTAAGCGACGAAAATAAGATGATCGTTGCTCATCGAGACCAAAGAAAAGAAGAAAGCGACATGGGAATAATACGCGGATCGGACACCTGAACATCGTCTTCCAACGTTACAAGAATCCCAAAAGGCGCATTGTAAACGGTTTTTTCGAGAAATGCACGAAGGCCGCGCGTGTCCTCGTGAATATCGATTTTCTTTCGGTACTTCACCTCAATAGGAATGCGTCGAGTACCTACAGATAGAACAAAGTCCACTTCCGGTTCCGCCCCCCGCGTTGGAAAATGAGCCACATCCAGATTCGGTATCGAAGCCAGAAAATATCCAAGAATGCTCTCCGCCAAATGACCCGCCATATCACATAGATGCAGGTTGGCGTTCAGACCCTCTGGATCAACAGGAATCATTTCCTGCAGCCAACTGGCCCGGAGCGCATGGTCGGAAAGGCATATTTTCGCCGGCGACTTTTTCCTTTTAAGACGAAGCTCAACGGGGGGAACCAAACGCACAAGCAAGGTGCCATCAAGAAAACGTAAATATGTCAGCACCCGATTCCAACCGATATTCCCCGCCAGCGCCTGTTGGATTTCGGGGACAAATACTGCTTGTCCAGCCGCTTGCCCGGCATATCGACAACAAAGACGAAATACTTCCTCCAGTAATTTTTCATCCCTTTTCTGGCCTCGCGGTCCCATACGCAAGTCATGCTGGATTGCTCTTCGGATAACTGTTTCATTCAGATAATCCGCCAATTCGTGCCAATCCGTATCGTGATGCTCCTGTGCGATGGGATATCCACCTCGGTCTGAAAAAGCCTTGAACGCTTTTGCGCGTATTTCTTTATCTCGACGACCCCGCAGTATGGTTTCTTTCCAGAAATCCGCGGACAGCAGTTTATCAAGACCGTTCTCGCCCCATAGAGTTTCTACGGTCACACCATATCGAAGTCCCGCGATTTCGCGCAGTAGTAACGGTCCCATTTCCAGCGTCGTTACTCGTCCAGCCAAACTGTCCCGCCCGGCTTCGATACGAAGGGAGGAACTTCCGGTGATCAATGCACGAACCGAGTGATTATCCACCAGATTTTTTACCTGGGGAGCCCAAGCATCCAGATTCTGTACTTCATCCAAAAAGAGAAATGCCGGCCGTCCCCGATTGGCGGACGCGTTAAAACTTTCTTTGAGAATTTGTTTTTCAAACCAACGTGTAATGGCTAAAACCGGTTCCTGAATCCCCTGTAGTGTCGGCAATTCATCAAAGGAAACATAGAGAATCCGACGATTCTCCACGCCTTCGGAAAGAAGATATTGAACGGCTTGTTGCAGAAGAACTGTTTTTCCGACGCGTCGCGGCCCCCGAAGAACCGTTGCCGGAGTCATTCCATTTTTCAGCAATCGCAGCATTCTTTGAAACGGCCATCGTTTAAATTCTGGCGGGCGCACAGCCTCTTCCCCCGCCCACCAGGGATTCGTCGAGGTGATATTTCTTGCTAATTCCAATGGAAGTTCCCCATAGAGGGGATTGGAATTCAATCGATGTTGGCGAGGCTCTGGCATGGACTTGATACTATTCTCCTATGATACGGAATCAATGACAAAAAAGTGATTGCCTTCCGACAAATCCTATCAATCGTCGCGGAATCTCACAAGGGGGTTATAACGCCTTTATCACTCCCCCATCAGCATGGACGCGATCAACCACAATGCCGCCATCGCCGCCAACACCTGCACCTGCGCTTTTCCACAAAATAACATATCCCTTAACGTGGGGGGGAGGGGGGGAGAATTTCCGCCGCACATAAGTTAGAAAAGCTTATTCCAGATCCAGCACCTTGTGCAGTTGCGCGATCATGAAGGTTTTCTTCACGCGGGGTTCGAGGTTTTTGACTTTCATTCGTTCTTTCCCCACGCTCTGCATCGTGGTAATGCAGATGCGGAAAAACGCCGACGTCACCAGTTGCACGCCGAGGAGATCGAAAATCACCTCTCCTTCATGTTCCTGAACCTGCGCGAAAATTCCTTCACGGATTTCGTCGCAGACGGCGGTGTCCACTTCGCTGGGGAACCGAAACCGCAACGCCCCTTCGCTGTCGATAAAAGATTCCGTCATGGTTGGATACTCCTTTGTGGTTCAGGTTATGTCTTCCGGTTACATATTCCGGCCGAAGAGTTTTTCGATTTCTTCGTGATTCACCGTCTCATCCAGATACAGATTCATATCGAAATTCGCGAGTTGCAGGTTGTCGCGTCGCCGGGCGATGCGCTGGATGTTCAGCAGGTGCTTCGCGGTGATGTTGTCCGTCGTGATATTGTGCCCGCCCGTTCCGCATCCCAGCGTGAAGGACGGATGCAGGCGGTTGAAAATTCCCCCGACGGCGCCCTGGCTGGACGGGGTGTTGACGACGATGCGCCCGGCGTTCATTCCCTCGGCGAACTCCAGGATTTTCGCTTCGTCGTTGGAATAGATGCTCGCGGTATGCCCGATGCCGCCCTGGTAATTCAATTCGATGCACAGGTTCAGCGCCTGCTGGTAGTCCGTCACTTCGTAGAAGGCGAGAATCGGCGCGAGAATTTCGTGGGCCAGCGGTTCCCCGTCCACTTTCTGAAGCGGCGCGATTAAGAGCGTCGTGTTGTCGGGCACGTCCACGCCGGCCTGTTCGGCGAGAAATTTGGCGGATTGTCCGACGATATTGGCGTTCATCAGACCCTTTTCGGAATCGAACACCACCGCGGTGACGGCTTCGACTTCCTTCGGCCAGAGGATATACGCGCCGCGTTTGGTGAATTCTTCCTTCACCGATTCGGCGAGGCAGGATTCCACGACGATCGCCTGTTCCGAGGCGCAGATGGTTCCGTTGTCGAAGGTTTTCGACAGCAGGATGTTTTCCACCGCGAAGGGGACGTCCGCGCTGCGCTCGATGTACACGGGCACGTTTCCCGCCCCCACGCCCAGCGTCGGCGTGCCGGAACTGTAGGCCGCACGCACCAAACCCGACCCGCCGGTGGCGAGAATCAGTGCGATATCCTTGTTCCCCATCAACCCGTGCGTTACTTCCTTCGATACCCCTTCCACCCACTGGATGCAGTCTTCCGGCGCCCCGGCCTTGAGGGCGGCTTCGTAGCAGATCCGCGCGGTTTCGCCGCAGCACGTCCTCGCCTTGGGCGACGGGCTGATGATGATGGGATTCCGCGTCTTCATGCAGAGTAAAATCTTGAACAGCGTCGTGGAGGTGGGATTCGTCGAGGGGATCACCCCCAGGATCGGACCCATCGGCTGGGCGATCTCGACGATGCCCCGCTCGTGATCTTCCGAAATCACGCCGACGGTTTTTTCGTCCTTGATGTCGTTGTAGACGAACTGGGCGGCGATGGTGTTTTTGATGACCTTGTCTTCCCATCGTCCCAGGCCCGTCTCCTCACGGGCGAGTTTCGCCAGGGGAATCCGATTGTCGAATCCCGCGGCGAAGACCGCGCGGACGATCCGGTCGGTCCGCTGCTGGTCGTACTGCGTGAAGATCGCGGCCGCCTGCACCGCCCGCTGGGTAAAATCGTTGATTTGCGCCTGGACGTCCGTTTCGGCGAGTGTTTCCGTCATGACGATCTCCTTTCCGAATTCCCCGAATCGATTGAGGATATCCTTGCTTGCTGATACTATCGGAACGAGTTCCATCCGAATTATAGACATTCAAAGATTCTTGAAGAACCATGATGTTTACATGTTTGAGAAAACTTTCATGTCGAGTTTTGCTCCATGGAAGTATCTTTGAAAGTAGCCACGGGCGCGAGCCCGTGGTCGTATGGGGATCAAAACCATCTGAGCCCCGTCAGGGGCGATTGAATGAATGTACTCGTTTCAATCGCCCCTGACGGGACTCGGTTGTTAAAAATATGACGAAGTGCCCGCGGGCTCGCGCCCGCGGCTACTTTCAGAAGAGCGGTTAAATGAGATTGTCATGCATTATCGGAGTTGAGGTAGGTGTTCTTTTTACCGCCCCATGAACACGGACACCATCAGCCACCCCGCCGCCAGGATCGCCAGCGCCTGCACGGAGAGATTGAATACGCGTTGGGGGATGCGCTTCAGCAGCCAGATCCCCGCCGCCACGCCCACGAGGATAAACGGCGCAACCACCGCGTCGGCTTGGATGGAGTCCCACGTGATTCGCCCTTCGTGGATGAACAGGGGAATTTTGAGATAGTTGAGAATCAGAAAATACCACGCTCCGGTACCGATGAATTCCTCCTTCGGCAGGCGCATGGCGATTAAGTAGAGCACCATCACCGGTCCGGCGGCGTTGGCGAGTTGCGTCGTCAAACCCGCGAAAAAGCCCAGGCTCGCGGCGAACGCCCAGTGCGTGGGGACAGCCAGCGCGTCGCCCTTGCGCATGCGCCAGAAATTCACTGCCAGCAGCGTCAGGACGATTCCGCCGAGGATCGGCTTCATGTGGACGTCCTGAATCCCGCCGTAGCGCAGGATGAGAAACCCCGCGCCGATGCCCGGCAGCGCCCACGGCAGGAGTTTCAGCACGTGCGACCACCTGGCGTGACGGTGGTAGTATCCCACCGCGAACAAATCCGCGAACGCCAGCAGCGGGAGCATCAGGCCGGTGGAGGACATTCCGCCGAAGGCGATCGCCAGCATCGGGACGTTAAAGATGCCCAGTCCCGGCACGCCGGTTTTGTTCATGCCCACGAACACCGCACAGAGGCACAGGGCGACCCATTGGAATGTCTGATAGTCGGGTAACTGCAAATCAAACCTCGCGTTCGCGGGACAGGATATACCGCGGCGCGAAAAAAATCACGCCGCAAGTGAAACGCGCGGCGTGATTTTTTCACTGTGGTTAGGGATGACAATGTTTATCGTCTTTCGTCGGGCGGGGCGTTTCCGCGGCGCGGGCCCTGGCCGTGTCGCGGGCCTTTGCCCCACAGACCCTTCCGGGCCTGCTGCGCTTTGTTCTGGTAGTACAGGAACGTATCCTTCTCCGCGAAGTCGTACCCCGGATCCACCACGGCGAATCCCTGGCGGATCACTTCCGAGTTCAGTAACATGCCGTCCGGCGCGCGATACACGTACGCGACGTATTTTCCGTCCTCGTCCTGATCCTCGACCATCGAATCGTAGACGATGTAAACATCCTCGCCGTTGAGCATGTTCTCCAGGAAGATTCCCGTCGGCAGGCGCGGCGGGCCGTCGCGCCCCGGACCTTTACGTCCCATGGGCGCCCCGGAGGATTCCTTGTCGTTCCCCTTCTGTTGGGGTTCGGCCAGCCCGATCATGCGAACCGGCGTCCGTTGTCCGTCGACATCCACGACAATCGTCAAGCCGTCGTCTTCCACACCGACGACCTTGTAGCTGGGCGAGTCCGCCATTGAACCGTCGGCGTCCGAGGGAACGGCCGCGGTTTTTCCACTCCCGGTGCGCAACGCGTTCCCGCCGTCGACGGACGCACCGGTTCCGGATTCGCCGCCGGAGTTCGCGGCGGCGGTGTCACCCTCGGATTCCGAGGCGGATTCCGAGGAGGACTCTTCGGCGGCGCCGGTGTCCGACGTCTGGGTCGGAACCGGAACGACCACGACGTCGGGGCTGTCGGCTTCCGTCACGACGTATCCTCCCGTGCCGCCGACCACGACGGGACTCAACGTCCCGATGCGTCGGCGAACCATCCTGTCATTTCTCCACCCCGCCGGCGCCAGACGGGAGGGACGCCGGGCGGCGGCGGGACGACCCGACAGCGGTGTTCGACGCGACGGTGTACGACTGACCGGCGCTCGACGCGTCGGGTGGGTTACACGCGGCGCACGACGCGGCGGCGCGGACATCGAAAAGCTCACAGCCGACATAACTACCGCGATGATAGCCAGTAACAGCAGTTTATATCCGAAGGGACGTGATGGAGTCTGACGTATTTTCATGGCTGGTTTCTCCTGGTCAAACAAATCCGAGACGGTTGTGATACCCCAGAAAGATCACTGCCACCTATATCGGAATCAGATAGCAAAGAATTTTATTTCCTTCGTTGACATTTCCACGTAAGACGGTAGAATCGCTCATCTTGCGTTTTGCTATGGCGTCTTTTTCCCCCGCACGGGGCGACCGTCGAACCGGGTTCGGCGGAATGGGCAGGTGAGGTGGCGGCCTCCTGCTCAGGCCTCCGGGAGAAGCCACAGCCGCTACCGTGCTTCGGCAGGTCAGGCCCAGATGACGCCGGGATCGACCTGTCCATTACGGAATTCGAACCTGAACGGGTTTGCGCCGGTGGTGTCGGTTCCGAAGGAATACACGAATCCATACCCCGTGGTGTAATTGGCAACACAGAAGGTTTTGGTCCTTCTATTCTAGGTTCGAGTCCTAGCGGGGTAGATTTACATTAAGAGATTGTGGATTGCGGAATGCGGATTGATTTGGATCAACAATTACACATTCCCATCAATTATCAGACGATGAAATTTTTGGTGAACATATCGATTCTGGAACGTGCAGAGACGTCCCGTGACATTGTTCGGGAGGCGCGGGTATGATTCTGTTTTCCGGACAGGCCAATCTTCCGCTGGCGAACAAAATCGCGGACTATCTGGGCGTGCCGCTCGCCGACGCGCGCATCAGCCGCTTTCCGGACAGCGAACTGATCATCAAGCTGGAAGAGGATATACGAGGCCGGGATGTGTTTATCCTCCAATCGACCTGCTCCCCCGTCAATGAAACCCTGATGGAGCTGTTGATCTTCATCGACTGCGCCCGTCGCGCGTCGGCGGACCGCGTCACGGCGGTCATGCCGTACTTCGGATACGCCCGCCAGGACCGCAAGGACGAAGGACGAACCCCCATCACCGCCAAGCTGGTGGCGAACCTGATCGGAAACGCCGGGGCGAACCGGGTGTTGACCCTCGACCTGCACGCGAACCAGATTCAGGGTTTTTTTGACATCCCGGTGGACAATCTGCTCGCGGAACCCGTCCTGAGCCTGCATTTCGCGGAAAAGAAGATCAAGGACCTGGTGCTGGTCAGCCCGGATGTGGGCAACGTCAAGCGGGCCCGCGTGTACGCCGAGCGTCTCGGCGGCGACCTGGCGATCATCAACAAGCGACGCGTCAACGGAGAGGAAGTCGAAACGGGAAACCTCATCGGCGACGTGAAGGGCAAGACCGCCCTGATGGTGGACGACATGATCTCCACCGCCGGGACCGTCTGCGGGGCGGCCCAACTGTGCAGGGAGCATGGCGCGAAGCACATCCTGCTCGGCGCGACGCACGGGGTTCTGTGCGGACCGGCGGCGGAGCGACTCCGCGAGAGTCCCATCGACGAGATCGTCGTGACGGACACGATCCCCGTACCCCGGGAAAAAATCGACGCGATCGGAAAGATTCGCGTGTTGAGCGTCTCGGCCCTCATGGGCGAGGCGATTCACCGCATCCATAACAACGAATCGGTTAGCAGTCTGTTTCTGCGATGACCCCACCGACCTTCGGGCGGACAGAGGAGACTTATACATTATGGCAACGATGAAAGCGACCCGACGAACGAACAGCGGAACCCACTCCGCCCGGCGTTTGCGGAAAGAAGGAAAAGTGCCCGGTGTGATGTACGGCCACGGCGAAGAGACTCTTTCGATCGCGCTGAACACTCACGAAGTGGAACTGGCGGTTCTGCACGGCGAACGATTGCTGGAAATCGACGTCGAAGGCAAGAAGCAGAACGTCCTGATCAAGGACGTCCAGTACGACACGTTCGGCCAGGAGATCCTGCATATCGACCTGGGACGCGTGGACCTGGACGAGCTTGTCGAACTGACCGTCGCCCTTCACCTGGTCGGCGAACCGGCGGGCGTCAAGGACGGCGGCGTGTTGCAGCAGGCGGAAAGTG
This sequence comes from Phycisphaerae bacterium, assembly GCA_016929245.1. Classification (GTDB taxonomy): domain Bacteria; phylum Planctomycetota; class Phycisphaerae; order SM23-33; family SM23-33; genus JAFGEJ01. Next base: position 8,870 of record JAFGJE010000014.1, read on the forward strand.
AAGTGCAGATCGAGTGCCCCGTGCGGAGCATTCCGGACGAGATCAAGTACGTCGTGACGGACATGAAACTCAACGAGCGGCTGTACATGAAGGATCTGAAGCTGCCCGAAGGCGCGACGCTTCTGAGCGATCCGGACATGATCGTGGCGTCCGTGACGGAAATCGCGGAAGAAGAAGCTCCCGTCGAGGGCGAAGAATCCCTCGAACCCGAAGTCATCGGCGCCAAACCCGCCGAGGACGAAGAGACAACCGAATAATCCGTGGACGACCAAGGGCACAACGCCGGGAAGTTCGTCGTCGGCCTGGGCAATCCCGGGCGGAAGTACGAACGAACGCGGCACAACGTGGGATTTCGCGTCCTCGATGTGCTGCAACGGCGATGGAACCTGGGCGAAGGAAAATCCGCCTTCGAGGGTCGGCTGTGGCGGGCGGAACCGGCCCGCGGCGGGAGAATCCGGCGGGTTCGACTTCTCGCCCCCGGGACGTACATGAACTGTTCCGGGCGGTCGGTTCGCAAGATGCTGGAGTACTACAAAGCCTCGCCCGACGCGATGCTGGTGGTGCTGGACGACATGGCGCTGGAGTTGGGACGCCTTCGCGTTCGTCCCGGCGGGTCGGCTGGCGGACACAACGGCCTGGACGACATCCTGCGGGTGTGCGGAACGACCGACGTGCCCCGCCTGCGGATCGGCGTGGGTCAGTCGCCCGGCGTGATGGACCCGAAGGATTACGTCTTGAGCGCCTTCGGCGAGAAGGAAACCGAAGACATCGGCGCGGCGATCGAACAGGCCGCCGACGCCGTGGAAATGTGGATCTTCGAGGATATCGCGAAGGTCATGGAAACCTATAACCGGAAAATGCAGGATTAGAAGAGCATTGCCCAACGCGGCGCGACAACCGCCCAACAGCAGGAATACAACATGGAGCAAATGAAAAACAGTTACGAAGGCATGTTTCTCGTGGACGCCGGACAACCCAACACCGACACCGCCCTGGAACCGGTGCGCAACGTGCTGCAACGGGCGGACGCGGAAATCCTCTCCTTGAAACCGTGGGACGAACGACGCCTGGCGTATGAAATCGAAGGCCGAAAGCGAGGCCTGTACATCCTGGGCTATTTCAAGCTCGACGCGGACAAGGTCGCGGAGCTGGAGCACGACTGCCTGCTCAACGAGAACATCATTCGCATGTTGCTGCTTCGCAAGGACACCGTCACCGAAGCCGAACTCGAAGCGCCCACCCCCGCGGAAACGGCGCCCGCCGAGGCGTCCGAGAAGGACGAAGAGATCTCCGCGAACGAAGACCGGGACGATTCCCAGGACGCGGACGCCGAGGGTTCCGACGATACCGACGACGATACGGACGATTCCCTTTAACCACCCGGGGAGGAAACCATGGCCAGTTATAATAAAGTGATTCTGATGGGCAACCTGACGCGCGATCCGCAGTTGTCGTACCTGCCCAGCCAGACGCCCGTGTGCGAGATCGGCCTGGCGGTCAACCATCGCTGGCGCTCCCAGGACGGTCAGCAGCGCGAGGAAGTGTGTTTCATCGACGCCCGATCCTTCGGAAAGCAGGCCGAAGTGTTGAATCAGTACATGAGAAAGGGACAACCTCTTCTCATCGAAGGACGGCTTCAGTTCGACCAGTGGGAATCGCAGGACGGGCAAAAGCGAAGCAAGCATCGCGTGTTTATCGAGCGGTTCAGTTTCGTCGGCGGCGGACAGCAAACCGGAGGTCCGCAGAACCAGGGCGGCGGATACGCCCCCGCGCCGCCGATGCAGAATCAACCCGCCCCCCCGATGGGCGTCTCGCAAGCGCCGCCGATGAATATGGCCCCCCCGCCGCCGAACGTCTACGACGAATCCGGCGGGGAGGATATTCCGTTCTGACAGGCCGGCGAACGAATGAAAAACCATCGCGCGGTTCCGGCGGGAAACCGTCGAACCACGCGAAACACGGGAAACCGCCCAGGCGTGTTTTCCGTCCATACGAACGAATGTGATTTCCCTGATTAAAGGAACGAACCAACATGGCAAGATTTACACGAGGAAAAGGAAAAGTCACGCGACGGAAGAAAAAGCCCCGCATTCACGAGCAGGCCAAGTGCCGCTTCTGCCGCGACAAGACGGCGGAGGTGGACTACAAGGACATCGGCGTCCTGAGCAAACTCACCACGCAACAGGGTAAAATGTTCAGCCGCAAACGCAGCGGAAACTGCGCGAGGCACCAGCGTTCGTGCATGAAAGCGATCAAGCGGGCGCGGTTCCTGGGTTTGTTGCCCTACGTCGGCTGACCGAATCCGCGAGGAATTCTCCCGGTACGGTTCCGAACGTTTTCTTCCGGAATCGAAGGAAGCGTCGGAAATCCGAAGGATGATTCGACACGAACAGGAAGGACACGAGCATGAAAGTGCTGCTTCGAAAAAATGTGCGCAAGCTGGGGATCATCGGCGACATCGTGGACGTCAAGAACGGCTATGCGCGAAACTACCTGATTCCCCAGGGTCTGGGCATCGCCCCCACCGACGGGAATATCCGCAAGGTGGAGGAAGATAAGGCCCGCTACCTCGCGGAACTCGCCAAACAGCGTGAGGAACTCACGGCCCGCGCGAAGCTGATCGACGGGAAGGAAGTCACGATTTCCGCCCGCGCCAACGAGGAAGGGCATCTGTACGGATCGATCGGCCCGGCGCAGATCGCCGCGGCGATGTCGGAAACCGGCGTGTTCATCGAACCGTCCGAGGTGCGGCTGCCCCAGCCGATCCGCCAACTCGACAAGTACGACGTGACGCTGGAATTCGCCGAGGACATCACGGCGGTGATCCACGTGTGGGTCGTCCCGGTGCGGGAAGGCGGCGAGGAAGGACAGGTCACCGCCTCGGCGCCGACCGAAACCGAGCAAAGCGCCATGACGGCGTCCGAGACGGCGCCCGTCGAGGAAACTCCCGAGACGGAAACGACAACCGAATAAATCCAATGCAACAAAGGATAGACTGATAAGATCATTGGTCTTTCTTTGATAGTAGCCACGGGCGCAAGCCCGTGGAAACATTGTTGGTATGATATGATAGAGCCCCGCGGGGGCGATTGAATGTTTCGTTTCAATCGCCCCCGCGGGGCTCTTCTATGGGTAAAGATTTTCTTGTCCACGGGCTCGCGCCCGTGGCTACTGACATACAGACACGACGCGGAAGCGTTCGTTTTGTTGAGTTTGGTTTTACGCACGTCGTATCTTACGCTATAATGAAACAGCGACTTTCCTTTTGGGTATTCTCCGGGAGGCGCGACATGAACGATCCGACAACCTGCAGCCTGGCGAACAAAACCTGCATCCCCTGCAAGGGCGGCGTACCGGCGCTGCGCGGCGAAGCCCTGGAGGAACTGGCGAGCAAGACGCCCGATTGGGACGTCGTCGGGGAGCATTATCTGCATCGCGTGTGGACATGGAAGAACTTCGCCGAGGCGCTGGCGTTCGTCAATCGCGTCGGGGCGCTGGCCGAAGAGCAAGGCCATCATCCCACGATCGAACTGTCCTGGGGACGAGTCGTGGTGGACATCCACACCCACAAAATCGACGGGTTGACCGAAAGCGATTTCATCCTGGCCGCCAAAATCGACGCCCTGCAAGCCGGGTAACCTCGATGTGTCATCTCCCAGGGAACCCCAAGGGACTCATCCCGCCGAAGACGGACTGATTCCGAAAATCTAAGTCTCGTCGGACGGACCAAGTCGCTTCCGCGCTTCGGCGATCGCGTCGGCGCGTTGGAGGTGGGTTTCGTTGAGTTGGGCGTCGTGGAGTTCCCGGAGCACCCGGCCGAGGTTCCGTCCCGGTTTGTAGCCCATCCGGATCAGGTCGTCGCCCGTGACGAACGGCGCGGGGGCAATTTGCTCCGGTGCAATTCCCCCGGCGCGACGGGCGATCCGCACCGCCTGCTGCTGGGTATTGGCATGGATTTTCTCCCGCACCTTCCACAACACGCGAAGCCACTGCCAGGATTCCCCGCCCATCAGACGCTTGAAATCGCACAACGGCATGTCGGCTGCCTCCTGCCAGACGTCGCGATTTCGATGGAACCACTGCAGCGTCTCCTTGAACGAATTCGACGCCCCCCATCGCCGGGCGATCGATCCGATCACGGGTTCCGGCAGGTCCATCAGCAGCGCGCCGAAGTTCAGCAGCGAATCGTCCGCGCACGGCAGGCGGTGCATCCGCTGGTGCGCCGTCAGGTAGGTTTCGTCGTTCGGCTCGAACAGTTCCGGCAGGATATGCGGCAGGAGATGATATTTCTTCATCGCCTCGAGCGCCTCTTCGGACGCGGAATGCGAGAACATTTTCGTCAGTTCGTCGTGAACGCGCTCGCCGCTGATTTTCGTGATCTTCGCGGCGTGGGCCGTTAAGGCGTTGGCGGTGGCGGGGTGGAGGCGAAAACCCAGCCGCGTGGAAAACCGCACCGCGCGGAGCAGGCGGAGATAATCTTCGGCGAATCGTTCGTTGGGATCCCCGATGGTCCGCACGATCCCGGACTTCAGGTCCGCCTGCCCGCCGACGTAATCGATGACTTCCTCCGAAACCGGGTCGAAGAACATGCCGTTGATCGTGAAGTCGCGCCGCCGGGCGTCTTCCTCGGGACAGGAGAATCGCACCGCGTCGGGATGCCTGCCGTCCGTGTAGGCCGCGTCGCCGCGGAACGTCGCCACCTCGATCGCGCGGTTCACGCCCCGCCGGTCGTGATGCAACACGACGACCACGCCGAACTTCGCGCCGACCATCAGCGAACGTCGGAAAATCTTTTTCACCTGCGGGGGAGTCGCGTCGGTGGCGACGTCGTAATCGTCGGGCCGGGCGCCCAGCAGCATGTCGCGCACGCACCCCCCAGCGAGCAACGCGCGGAATCCCGCCTTGTACAACCGGCGAATCACCCAAACCGCCGTCGCCTTGTCCGCCTTCTGGGCCATGGGGGAATTGTAGCGGGATACACATGGAAGGAAAATGAATTTTAGGGTGCCGTGGTTCGCGGAGCACAGCGGAGCAACCACGTCGCGTCGAGTAGCGTGGTTGCTCCGCTGCGCTCCGCGAACCACGGCACCCAACCTGACTACTGACTGCCAACCACCACTTTTCGTCGATTCGCCGCGACGGCTTCCGCGAGCAGCAGCAGGATCACCGCGGCGACCAGCACGTCCCGGTAATTTCGCCCTTGCGCGTCGGCGGCGACGGCGGCGCTGAGTTCGTCGAGTGTCGCGGCGACGTAGGCCTGCTTGCACCCCCGGTTTCGCAGTTCCGTCCGCAAGGCTTCGGGGGTAAAGGCGACCAGGTCGCTTTCCGGGCCATAGGGATTGACCACAAACGCCCCGCCGGCGAGCACTTTTTGGTTTCCATCCAGCGCTTCCCACGAATACACGCCCAGCCGATCGGTCCGGGTAAATCGAGCCGATCCTTTTTCCAGCGGAATCGTCAGCGGCTGGGTGTTTTCGACGCCGCCCGGCGGGGTGATCCGAAGATTCGTCGCGTCGGCGGCCCGCGGGCCGGGTTGAATTTCAATCTCCCGCCCGGCTGTGTGCATCGCCGAACCCGCCCGCGTTTCCACGGACCGCGTCGCCGCGCGCACGACCATCGGCAGGAAGATCGGCTGGGCGGGCAGGTTCCCCCAGCGAGGATCGGCGGTCGTGAAGCACCAGAGCGTTTTGCCCTTGCCGACGGTTTGCTCCACGAGCAAAGGCGCGTCGTTTTCGAGCGTCATCAGGATTCGCGCCGCGCCGGATCGCGCCTGAAACGAAACGTACCGCCGCGTTCGCGTGGTACGGTAGTCCGCCGGCGCGTCGAACAAACCCGCGAACAAGGGATGGTCCTCGGCCACGTCCTTCACCGCCAGGACGTCGGCGTCGGGTCCGACCTGTCCGAAAGGTTCGCCCAGCACGCCGGGCAGCAATCCCGCGCTGGTTTCGCTGAAACGGGCGTTGTAGTCGGCGAGGTTGACTTCCGGGCCAAGGAAAAACCACACCGTCCCGCCGTTCCTGACAAATTCCCCCAACGCCGCCGCCGTCTGTTTCGTGAACGTCGGCACGTCGCGGAAAAACACCGCCTGGAATGAATTCAAAATACCAGCCGTGAATTCCTCCGCCGCGATATTCGTGACGCGAATCGGCCAGGGGCGATCCGCCTGGGTTTCGTCGCGCCAGTCCAGCGCCAGGGACAGCATCTCGCCGGGGTCGGCCTGGCTCGGTCCGTGCACCACCAGCGCCCGAACGTGCGGCGCGACGTCCAGGCAATATCGCCAACGGTTGTCCACGAGCAGGTCGTCCGCCTGCTCGATGCGGATTTCGCCCAGCGACCAGCCGGGCTGGGAAACCCGATGCGTGAACGTCAGCGTCGCTTCGGCGTCGTCCCGACCCGCCGGGCCGAGTGATTGCGTGATCTTCCGGGGCGCGGCCTTCGCGTCGTCCGGGCGAAACGTCACATCCACCCGCCGGGCGGAAGGACTGGTGTTGACAATCGTCACGCGAAACGTCACCGTCGCGTCGGCGACGCGAGGCCCGACGATCGAAACATTCGTGATTCCGACGTTGTTGATCTCCCCGCGCGCGGCGTCGAGGAACAACAGCTTCATCTCCCTCGCGTCGGACAGGACATCCGATTCCAGCAACGGCTGAAGGCTTCGCCGCTGTAGATCGCCGAAATAGTAGATCGAACGCCTGGGATTGGACGAATCCGCCGACCATTCCACCGCCCGCGCGAATCGCTCCGCGAGACGGTTCGCGCCATACTCGATTCCAACGGCGTCTACATTTCTCCACCGGCCGGCTCGTTGGGTGCTCAAGACGTCCGCCGGCGCGTCCCGGTCGGAAAGCACCCGGGCGGCGGCGCTCTTGGCCCTCCCCAGGCGCGTTTGCTCTCCCCGGCCGACAGCCATCGAATAACTGTTATCCACAAGCAACACAGCCGCATCCTGCCCCCCGCCGAACCAGTCCGCCGCTTTGGAAATCGGCTCCGCCAGCGCCAACGCCGGCACCGCCAAGACCCCGCATCGCAGCAGCAGCAACAGCCAATTCTCGATCCGCCGCCGGCGTGCGGTTTTTTCCATGCACTGTCGCAGAAATCGCAGCGTGGGAAACGGCTCTTCCTTCGCCCGCACGCGCGACAGCAGATGCAGCAGTAGCGGAATCCCCGCCGCCGCGAGGCCGAGGAGCATCAGCGGAGTGAGAAAGGTCATGGCTGCTCCCCCCATCCTGATTGCGGATTGCGGATTGCGGAATGCGGATTGAAAAGAATACACATAGAAGGGGAAAACGTACGATATGTGGAAATCTTTCTTTGTGTTTTTTTCCAATCCACAATCCGCAATCCGCAATCCGCAATCCGCAATCCAAATTCCGCAATCCGCAATTTCATCGCACCCTCCTTCTCCGGGCCAGGTAGTCCAGCAGCATGCGGTCGTAGGGCGTGCTCGTGGTGACGGTGTGATAGTCGATGTTCCGGTCGCCGCACTCGGATCGGTAGCGTTCGAGGAAGCTTTGCATCTCGCGGCGGTAGGTTTCGCCCACGTCGTTTGGATCCACCTGAATCCTCCGGTTCGTTTCGCGGTCCACGAACGAGGCGCGTTTCGTGAAGGGGAAGGTCAGTTCCGCTTCGTCCAGCAGGTGGAAAACGATCACCTGGTGGCGCTTGTGAACGAAGTGCTGCAAGGCCTTGAGAATTTCCGCCGGGTCGTCGTACAAATCGGAAATCACGATCACCAGCCCGCGCTTGGCGATGCGGTCCGCGAGTTGATGAAACGTCGGCGCGATGGCGGTTCCCCTGCCGGGCTGGAGAATTTCGAGTTGTTTGAATAATCGGTCGAGGTGCGCCGGCGTGGAACCGGGCGGCAGATGGAAGCGGACGGCCTCGTCGAACGCGATCATCCCCACGACGTCCTGTTGGCGAGCCATGAGGTAGCTCAGGCACGCGGAGAGGTAACAGCCGTACTGGAATTTCGTGATCGGGCCGGTGTGACGGTAGTCCATCGAGGCGCTGGCGTCCAGCAGGACGTAGGCCCGCAGGTTCGTTTCCTGCTCGTACTGCTTGACGTAGTAGCGGTCGGACCGCCCCCACGCGCCCCAGTCGAGTCGGCGCAGGTCGTCGCCGGGCGTGTATTCGCGATGCTCGGAAAACTCGACGGAAAATCCCTTGTGCGGACTTTTATGCAGGCCGGTGATGAACCCCTCCACCGCCTGGCGCACCAGGAGATTCAGGTTCTTCA
>JAFGJE010000015.1 GCA_016929245.1 Phycisphaerae bacterium
ATCGGCGACGAGGAGGAGCGGATCATCACCCCGGCGATCCTGATGGCCACCGAAGCGGGCATTCGCGTGACGGGCCCGTTCCCGGGCGACACGATTTTCCTGAAGGCGCTGGAGGGGAAGTTCGACTGCGTGGTGGCGATGTATCACGACCAGGGATTGATCCCGATTAAACTGCTGGGCTGGGAAAACGCGGTCAACGTCACGCTGGGCCTGCCGATCATCCGCACCAGCCCGGACCACGGAACCGCCTTCGACATCGCCGGCAAGTTCCGCGCCAACCCCTCCAGCCTGGTCGCCGCGATCCACCTGGCGATCGACCTGGCGGAAAAACGGCGTGGTGGTTGTCCGTAGCCGGTAGTCAGGAATCGGTAATCAAACGGCTACCGGCTACCACCCCCATCTTTGTAGGGGATTCCCCTCTCTCTGCCCTCCCCCGGTGGGGGAGGGGTGGAGTTTTTTTTGGGAAGAATTTTTTTCCCCCTGATTCCGAACCTACAATTAGATAGACACATGGGTGGTATGGGACCCCCCTGCCCTATAGGGGATGGTTTGTAGACGAAAGGTACGCCGATGCCGGACGACGTATCGATGAACCGATATCTTCCTCGCATCCTTCTTGTGGATGACGAGCCGGCTGTCCGTATGCTCCTTCGGAGCATCTTAAAGGGACGTTACGAGTGCGAATGTATCGACGCGGTCGACGGCCTGCAGGCCCAGGAAATCCTCAGCATGCGGGATATCGACGTGGTGATTATGGACCTGACCATGCCGCGGATGGACGGTATGACGCTGCTTCGCTGGGCCAAGGACGAGAATAACTCCGCCGCCTGGATCATCCTCTCCGGGGCCGGGGGATTCGAGGAAGCCGTCCAGGCGATTCATCTGGGGGCGTTCGATTACATCGCCAAACCCATCCAGAACGTGGATGAATTGATCATCACCGTTCGCAACGCCGTCCGCCAGCGCCGCCTGGAAATGGACCGCGAACAGCTCCTGGAGGATATCGAGGAACGGAATCTCCAACTGGCCGAACAGGTCGTGCATCTGCAGGAAGCCTGCCGGATTCTGACCAGTCAGCAGGAGACCATCGACGCGGACCTGCGCCGCGCGGAACTGATCCAGCGGGCGCTGCTTCCCTTACGCGCCCCGGAGATGGATCGCGTGGCCGTCAACACCGTCTACCGTCCCAGCCACATCGTCGGCGGGGACGTCTATGACCTGATTTCCCTGCCCAGCGGGCACCTGGCGGTGTACGTCGCCGACGCGGCGGGACACGGACTGAGCGCCGCGATGCTGGCGGTGCTGTTCAAACATCGCGTTCCCCTCTGGGACGACGTCGCCGAACAACCCTTCCCCCCGGAGAAGGTTCTGGAAGTCGTCAACCGATGTCTGCGGGAGGAATGCAAGGCGCCGGGATTGTTCGTGACCGCCATCTACGCCCTGGTGGAACCGGACGGTGAGCACGTCACGCTCGCGTCGGCGGGACATCCCCCGACGCTATTGTGTCGGGCGGACGGTTCGTTCGAGATTCTCAACGGCGACGCCCCGGCGTTGGGACTCCAGGAAAACGCCCTCTATCGACAAAACGTGATTTCCCTGGAAAACGACGACCGCCTGCTGCTGTATTCGGACGGGCTGTTCACGTGCCCGGATATGCAACACGCCCTGACGCCCGAATGCCTCGCCAACCTGATCGTATCCCACACGGGGGACAGTCCCTCGGCCCTTCACCGTCTGCTGGACGCGGCGGGGGATCGTCGTCGCGGATACGGGCAGGAAGACGATATCACCATGGTGATGCTCTCCGTCGGAGAAACCACGTCGAGCGTGGACAACGGCCTGTCGGACACCGAGGGGTCCGTCGAACCGCCGCTGACGACTTGCCCGGGGTTGCACATCGGGCAGGATCAACACGGAACGGTCATTTCCCTCAACGGGCGCGGCTGCTGGACGCACTCGGCGGATTTCTTCGAAGTCTGCCTCCAGGAACTCTGTCCCGACCGTTCGTTGACGATTGACCTGTCGTACTGCGAATATCTCGACAGCACGTTCCTGGGAACCCTGCAGGAACTCGTCAACCAGTCGGAGGAGGAGGACATGCCCCTGTTCCTCCAGCACGTGCCCGACGGAATTCTGGAATTATTCCGGGAGCTGGGCATGACGCGGGTTTTGGAACACATTCGCCAAACGGACACGCACGTTCCGGCGGACATGACGCCGGTGCTGTACGGGAATTTCTCCGACCGGGACCATCAGCACCGGGTGCTGCACGCCCATGAAGCGCTTTCGGAACTCAACGAAAACAACCGCCGGGAATTCGACCGCCTGATCGACCTGCTGCGGAAAGAACTCGAACCCCACACCCTCCGCTCGGGGAAATAACACGCGCTGCCAAAAGCAATCGCGCGGCGGGAATTCGTCCCGCCGCGTTTTTTTTATGTATTGATAGCCGGGTGCCGTGGTTCGCGGAGCGCAGCGGAGCAACCACGTTTAACGAGTCGCGTGGTTGCTCCGCTGCGCTCCGCGAACCACGGCACCCGATGATAGGAATATATTTGTCGGATACCACCAACGCACCAACGTCTCGTAGTGAAAATTCTATTGGTGTTCACGGGGGATTTGGCGTAGTGTGTAGGTATATGATCGGTAGTCTGCGGCGGGATAACGTCGTGTTGGACGTCGTTTCATTCTCCCAGCCGCGTCCTGGGATGCGGCTGCCTGAGTCCGGTCGTTTGAAATGCAAGGAGCACGCGACAGGTATGGCTTTGAAGGTTCGATGCAGTCAATGTCAGAAGAAAATATCCGTGGATGAAGCCTTCGCGGGGAGCATGTGTCGCTGCCCGTATTGCAAAATGATCGTGCAGGTTCCGGAACTGGCGCTCGCCGCGGAAGGAGTCGCCCGGCCCAGTCGGCCGGTCGGGCGTCCCGAACGTCCCGATTCTCCCCGCCCCAAAACCGTCGTGGGTTCGGGATTGAAACACACCACCGGTTCGCGTCCCATCGTCGGGGCGCCGGGAACGCCCCGTCCTGCGCGTCCCGCGGGACCGACGGTGATCGAAAAACCCGGCGTCCCGAAAGTGCCTCACAAACCCGGGCGTCCCGTCCCGGCGCATCGGCCTGACCGTGCCGGCGCCAGAACCGAACTGATCGAAAGCGCCCCCGTCGACGAAAGTCGCTTAACCCCCGAGCAGATCGCCGCGATCCCGACCGCCAACCCGGTGTTCCTCCAGGGGATCGTCTCGCTGATTTTAATCGGTATTCTCGTGGTGGTCGGAGGCGCCAGCGTCTATCTCGGCGTGCGGGTGTTCTCCGGACCTTCCAGCGACGACGACAACGCGGCCTATTTGCCCGATCAGGCGCCCGCGGCGGACGAGGAGCTTCCCAATCCGTTCCTCGTCGGTCAGGGCGGACCGAAGGTTTGTCAGAACGTGAGCATCGCCATCCCCGTGGTCTACCTGATCGACGGCGGCGACTCCATGGGAGATTTGTATCTCTATTGTCGCGACGCCGTGCGGGCATCGGTGCTCTCGCTGGGCGCCGGCGGAACGTTCGGCGTGGTGTTGGCCGGCGAAGAACATCCTCTGTATATCGGGAAAAAAATATTCTCCGGCGGAGAGTCCGGGGAAAAAATCCTGAGGCCTTTGTTGCAATCGAATTTCGACGAAGACCCCGAAAACGCTCCCGTCGAGATCGGCGGGGCGTCGGATCTCAACGCGGCCGTCGAAACGGCGCTGTCGCTCAAACCCAAAACGCTCGTGCTGTTCGTGCGAAACACCGACCTTTCCGATCCCAAAATCCTGGGCGAACGAATCGCCTCGGCGAAGGCGCGGCTGATCCTGGTGGTGATGGGATATGAATACGACGAACAGAAAGAGCAGTACGAGGCGCTGGTCCAGGCCGCCGGCGACGACGCGAAACTGATGCTGTACGACGCGGACCATCTTCTGCGTTCGTATTATGACCAGAGAAATCTGCCGGAGTAACGATCATGGCTGTCACGCGAAAACGGATTGAAAAAAACCTGGGGGAAATTCGACAACGGATCGCCGAAGCCTGCGCGAAATCCAGCCGCAATCCCAAAGACGTCACCATCGTGGCCGTCACCAAATCGGTCGATCTGGATACGATCAAGAATCTCCTGGACGCCGGCGTGACGGAACTGGGGGAAAACCGCATCCAGCAACTCGTGCTCCGCGCCGGGGAACTGAACGCCTATCTTCAGCGCCGTCGCAACGAGCTGCCCCGCCCGGTGCGTTGGCACATGGTGGGACATCTTCAGCGAAACAAGGTCAAGGGCGCCCTGGAGTGGACGTCCATGATCCATTCCGTGGATTCGCTGCGCCTCGCGGAGGAGCTCAGCCACCGGGCCGAACAGATGCACCGAACGATGGACGTGCTGCTTCAGGTGAACTGTTCGCGGGAATCGCGGAAGTTCGGCTGCGCCGTCGGCGCGTCGGAACACCTTGCCGAACTGATCACCACCCTTCCGCGCATCCGCCTGGCGGGACTGATGACCATGGGCCCGATGACGGAAGACCCCGAGCCAAGCCGCGCCGCCTTCCGCCGCCTGCGGGAATTGTTCGAGGATATGAAAAAAAACCGCGTCGGAGGCGATTCCTTCCGCCACCTGTCCATGGGCATGAGCATCGATTACCCCCAGGCGGTCGAAGAAGGCGCCACCCTCGTCCGCATCGGAACGGCGCTGTTCGCGTGAGAGCCTGTATGAAAACGTGGCTTGGACATCTTGTCCAAGTGTCTCACGGGCATCTTGCCCGTGAATATCCCCATCTTGCAGGGGCAAGATGCCCCTGGGACGCTTGGGCCAGAGGTCCAAGCCACATGAAAGAACGTTTTCATACAGGCTCTGAGACAAATCGAAACGTTTCGCGATGTTCTTTATCACGAAATCCCTTACTACGTTTCGCGGTCTTCTTCCCGCGCCGCTTCCAGGAAAAACAGGTTTTCGCGGTCGATGTGCCTCGTCGCTTCCCAGCCCGCTTTTTGAAGCAGCGGCGTCCATTGCTCCCCGACGGGGAGCATATCCCCGCCGACCGCACCCTCGAGCGACGCGTGAAAGTGGTTGATGTGTTCGCTCCCGGCCAGGTGCATCACGATCAATCGCCCGTGGGGTTTTACCGCGCGGGCGAAGCGTTCCAGCGCGGCGGACTGGTCGCGGAAATGCGGAAAGCTGTGAAAGCAGAGGATCACGTCGTATCGTTCTTCGCCCAGGTCGTCCGAGCAGACGTCCAGGCAGGCGAACGCGGCGTCGATTCCCTTGGATCGCGCCCGTTCGATCATCGCGGGGGAAAAATCGACGGCTGTCACGCGCCCCGGCGCGACGACCCCGGCGAGATACGCGGTGGTTTTCCCGGTACCGCAGCCGACTTCCAGCAGCGATTCGCCGGGGTGCAACTTCAACAGATCGGCCTGTTCCGCCAGTCGGGCGGCCATCTCCCGGGCGGAGGGTTCTTCCTCGTCCCAACCGTCGGCCAGTGCGTCAAAAAAGTCTTTGCGCGGGTCCATGAACGTCCTATCCTTTCCTCAGGATCCTCTCGAATCCGCCGGCAAACAACGGAGACGTATCGTATCGACGAAGCGCGCGCCGTTCAAGCGGCGAAACAACAATTGACGTGGAAAAACGAATCTTCGCCGCGATCCGCTTCCAACCGAAACGCCATGAAAAAAACAAGGAATTTATTGGCTTTTTTTGAAAAAATTCCACAAAGAACGCTTCTGTTCGCGACGCGAAACGGCGTGTCCACCGGATGTGAATAACGTGTGGATGAAAGTTTTTTTTTTGCTCCAACCAACGGAACGTCCAAGTGTTGGGCCGTGTGGATAAGAAAAACGCCGCTTTGTGATTGACGCGGTATTTCCGGGTCAGTACATTTGGATCACGCTGTTAGGAGCGTGGTGCTTGAGAGGGCCGTATTCACTTCGAGGCCACGAGGTCAACCCGAACGCTGCTACTCGGGGACGAACCGGCAAGGGCGTGCATGGTAACGTGACGTAAGGAAAAAGTATGACACCTTCTGTGGAATCCGTATGCGCTGAGAAAGATGTGATGCGAAACATTCTCGCGTCGTTGCAGCATCGAATCGGCCCGCAAAAATACAACGCCTGGTTCAAACACGGCGCCGATGTCATGCTTCAGGAAGACCGGATTCAGGTCACCGTTCCCAACCCCTTCACCGCCAACTGGATCGAACAGCACTACACCAGCGACCTGTCCGCCAGCGCCGAGGAGCACGTCTCGAAAAAACTGCCCGTGGTCGTGGCGATCGATCCGAACTTAACCGGACGCTGCCGCAAACGGGACCTGGACCTCCAGGCCCAGATCGTTTCCCGCGCCGCCCAGGGACAGGACCGTCCGCGGGAAACCGCCCCGACGGTCAACCGCCTGAAACACTCGCTGGAGGACTTCATCGTCGGACCGAGCAATCGCCTGGCCTACTCCGCCGCCCTGACCGCCGCGGAAGGAACGAACCGCCAGTTCACCCAGTTGTTCGTCCACGGCGCCTGCGGAGTGGGCAAAACGCACCTGCTCCAGGGAATCTGCGCCGCCCTGACGCGTCAGAACCACCGAAACCAACCCATCCGCTGGCGCTACGTCACCGGCGAGCAATTCACCAATGAATTCGTCACGTCCGTTCGATCCAAGCGCAGCAAGGAATTCCGCGACCGCTATCGAAACCTCGACCTCCTGGCGATTGACGACGTTCACTTCCTGGCCGCCAAACGCGCCACGCAGGAAGAATTCCTCCACACCTTCAACGCCATCGAATCGGCGGGAAAGCGGATTCTGCTGGCGTCCGACGCACACCCGCGCCTGGTCGGCGACCTGAACGAGCAACTCGTCAGCCGCTTCCTCGCGGGAATGGTCGTCAAGATCGACACCCCCGACCGCCAGACGCGGCTGAGCATTCTTCGCGGGAAATCCGACGCGATGCGCCTGAAACTGCCCCCCGACGTCGAAGATTACCTCACGAAACACATTCGCGGGTCGGTGCGCGAGATGGAAGGCACGCTGGTGAAGCTCTCGGCCTTGGCGGCGCTGGAGGGCGGAACGATCACCCTCGATCAGGCCCGCGACGCGCTGGCGGACCATCTCGCCCGCGCCGACAGCGCCGTGACGCTGGGGGATATCGAATCCGTCGTCGCGACGTTTTTCGGCGTCACCCCCGCGGATCTGCATTCGTCCCGCCGGACGCGAACGGTTTCGACCGCCCGCATGATCGCCATGTACCTGGCGCGGCGGCATACGCGGATGAGTTTCCCGGAAATCGGGCGATTCATGGGAAAGAACCATAGTTCGGCGGTATTGGCCGTCCAGCGACTTGAAATTCTGCTCTCCCGCGGCGAAGATGTCGTCTGGACTTCGCCGGCCGGCGCGAAATCCATGCCGGCGGAAGAGCTGGTGGAATTACTGAACGAACAAATCGGATAGAACCTATCGTGGCGCCTTCAAGCGAGTCTTCTCGCTTGAAGGCGCCACGAGAAATCTTACCTATTGGCGCCCACGGATGGATGCATGGACAGTATGGATGGTACGTGAGGATAAACGCTGGGCAGTTCGATGATTCAGCTTCGTGCCGGAGGGCCGAGGTTGGAGGGATCGAGAATTGCTTGGCAATACGCCACCCGGACGGCGCCGGATTGGCTTCATTCGTCAGGGATGATTCATGGACCTGCTCACAAGGAGGTGAGCGGGTCTTTTTGTTTTCATTGACCACAGAGACACGGAGGTCACGGAGAACACCTCCGTGATCTCCGTGTCTCCGTGGTGAAAAAATCAATTTCGAGGGAGTATCCCATGCCGATTTCGTTTCGCTGTTGCAATCCCGATTGCCGGCAAATCGTCAAGGCGCCGGACGGCACCGAAGGACGCAAAGCCCGTTGTCCCATTTGTAAAACGCCCCAGACCATCCCCGGCGCCGCCGAACCCGAACCGATTCCCCTGGCCCCCCCGGCGAAACCGGAAGGCGTGGTCTGCGGAGACTGCGGAACCATGCTGCCTTCCAAAGCGACGCTTTGCGGGCAATGCGGCTGGGTGAATCCCGCGGCCATGGGCGCCCCGCCGACGCCCGCGCCGGTGTTCGTCTCGAGGGAAGCCAACGGCGCGTTTGTGGGGGAATGTCTCAAGGCGCCGGCGTACGGCCTGAGCAACCTGGCGAGCCTGACGAAACTGGTGATCTATTCCATCGGACTGACGATGGCGGTGGGGATGATTCGCGGGTTCTTCGAATGGTTGATCTTCTTCGGATTCATCGGTATAGCGATTGTCGTTCTCGTGACGCTGGCGGGGAACCTGGTCATCAGCGGATATTTCCTGCGCTTTTACCTGGACTGCGCCATCAGCTCCCTGGAGGGGGTCAACCAGGCGCCGGACGTGCCGGAATTCGACATGAAGGAATTGTTCGTCACCGGCCTGCAGGGGATGGGGTTGTTCTGCGTGTATCTGCTTCCAATCGTCACGATTCCGCTGCTTCCCCTGGCGCTGCTGGTCTGGGCGTTTTCAAACGACCGGCGCATGTTCGACGTGGGATGGACTCTGCGGACGGCGTTGAAAATCCCGGGCCGACTGGCGACGCTTTGGTTGATGCTGTTGCTGTGGGGCGTCGTGGGCGGCCTGGCGATCCTGGGCATCGTGATGCTGTATCTCACGGCGGGATTGGCGCTCGTGGCGGGCAGCTCGGGATTCAGCGCGTTTCTCCTGCTCCTGCTGCTGTGGGGCGTGGTGGGATTCTTCATCAGCGTGGTCTACCACACCATCATGGCCATCCAGTTCCGCTGCGTGGGCATGCTGGGGCGGTTCCACCAATCCCTCCTGGATACGCTGCCCGAATCCACGACGGGCGCCCAAACCGCCGGCGTCCTCATCGGCGCGATCGTCTGCACCGTCGTCATCTGGGGAACGATTTTCTGGAGCCTGTAACGGGAAAAAACGAGGACGACGGAATCCCGTCGCCCTCGCCTCTATTCTCTCCCACGGTTCCATGAACCGAGGGGATTGCTTCAGTATACCACAACATCCGTTTATTGTCGTCGTTTTTCGCGATCCACACGCCGGAAAACGCCGGCAGACACAACGTCGTCGGTTCGGGAATCGCGTCGAACGCCAGGCCGGTGATATGGCTGCCGTCCGTAGGGGACCCTTAGAGCCTGTATGAAAACGTGGCTTGGACATCTTGTCCAAGGGTCTCACGGACATCTTGCCCGTGAATATCCCCATCTTGCAGGGGCAAGATGCCCCTGGGACGCTTGGGCCTGAGGCCCAAGCCACATGAAAGAACGTTTTCATACAGGCTCTTAGGAGATGACAGCTATCCAATGTTAGAATATTATGGCGCGAATTCCTTCGCCAAATCGCCGGCGATGTCCACCCATTCCCATAACCGCCGCGGTTCGTAACGGACCGTGGAAATGTCCTTCATGATGATTTCCACATTACAGCCGCGGGTTCGTTCCAGGTTTTCGCGCAATACCTTTCGGGCTTCTTCAGGCCGCCATCGGTTCTCCGCGAGAATCGCGGGATTGGGCTTGAGCGAAATCACGTAATCGCGTCCGATCTGTTTCGCCGCTTTTTGCGCGTCGGCCCGCGGACTGATGGAAATCTTCCGCAGGTTGGGAATCTTCCGCAGCATGTCGATCTTGTTGTGCAGCGGTTCGCAACAGCCGTAATACGTCATCCCGAAACGCTTCAGTAGTGGCAACTCGTACTGCAGAACGAATTCCCAGTGCATTTCAGGCGAGATTTCCGCGAAGATCTGCGCCGCGGCGCCGCCCCACATGTCGGACGGCGTGACGTGCCGCGGATCATACCCCTCACCGGGTAATTCCTTGCAGTAGCAATACCCCCCGGAACCGGTTTTGATCATCGTGTTCTTCCAGTCCAGCAGGCCCAACTCCTCGATCTGGTCCAGTTCGCTCATGTACGCCCGTGCGGTCCGGCGGATCGCCTCCTTCATCATGTCCGGTTTCAGGATCAGGTCCATCATCGCCTGCTGCAATCCCCACCACATGAACACGTTGTCGGCCGGGCAAAGCAGGCCGTAACTACTTACCCCCGCCACTACCACCGGCAGGATACCGTCGAAAACGTCACGTAAAAACTCATGGCGGGTTTTCGTCAATTCCGCGTCGTAATATACCTTGGGGGTTTTGATCTTCTCCAGATCCCCCGGTTCGGAGATTTGCGAGATGTATTTATGCGCGACCACGTCACTTGTCGGATCGCCGGGAAGAATTTCTTCCTCAATGTCGATGCCGAACCTCGGGCCTTTATATCCCCAGACCTTCCGGCAGGCGATGTGCGGCGGCATGACCATATCGCCCGGAATGTGTTCGCATCGATACAACTCGCGTCGCAGTTCCCGCTCGATCTCGCGGCAATAGGCGTCCTCGCATCGGAGGGTCAGTTCGTCGTCCACGTTCATTTCATGCCACGGAATTTCGTACAGCCACACCATCGGCCTGACGGATTCCAGGTCGTTGAGTTTTCGCCAGAGTTCCATCCGTTCGGCGTGCATGGGTTGCAAGGCCTCCTTTGCATACTGTTCACCGAGACGTTGCAGAATTTCGATGTCGCAAGGAGAAACGTTCATTATGACCTATCCTTTATATGTATATATTTTGTGTCCATGAACATCTTTCTAAAATTATCCTTGATATCATAAATATAGCCATAGATTCGATTGTCAAAAACATGTATAATTTTGTGTTTATGTGGGAATTTCAGGACACGTTGCGCACGAAGGTTTTCATCGCGGATGTGGGACACGTTCGTCCGGACTGGGGCGGCGGGACGGGGCATTGCGACACGTACGGCCGGCTGTATTGGTTAACTACCGGGCGGGCGTCGGTGGAACATCACAACCGGCAGTGGCATCTCCAGAAAGGACACCTGCACGTGATCCCCGCCAATGTTCCGTATCGCCTGCACTGTCCCCATCGGGCGACGATTGAATACGTCCACTTCACAGCCGTGCTGTGGGGGAATCTGGATCTGTTCGAATTTCTGGGCGGTCCGTACGATCTGAAACCCGACCGGCTGGAGAAGGTCCGAAATCAGGTGCGACGACTTCGCGAGGTGTTTCAAAACGGCCCGTCGGATTCCCTGGAAATCCCGGGGTTGCTGCTGCAATTGCTCGCGCCCTTCCAGGCCGCCGGGGAACCGCACGAACGTCGAGAACGAACGCGGGATATTCGCCGTTTCGAGTCCGTCTTCCAGTGTATCGAAGCCGGCCTGCACCATCCCCTCCGGCTGGCGGATCTGGCGCGGAAAGCGAACCTGGAACCGACGTACTTTTCCCACGTGTTCGCGAAACGATTCGGCCTGTCGCCGATCCGATACGTCCTGCGCCGGCGCGTGGAACGCGCACGGGATATCCTGTGGAACACGGACGCGACACTCGAAGCGACGGCCCGACAGTTGGGCTTCACGGACGCGTTTCACCTGTCACGAACCTTCAAGAGCATCACGGGCATGAGTCCGAGACAGTTTCGGCAGCAAAATCGAATCCGCGTGCCGTGAACCGAATGGATCAGTTGAAACAACGAACCATGGCACAACCTTTCCGAAGCGGAACGTCCAGAAGGATTCCTTCTTCGGTTTGTCGGCCATCCAGGGAAACCCAGGTATCCTCACCGGGCAGGATCACATCAAAGTTACATTCCTGGGAAGGAAAAACGTTTCGGAAGTTCCAAAGAAGAATCTCCACGCGATCACACTCGCCACCGAACATCACCGGAATAATCAATCCGTCCGGAACGGTGAACACGTTCGCTTTGGCAAGGTTGTCCTTCACTTCGATCACGTGCGGCTGAAGAATCCATTTCCTGCCTCGCAGCGCGTTGAGCATCGGCCCGTAGTCCAGGAAATACCGCTCCACTTCCTCTCCGGGACGGACGGAATGATCGTTGCCCGGAAACGGCGCCATCGGAAACGCGCCCATATACAGATGTCGCTGAAAGAACGCTTCCGGGCTCTGGAGAATATCCTTATTCTCATCCGCCCAGCAGATCACGGGTTTATATAATCCCAGGAAGGACGAGAGATTCAGATTGAATCCGTAATGTCCCATCTCGTCGAAGATGCCGTCGATATGTTCCATCATCTCAGGCCGTTTCGTGTGCGGGTTGCAATAGATCACCTTGCCGGCGTCGTGCATCAACGGCCCGAGTTTTCGCATCAACGCAAGCCAACCGAGCATCACCGACCGCGCCGGATGACCGTCGCGGACGGGGGAATCCGCGAGCTCCACATCCTCGCCGATAGCATGTTCGTGGACGGCGGGATCGTTTGTATCCCGGCTGACCCAACTGACGCCGTCATCCCGACGACGATTGAATTTCAGCAGCCAGTCCAGACGATCGATGGCGATCCCGCGGGAATCGGGGAATTTTTCGATGTGACGCCGCGCCTGGGCCAGCAGGTATTCCTGGTACACCGGTTCGCCCGGATCCAAAACGGCGCAGTGACGCCAACTGACGAACATATGATCGTTCGTGCCGTACAGTATCGCGTCGGCGAGTCGGTTATACAGAAACGCGTTGGGATCGTTCCACAGGTTCGGATCGGAATCCGCGTCCGGCTGAAGCACGTCGTCGGCGGGAGGGAATTGAATTTCCGTGCCGAATTCCGTCGTGTTGAAGTAATTGAAAACGTCGAATCCCATCTCTTTCATTTTGCGGGAATATTCGCGCAGGTGGGAAATCGACGTGAATCGTCCCTGGAAACTTTTCCATTCCTCGTCGTCCGATTGCGTCGGCGGCAGGAACATGCCCATGTAGGGAAAATCGAAACTCGCCTTCCAGTTCACGTGAAAGCCCATGGACTTGAGTTTCTCGGCCTCCAACGGGCCTTCATACGTCGAATACGCCCCGCATCCGGCGATGTCATACGTCTTTGGATTAACGGGCTGGAAGAATTGGGGATAACGTTCGACCGTCCACGCCAAACCGGGCCGCCAGTCGGCTTCATGGGTGGTCAGGTCCATGGTGAAACGAACCGGATGCTCCCGGGAAATACGATGATGATGCCGCGAAAATTCGATTCGTCCCGATTCATCCACAAACAAACGCATCCCCAGCAAGGTATCCTCCGGTGACAAAACCAGGCTGAATCCCAAATCCCGCGATTCCTCCATGACCGTCGCGATGGGAATCGCAAACCCGCCGGCGGTGTAGCAATGTCCTCCGTACGTCAGTTCATATTCCCGGAACGGCTCCGCCTGCAGCGGATCGTCCCAGCTCAAATCGGCGCTTTGTTTATCGGGAAACGCTCTGGAATATCGCCGGTCTCCCCACGTCGTCCAGAATTTCGCGTTGTTCGCGTCGGGCCAGGTGAGTCGGGTGCAAACGGCGGTGCTCCACGGAGCCGCCAGGCCTTGAATCTCGATTTCCCATCGAATGCTGGTTTCGGTGGGCGTGAAACGTTCCGTCAGTTCACACTCGTGGTTTTCCACGGTGAGGATTCGTTGAAATTCCACGCCGCCATTGCTCAAAACCCGGCTGGTGACGTTCCGGGTTCCTTCCTCCGCGGCAAGACACGTCAAGCCGGTAAGATTCCGGCGAATCTTCCGTTCGCCCAAAACGACAGCCGTAATCTCTCCCAATAAGGAAAGCTCCAGCGAAATTCGCGGAGAAGTAACGACAAACGCCGTATTTGATTTACTCATATGATGATTTTTCCGCGCGATTGACAGGAATGACTCAACGATCAAGAGAAACCGTTGCATCATTCTTCCACCTTCTCCCACGACCCACCGGGCCGTCTGGCGTCTTATACCAGGTTGTATTCCTTTTGCTTCCGGCGAATGAACGCCACTCCCTCCCGCAGGAGATCGTCACCGCTGGGCGCGAGCTGCCGCCAGACCCACGTGTTCATGTTGTCCGTGCAGTCCACGAAACTCTCCAGCGCGGCGTGCCCACGGTAGTTCATCTCCGCCAGCGCCCGGAAGATGCCGTCCCAGTCCACCAATCCCGTTCCGGGAATCCCCCGGTCGTTTTCGCACAGGTGATAGTGAATCAACTGATCCCCCGCCCGTTTCGTCGCTTCGTAAAAACTCTTCTCCTCGATGTTCATGTGATACGTGTCGAGATGGATTTTGACGTTGTCCCCGCCGATCATGTCGATCAGCCGCCGCGCCTGCTCGCACGTGTTGACCAGGAACGTTTCATACCGATTCACGGGCTCCAGGCCGATCGGCAGACCAGCCTGGTTGGCGAGTTGCGCGACGGGACGAAGACCGTCCGCGGCGTAGTTCCAGTGTTTTTCCGTCGGCCTCGACGGCAAGGAACCGACGTGCCGCGAGTAAATCACGCCGGAAAAACTCTCCGCCCCGATGGCGTGAGACGCTTCCACGCAGGCTTTGAGATATTCGACACCCTTGGCGCGAATCGCCGCGTCCTCGCTGGTGATGTCCGTGTCGCCGAGAAGCACGGTGGAGGTCACCGCCGCCAGTCCGACCGATTGGAGACGATTCCTGACAGCCGGCGCGTCGAAGACGTCCAGGCACATCAGCGGAATCTCGATGAAATCCAGCCCCATCGTCTTGACGCGATCGATCAGATCGAGCGCGGAATGGTCCCACCGCGAGCACCACGCATAGGCATGAATTCCGAGTTTCATCATCCGGTTACCTCATACTATGGGGAGGAGTTTTTTAAATCCTGGGAAGTATCACCTCCCTGCCGATTTCACCGAACGGCACCCCGCCGTCGGTATACAGCAGATCGGGATCGTACTGATCGATCAAATCCATCGTCCGTTTCCGCCAGCTTTCCTTGAATTCCTCGGAAGGATTCAGCGGATAATTGCAGCTCGTGTCATCATGGGGCGGGGAGTAGAAATCGACGTACTCCGGATCGCTCCCGTCGTACGGCACGCCGGCGTAGGGGCCGGTTTTGTCCGCGCCCTTGTTCGTGTTGAACCAGCTGTACGATCTTCCGTTGTGTTCCGTCACGCCGAACCGCAACCCCGCCGCGCGGGTCGCCTTGGCCCACAGCCCGACGATGTCTTTTTTCGGACCGACTTTCACGCTGTTCCAGGCGTGGTGTTTCGAATTCCAGCAGTCGAAGTTGTCGCTATGCGCGGCGCAGGCGGAAAAATATTTCGCGCCGCAGGATTTGTATTTCTCAATCAGCGCCTCGGGGTTGAAGTTCTCCGCCTTCCAGAGCTTCACCATGTCCTTCCAGCCGACTTTCGACGGATGGCCGTACACGCGGCGATGATGAATCCCCTGGGGATGATCCTCCAGGTACAGGTTCCGCGCGTACCAGTCGCCGATCCTCGGAACCGACTGAGGCCCCCAGTGCGCCCAGACGCCGAACTTCGCGTCCCGAAACCATTCCGGACACGTGTACGTCGTCAACGATTCCCACGTCGGTTCAAAAGGAACATCATATTTCATGAATCAATGCCTTTCCATGCATGTGGAACAACATTTCAAAATAAGAAAACAAAGACTACCTATTTCCTGAGAAAAATTATATCACAATGATCCAACAAAAAATTGCACATGAATCCCCATACGAAAAGACACATTCTGTTTTATTCCTGCCCGGTGATTCCCAGCAGGAACAGCGCGCCGTTGTTTTCGGAAATCATATCCAGAAACTGCAACGGCATCTTCGGATATGGATTTTCCCAGACGGTGATGTACAGCCCGACGAGGGCTTTCTCTCCGCCCGGGCCTTTCCAGGCGACTTTGCAATCCTTGCCGTCGCCGGCGGCCCACCAGTCCATGACTCTCTCACCCGCGACGATGGGAATGTCCTGCTCGATCTCGTAGATCTTCTCGTACTTGATCCTATACGTCGCCAGCTTGCCGCTGCACCAGGCCGAAGTGTGCAGGAAATACAGGCGCGAGTACCGCTTGTTCCCCAACGGAATCCGTTCGATCTTTTGGGGATAGGGAATTTTCACGTGTTTGGACGCCAACGCGACGGCCACCTTGCCCTTGTTGTTCTCGGCTTTGGGGATCAGAAACGGCACGTTATTCAGAACCTGCCTGCCGCCGACGAAGTGTCGCAGGTCGTTGCCCCCCTGGTCGGCCCAGCCGCCCTTACCGTCGCCGGCGGCATCGTCCCGCAACGCCGCGTTGGCGAACGGCGCCAGGCCGATGCAGGTGAATCCGCCTTTCTGCAACTTGGCGGCCTGGCTGTCCTTCAGCGTCGCGCCCAGATTCACAAACACATTCCCCCAAAGCCTCGACATATTCGGTAACCAGTTTCCCTTTTTGTCGCCGTCTTTCAGGGTCGTCAGAACGATCCTGCCCTTGCCGGCCTTCTTTTCCGCCATCGCGTAAGGCAGCGTCACCGGCCGCCAGGTTTCATCGCACAGAATCATATAATCGGCGACGGCGCTGTCGTCCTGCTCCAGCCAACCCCACCCGCCGAAGGTTCGCCAACACAGGTCGGCGTTGTTCACACCGTCCAGCACGTCATAGTCGGTTTTGACGACCATGCCCATCGGACCGGACGACGCGCCCAGGTACAGCCGGCAGAATTCCTTCTGCCGTTCCTTCGGCCGGGGGTCGGGTATGTATTTCTCCAGCTTCGGCGCGTCGGTCAGTCCCGCCACCGACTCGGGTTTGTCGGCGATGAACAACACCGTCGCGCCCTTATCCGCCAGTGCTTCGAGTTTGGCGATCCGCGGCGGCGAAAGCGTCGTTTCCGGCGCGACAACGGCGGCGGCGCAGGAATCCACGTCAGCCCAGTCGGTCACGTCGGGCAGCAGGCCGAGGTTTTCCTCCCAACGTTTCAACTGCTCCGGGGACGCCAGAAACGCCACCTTTTTCGGCGCGTCGGCAGGGCGATTCGCGTACGTCAGCAAATTCGCCAGCAGGCGCGTCGGCACGGGCTGCGTCCCGACTCGCGGACAAAGGTCGTACTGACACAGCAAAACACTTCCCTTCGCGTCGGGAATTTCCGCCAGCACGCTCAGCTTCATCATCTCGCCGACGTCGGCGAGATTTTTCCACGCGCCCTTTTCGGGTTTGGACAGAACCATCGAACAGGTCTCGCCGCGCCCGCCGTCCCAGTTGCACAGGTCGCTTTCGGTGAGGTTCGCGAAGACCGGATTTCCCTTCGCCTGCGGGAACGTGTAACTGGCGGGATACGATTCGAGCTTCGCGACGCTCGGTAACCAATAGGTCCACTTCGATTGCGCCAGTTGCAGAATCCGTCCGCCATTGCGGATGAATTTGAGAAGGTTCGGCGCCGCGGGGTCCATTTTCTCATCCGCGCCGTTTTCGCCGATCACCTTACCGTCCTTCACGATCGTCGTTTCGAGTATGTACAGGTAAGGATCGGCCGGCGACCAGAGACGGGCGTCCTTCCAGAAAACGGTTTGATCGACGGTTGTTTTCTGACCCGGCGCGATGTCCGCCTGTTGACCTGGAAGGAATAACACGGGCGTGTTCCGGTCGAGTACTTTTGAGTTGATCTTAACGGTTATCTTAGATTTGCTATCGTTCTCCAAACGGGTCGCGACGGACAATTCCATCTTTCTTGTTGAAGTTCGGATATAGACGCTTTCCGTCCGCACCGCCGGGCGCGCGAGAATCCAGCTGTCCTTCCACAATCCCATGTTCGACCACCACCAGTGGTCCTGCGTAATCAGGTGTCGCCTCAGCAGGCTGCCGCAGTATTTCGTCCAGGACGCCGTCACGCAGATCAGCAGATCGTTATCGCCTTCGCGCTTCACGACATCCGTCACGTCCACCTCGAACGGCGTCGATTCGGCCAGGCCGTAGCCCACATCCTTTCCGTTGACGTACACCCTTCCCCAGCCGCCGAAACCGCCGAAGCGCAGGGCGATTTTTTCGGAGTTCTTCATCGACGCCGGTACGCGGAACGTGCTTTTCAACAAGGTTTTATGCAGAATATTGTATCGATTAGGTCCGACGTTGAGTTGCGACGGCATGAGAACCGGTTTCCATTCCCGTCCCTCCTTAGGCCGTTCTTCGGGCGTGATCCAGAGGGGCATTTTTTCGTTGTCGGGATAGTCCCGCAGTGCAAATTCCTCGCGCGGCACGAGCTGCACCCGCCACACGCCGTTGAGCGATTCCCGTAGTCGGGTGTCGGTGGCGGTGTCGGCGAAGTATCGCACGGGCGTCTGCGTGGCCGTAACGATCACGTCGCGCGAACCGGGAAGATCAACTCCTTTCGGAACGGTTAAATCCAACGCCAGGCATACTGTCGCCGCCTGAAGAACGACAGAGATACTAATCACCCTTTTATGACCATTCATCATCTTACTTTCCTATTATCTTTTTCATAAACCATAATATTATCCATGTAGATATACTTATCCGTATAGTTCGCATCCATGCGAAGATAAATCGCGTTGCAGAAGATCGGACTGTGGACATTGAATTTCGCGTTTTTCCGAATCAGTCGCAACGTTTCTCCGGGCGGCCCGGCCCAGAGAGTGACGGTTTTATCCTTCATATCCGTCATCACGCGAAAACGAGTCCAGGCATCAACCTTCAACGAGTATTCCCGTTGGGTGACGGCCTTGTCGCCCTTGTGTGGCAGAAATTGGAATACTTTTTTTTTGCCGGGTTTATGTACATACCAGACCGCCGGTCCGCGATTGGAATGATTGAACGTGCTGAGATACGTCAGTCCGACATAAAACGGAGGCATTTCGTTCGGGATATAAACGTCGAATTCCACGAACACATATCTCTTTTCATAGCCCTCAAACACCAGAAAACTGTAGTTATTACACGTTTTTGAGAGTTTACTGATCCGCAGCGCCTTGCCGTGCTTCGTTTCCGATTTCGGCGAGGGATAGTCGGCGGTAATGTCGTAGTTGGTGTCACCGTAATAAATCCACGGATGCCCCATCCGCTCACGAAGCTCCCGCCGCCGGGACTGCACATCCCCTTCCGGAAGATCGTCGAAGGGAATGTACATCAGAATACTTTTCGACTCCTCCAGGGAATTCGTTTTAGACGTTTCGGAATTCTTTGATATATGATTTTCAGCATACAAAGCGGAAACAGCCCCGCCCATGGAGTCAGACTCATCGACCACAACACAGAATACTCCACAAATGAAGAATATACATGTAGCGATAGTACTATTGCGATAATTCACTCGGTACATCCTCTACTGATCCATATTATAAGCATACATGACATACCGCCCTATAGTCAATAAACGTGCTATAAGTATAATTATTGCACTGCCACTATTGTTTACTCTGAAGTGAATTTTTATTACAGGCCGATTCAATAATCAGAAAATGAATCAAGAGGATTCTGAATAGTGAGCTTAATGGATCAGCG
>JAFGJE010000016.1 GCA_016929245.1 Phycisphaerae bacterium
GACAGCTCGCCGGGGCTTATCGCAGCCTACCACGTCCTTCATCGCCTCATCACGCCTAGACATCCACCATATACCCTTAGTAGCTTGACCACGATTGTCGCAAGCCCCCGACAGGGAACCCGCAACCGGCCAAGCCGCCGTGCTTTATGCGCTCTCGGTGTATATGCTTAAGACGGAATATTTCATACGACACGCACATGGCTTTTACGTTCGCGAAGGTAAAACCTCCGCGAACGCATCCGCTTCATGCGAGGCGTATTGCATTCCGGAATCTTATCCCTATGCACTTGTCAAATGATACTCCAGCGGCGGTCTGCCGCCGCCGGGCACGCTCAGGCCGGATTCTAGCAATCCGGCGACAAAAAGACGCCTAAACTCGCGTGGGTCGCCAGCTCAGGCGCAGATTGAAGAATGTACCGAGTAACAAAATGCCTTGCAACTATATTATTCGCTTTTTTCCAAAAAAAACCTAAATTTTTTTCGGGAACAAATCTCTATTTTGCCCCCGCGGCGCGCGAAAACCCTATAAAATAAGACCGATGACGCCTTTCCATCCCTGGATTCGCCTGAAGGAATTATATCCTTCCTCGTCCAAAAAAACAAAAAAATTTGTCCCTTCACCTCGTCGGAGATGCCCTCGAAAATCCCCGTCTCGGTGGTTGGCGGTAGGGAGATGCCCGATATCCATCGACGGGGAATTCATAATTTGTCGACGGTGGAGGCGCGATTCGTTCCGGTGAGTTCATTCGCGGTTCGTCACCAACTCAAGATATCCCGTTCCGATCCCAACCACACATTCGGGACGGGGGGGATTCGGAAAAAACTGTTCTTGACATCATCGTATCGTCTCTCTATACTTCGCCGTCTATTTTCCGGCGGTTTTGTGTGACTCTTTCGCCCATCAGAAGACCGTGCGGATACAGTTGAAGGCTTCTTGTGCGAAGTCGGACAATCCACCCCCGGGTGCTGATCGAGACGAGGGTTCAGGACGTGGCAAAAAAAACGTCATCGAAGCAAACGAACAAGAAAACGTCTTCCGCCATAAAGACGGCGGTGAAGAAAAAAGTCGCCAAAAAGCCTCAAGCGAAAAAGGCCGCCAAAAAAGCGACGAACAAAACCGCCCCGAAAACTCTCAAGAAGGATGTGAAAAAGACGGTGAAGAAGAGTGTAAAAAAGACGGCTCCGAAGACCTCTAAAGCGTCCGCCGCTCGTTCGGGGAAGAAAACCGCCAAAACCCCCCTGACGAAAAAACAGCTCCAGGAATTTCAGGCGTTGCTTCTGGAAAAGCGAAAAAGCATTCTGGGCGACATGAACGGCATCCAGGCCGGCGCCCTGGGACGGAACCTCCAGGAAAGTTCCGGCGACCTGTCCAACATGCCGACCCATCCTGCCGACATCGGTTCGGACAATTTTGAGCATGAATTCACCCTCGGCCTGCTGGAAAGCGAACGGGCGCTGCTGTACGAAATCAACGAAGCCCTCGAACGAATTCAGGAGGGATCCTACGGGCTGTGCCTCGGAACAGGCGACCCCATCGGGTTACCCCGTCTCAAGGCCAGACCTTGGTGCAAATATTGCATCGAATATCAGAAGATGATTGAAAAAGGTCTCGTTCGGCCCGGGCAGGAACATTCCTACGACGAACCGGACGAGGAGGACGAGGAGAACGAAGAAGACGAGATGGAGGACCAGGAGAACCAGGAGGACTGATCCTTGCTTCGTTCTTCACGCGACCCCGGTACTGCCCTTGGTACGACGCCCCCCCCGCGCGCCTGGCGAAACGGATGGGCGATCGGACTTTTCCTGATCCTGGCGATCCTCGCCGGCGGATTCGATTTGTGGACCAAACACCTGGCCTTTGATCGCCTGATGGACGATCCTTCCCTCCCCGGCCGCGTGGAAGGCGTTTTTGAAGAATATTTCGGCACAACCCAGCCGGCCAACGTGGACTCCCATACGACCCGCTGGGTACTTCAGGAACTGCATCTTTCCCGCCGTTTCTGTTTTGGATTGAGCGTCACGCTGTCCACGAATCCGGGCGTCGTGTTCGGGATTCGCTGGTTTCCCCTGTTGGCGGTCAATCTGATCACCATCGGAATGATGCTGTTTGTCGTGGGGTTTTTCCTGTTCAGCGAATCAAAGCATTACTGGCTTCATGCCGCGCTGGCGCTGCTGCTGGGCGGGGCGTTCGGGAATTTGTACGACCGGATGGCCGGCAGCGTCGTCCTGCCGCATCTTCCCCCGATCCGATATCACGTGCGGGATTTCATCGATTGCGGCGAGCTGGGGTATCCGTGGGTGTTCAACCTCTCCGACGCCTGGCTGGTCATCGGCGCGGGAATGATCGTCGTTTACTGGTTCCGGATGGGACGAAAAACCCGCCAGGCCGACGCGGCGGCGAAAAAATAATATTTCATACTGTCATCCTGAGCCCCTCAGGGGTGAAGGACCTCACGAGTAGCTGGGCGTAAGGTCCTTCACCCCTGAGGGGCTCAGGATGACAGTAACTTGATTTTTCCCTATTCCAAAGCTGCCAAAGCATTGAAAAGAAGGAGGACGACTGTGAACATTTTCCTCGCGGGGATTATCCAGGGATCGCTTGTGGAAGCGACCATCCACCAGCAGGACTGGCGCGACGCGATCGGCGACGTTCTCAAGCGTCATCTGCCGGACGCGAATGTGTATTGTCATTTCAGCAAACACCCTCAAAGCATCACGTACGATTTTCCCGAAATCCAAAAGACCTTCGACGAAGGCCTGCACGAAGCGCGCACCTGCGACGTGCTGATCGCCTGGCTGCCTTCGGCGTCCATGGGAACCGCGATCGAAATGTACGAAGCCTTCCGCACCGGAGTGGCGGTGCTGACGATCAGCCCGATGACAGCCAACTGGGTCGTGAAACTGTACAGCCATAAGATATTTTCCGATCTGGAAGCCTTTGAGGCATACCTCGCCTCGGGGGAACTGGAACCATTCGTCAGGAACATCCGCGACACGGCTGGCGAAACGGAGAATCGTGGAAACGAGTAAGTCCCGCTTGCGTTGCCGGCGGGATGAGCAATAATGGTTTGGCGTCTGCAATAAACGTTTCACGGAATGGATGATGATCCAAACGCGGCGGGGCGGATCCCCCGCCGCGCGAACGGACGATTACAGGAGTATCAGCACAATGGAATTGTCGGAACTGGCGCGGCGGGTGAAGGAGACGGCGTATCTGGAAGGCGACTTCGTCCTTCGCAGCGGCAAGCGGAGCAAGTATTACCTGGACAAGTATCTCTTCAGCGCCCAGCCGGACATATTGGCGGAACTGGGAAAACGATTCGCCGCGTTTACCGACGACGTGGACGTGATCGCCGGACCGGAACTCGGGGCCGTGTCCCTGGCGGCGGCGACCTCGATGGCCAGCGGCAAACCTTTCGCCATCGTCCGCAAAGCCCAGAAGGGTTACGGCACGGACAAGCTCCTGGAAGGCGCGGCCGTCGAAGGCAAGAGAGTGCTGCTCGTGGAAGATATCGGCACGACCGCCGGGGCGGCCTTGCAGGCGGCCGAGACCCTCATGCAGGCCGGCGCGAAGATCGTCCGGCTGGTGTTCGCGCTGGACCGCAAAGACTGCGCCCGGGAAAACGTCGAAAAGGCCGGCTACGAGTTCCACGCCATCCTGACCAAGGACGATCTGGGAATCTGAACTAAAGCGTTACTTGAGAATTAAGATAATTTGACCACAGAGACTCAGAGGACACAGAGAAAGAAGAATATTCTTACGTTTTTCTCTGTGTCCTCTGAGTCTCTGTGGTCAATATTCTTTTTCAGTGGTCTCACTTCTTCTGTCGTTTCAATCGGAACCGTCCCAGGTGCGCCCGGAATTTCGCCCAGAGAATCCACAGAAGAATCCGTTTCACTTTTTTTCGATAGACGCTGCGGACGGTGCAGATCATCCAGCAGTGTTCGGGGCAATTCCGGGCCGCCTTACGAGCCTCCTCGGCGGTGGGCGAATACCAGAACGCCTCCCACGGCTGATCGATGATATTTCCCATCACCTTGCCTTGCACGGAACAGTGATACACGCACCCGTCGGCCTGCAGGAAAAAGAAATCCTCTCCCGCGCGGCAGGTATATCGCCAGGGGCGATCCGTGAGATAATAATACGTCCACGCGGCGAAATGCGCCCGCATCCAGCGACGCGGATCGGAGCTTTTCAACCAACGCGAGATGACGGCCTCGAAGGGTTCATGTAACCAGGCGGGTTTTTCTAAAAAATCTCCGAACACACCCGGCTCCACTTCCAGGTGCGTTTTGACGCCGTGGGCCGCCAGCACGCCCAGTTCCACGCCAAGTTGGTCCGCCAGTTCCGCCACGTCGCATAACTGTTCGAGATTCCCCCGACTCAGCGTCATGCTCAGCCGCAACCCGCCGTATCTCTTCGCCCGGAGACGGCCGATCAGCGTTATCGCCTTTTCATACGCGCCCGGTACGCCGCGAATGTTGTCATGCACGTCGCCAAGTCCGTCCAGACTCACCGCCAGGCGCACCGTCGGGTCGATCCGCGGGATTTCGTCCATCATGGATTCGATCCGGTCGCACAGGAAGGCGTTGGTGGAAATCGTGATGACCGCGCGCGGGCAGCGGCGGCGGATTTCGCGGACAAACTCCGGCAGGTCTTCCCGCAGGAACGGTTCGCCGCCGCTGAGATTGACGGTCTTCAGGGAAACCGGCAGTCGGCGCATGTGTTCCGGCGCGAGACGATCCGGTTCCTCGCGCTTCCAGACGTTGCACATGACGCACCGGGCGTTGCAGCGGTGCGTCACGGCGATCACGGCGTCGGTGGGAGATAGCATACTTTCACTGTATCGGCTCGATCCGTTCGTGACAATGAAACCGAAAAACGATGGAAAATTCCGACAAACCCGCGCTTGATCCGTCAGATTTGCCCGGTACAATCGTCACCTTGCCTGTTGCTGCCTTTTTTCCGAAACGATTCCAAAAAACGGAGAAAGAAAGGGTTTATCCCAGGAGAAGACCATGAGTAAAGTTCCATCCGACATTGAAATCTCTCGCGCCGCGGCCCCGCGGAAGATCACCGACATCGCCCGAACCGCCGGGATCCTCCCCGAGGAGCTCGAACCGTACGGCGACGTGAAGGCCAAGGTGAAGCTGAACATCCTCGGCCGCCTGGCGGACAAATCCAACGGCAAGTACATCGACGTGACCGCGATCACTCCCACGCCGCTGGGCGAGGGCAAGACCACCACGAGCGTGGGCTTAACCCAGGCGCTGGGTAAAATCGGCAAGAACGTGATGCTCTGCATCCGCCAGCCGAGTATGGGCCCGACGTTCGGCATCAAGGGCGGCGCCGCCGGCGGCGGGTACTCCCAGGTGATCCCCATGGAGGAATTCAATCTGCATCTTAC
This sequence comes from Phycisphaerae bacterium, assembly GCA_016929245.1. Lineage (GTDB taxonomy): Bacteria > Planctomycetota > Phycisphaerae > SM23-33 > SM23-33 > JAFGEJ01. The sequence goes on from JAFGJE010000016.1 coordinate 5,409, forward strand.
CGGCGACATTCACGCCGTGTCGATCGCCAACAACCTCCTGGCGGCCGCCATCGACGCGCGGATTAAACACGAAGCCCACGCCGACGACGAAACCTGGGCGAAAACCGGTCTGCCGCGGCTGAATATCGATCCCGAGACCGTCACCTGGCGGCGCGTGGTGGACGTCAACGACGCGGCGCTGCGGTTCATCGAGACCGGCCTGAGCGACAACTGGCAGGACGGCCCGAACCGCAAGAACGGGTTCGATATTTCCGTCGCCAGCGAGATCATGGCCATCCTCGCGCTGTCGAACGACGCGAAGGATATGCGCCGGCGCCTCGGGCGAATCATCATCGGCATGAACACCGACGGCGATCCGGTGACCGCGGAGCAGATCGGATGCGCCGGCGCGATGATGGTGCTGATGAAGGACGCCGTCAAGCCGAACCTGATGCAGACCCTGGAAGGCCAACCCGCGTTCATCCACGCCGGTCCGTTCGCGAACATCGCCCAGGGCAACAGTTCGATCATCGCCGACCGTATCGCCCTGAAGCTGGCGGACTACGTCGTGACGGAGTCCGGGTTCGGGGCCGACATCGGCATGGAGAAATTCTTCGACATCAAGTGTCGCGTGTCCGGGCTGAAGCCCGACTGCGTGGTGCTCGTCGGCACGATTCGCGCCCTGAAAATGCACGGCGGCGGGCCCAAGGTCACGCCCGGTAAGCCGCTCGATGAAGCTTACACGAAGGAAAACCTTCCGCTGCTGGAAAAGGGCGTGTGCAACCTCGTGCGGAATATCGAAATCGCGAAGATGTACGGCGTGCCGGTGGTCGTGGCGATCAACCGCTTCCCGACCGACACCGACGCCGAAATCGAGTTCGCCCGTCAGGCGGCTGAGAAAGCCGGCGCGGAGGGCGCGTTCCTCGCCGAACACTGGGAAAAAGGCGGCGCCGGCGCGACGAAACTCGCCGAAGCGGTCGTGGCGGCCTGCGAAAAAACCGGCGACTTCCAGCTGCTCTACCCGGACAATCTTTCGATCAGGGAAAAGATCGAGACGATCTGCAGGAAGGTCTACAAAGCCAAGAACGTCACCTACTCCGACAAAGCCAACGCCCAGATCGCCTCGTACGAAAAGGCCGGC
>JAFGJE010000181.1 GCA_016929245.1 Phycisphaerae bacterium
CGAGCGATCAAACTCGATCCACGCCTGGTCGCGTCTGGCCCATCCGCCGGGGCCGTTGTTGTCGTAGGTGAATATGTCAGGATCGTTCTGAACCCATCCGACGCTTCCGTCGCCGAATCCCACGTGCCAGCCTCGACCGTTTTCGTAGTTCGGCCCGATGGAAAGGATTTCGTCGCCGCCGTGAAACGACCAGATATAGTTGTTGGCGAACCGGTCGGCCGTCGTCGCCCGACCCGCCAACTGCTCCAGGGAATAGCTGTGCACCCAGGACGACAACATGTTCGCGGCGGGAATCTCCGGTTCCAGCCCGAGGGTTGAAGCGCCCTCCTCGGACAACGGCTCGCGCAGGGTGTACGACCACCATCGTCGTTGTTCCGACGCGACGGAATCCGTCCAGGATTCGGGGTATCGCCGTCCGGCGTCGCACGGGCTGTACAGCATCTCCGGGGGAAGATAATCCTGCACCGCCAGCCGGGCGCATTCGTTGGGGCTGTATTCGGGAATGTTCGTGCAATCGCATCCCTGACTCCAGGAAACGTGGAGGGGCGTTTTCCCGTTGTTGCTTTCGGCGTAGAGAGTCGTCGCCAGCACGATCTGCCGCGCGTTCGTCGCGCATACCGTCTCCCGCGCCAACTCCTTCGCCTTCGTCAGCGACGGCACGAGGATCGCCACCAGCAACGAGAGAATGGCGATCACCACCAAAAGCTCTATCAAGGTGAACCCGTGATGTCGTGTTCCGGTTCTCATTTTTCGCGGGATAACGTCTGAATCAGGGAGCGAACCTTCTCGAACAGGGGTTTGCGTTTCCCCTGAATATAACGGGGTTCCTTTGTTTTAGGATCCGTAACCGTTTGGATTTTCACCAGGCCATAGTATGACTCCGGATTATTCTCTCCAAGAGTGGGTTGATCCAGCAACTGGTAAATGAACACCGCTTCGACTCCCTCGCGCCGATAGCGATGCAGCCTTCGCAGGGTGGAAAGCAGCCACTCGTCGGCCTGGGGATCGTCCCGGCCTTTGGAAACAATCGACACGTTCGGCCGATAATTGCATTCCCCGATCCAGATCGGTTTACCGTAGGTCTTCAGTTTCGCCAACACATTGAAACCACCCATTTTTTCCACGTTATCCATCCACCCCATATCGCTGTACCAATGCCACGACAGGATATCAAACCCAACGCCGCGTTGAATCATCAAATCCACGAACGCGTAATGCAGCCAACCGCCCGTGTTCAGGCTCACCAGGGCGGACGGGTCGCCGGCTTTCAACCCGTCGGCCTGCCCCTTAAGCATGGCGGCGCAGACTTCGATCCGTTCGGGCACGTAGTGTTCCGGTTTGTCTCCGTGCACGGCTACGGACGGATTGACCACCCATCCGTCCGGTTCATTCGCAAGATCCCAGACTTTGATTTTCCCCCGCCATTTTTCGGCCGCCTTTTTGGCGTGGTCATAACACAGTTGATAGACCTTGTCCGGCTTCATTCGTTCCGCCAGCGTGTCGTAAGGCCGAAGCTCTTCCGGCGGGTGAAGCGTTGGATACAACTCGACGCCGGCTTTCCGGGCCGCGGGAGCGATCAGGTCCAGTTCATCGTTCGGATCGCGGCAAAAAATATCGGCGCGATACCAATTGCATCCGAGTTCCCGGATTAACGCCATCTGCTCGTGAAGTTGTACCCCGTCCTGTTCGCGATAAATCCCGGCGCCTCCGAGGGGATGCCCGCAGACGCCCCAGAGGAACCCGCCTTCGCCCGTCAATCCGCTGGAAGGCGTCTTGCGGACTTCCGCGTTTCCTTGCGTCAGGAACATCGCGAGGAACACAAATATCCATATCTTTGACTTCATGGTGTTTCCCTCCGATCCGTTGTCGATTCCCGCACGATCAGGTGGGGGGGAACCAACTGATGAACGCCGCGGTGTTGGCCGCCGGATAATTTCTTCTCCAGGATTCCCATCGCCTCTTGCGCCAGTTGGGCGTAATCCTGGGCGACGGTTGTCAGCGCCGGACAGGAATAGGCCGAAAACAGATGAATATTGTCGAACGCGACGATACTCAAATCGCGGGGCACATGAATCCCGGCGTCGCGGCAGGCCTTCAATACCCCCCAGGCCGACACGTCTCCCAGTACGAACAGACCCGTTAAGTCCAGCCGGGCGTCCTCGATAAAACGTCGAAATTCATCATGCGCCTTTTGGCAGGAATCCTCCCCGGATCGCGTCTGACAATCAATGACGCGCACATCCCGGATCCCCGCCATCGCCGCCTGGCGAACAAAACTGCGGACGCGCATTTCGATCACCTGGATGCGCGGTTCGCCGATCAGGACTCCCAATTTCCGGTGCCCGAGTTTGATGAAATGATCCGCCGCCAGGGTTCCGCCCAACTCGTTGTCGGTCACCACGTAGTCCACATCAATATCCCCAAGGAAGTGGTCCAGGATCACGATGGGAACCGATAACCGACCGAGCCAGGAAAGGTGTTCCGGTTTGAGGGAAACGGCGGGGGGGATTAAAATCAGGCCGTCATGTTTTTCCCTGGGAATCCAGCGGGAGATTCGGTTTCGGTAATCGTACCGGACAAAAACGGGAATATGGCGGCTGGACAGCAACCGGAGATGAAGGTGATGAAGGAGCAGGTCGATTCCCGGGGAGACGAATTCCGGCGCCGCGACCATGATCCGACGCGCCTTTCGGCCGCCCGCGCGGGAATCGGTATCGGCGATAAAAACTCCCTGCCCGATTCGGCGATGAATGAGTCCCTCTTTCTCAAGCTTGTCCAGCGCGCGGTCGATCGTGTACTGGCTGACATGATACGTGGACATCATCTCTCGGATGGAAGGCAGCCGAGTGCCCGCAGACAACTCAACAAAACGACCCCGTAGACGATCATACAGATTATTGTGCTTCAATCTCATGCATCTCGTCGATATTGATACAGTTTTCCAATACACAACAATATACTGTTTTATCTCGGTGTCTGTCAATCCCTAATTCTATTTATGCTTTTGTATAATTATAAGCTTTATAATATCAATTGGTTATGAGATAGCTCAATTCTTCGTTTATCCCAAAGGAGTTCAGGAATAGCGATGATATCCTGGAAGATATTCTTGGTGAAGAACTGAAACGGAAGCAGAAAAGCCTTGCCCGGAGTCGGACGAGAAACGTAAAATCCCGCGGAAATCCCGGTGAAGGCGCGACGTTAGGTCAACGCCCACAAATGCGGTTATTTTGCTCAAGACCTACACGTTTCCGTACCTATTGCACGCGATAGCGATAAAGAGTTGAACGTCCTACAAACGGATTTCAGGAATCTGTCTATTATGATCTGCAAGCAGGAATTACAAGACCGAGATGTGCCGCCCCCCGTGCCGTACGGCCCGACGCCCACCGAACGGCAGCGGCGTTGGCATGAGCGGGAGTTTTATGGATTTGTTCATTTTACTGTCAATACATTCACGGGCGAGAGCCATTTGCTTTGTAGGCATTTTTTCATTCCCACGGCTGGGTAGGGGACGGCGGGGGGAGGAATATGTGTGGATTTTCCCCGCCG
>JAFGJE010000182.1 GCA_016929245.1 Phycisphaerae bacterium
AATCCGCAATTTCTTCCAACCACTCTATACTTGTTCCCGTGCATATCCACAGTGTATTATGCTCCCGTTCGGTATGAAAATCTATTCTACACGAAATGGGGCGTGCACGTGGCTAAAGAGAGCTTTGAAAATCTGATCGATCAGTTCGCCCGTTCGCGACAGATCATGATGCGCGAGCTGGGGAAAGTCATCATCGGGCAGCAGGACGTGCTGGACCAGATGTTCGCCGCGATCCTGTCCCGAGGCCATTGCCTGCTCGTGGGCGTGCCCGGACTCGCCAAAACGCTGATGGTCTCGACCCTCGCGTCGATCTGCGATGTGAGTTTTCGGCGGATCCAGTTCACGCCCGACCTGATGCCCTCGGACATCACCGGCACGAACGTGATCGAGGAAGACGAACACCGCCGGCGGGACTTTCGCTTCGTGAAAGGCCCGATCTTCGCGCACATTATCCTCGCCGACGAGATCAACCGCACCCCGCCCAAGACGCAGGCTGCCATGCTCGAGGGCATGCAGGAGCGGCAGGTGACGGTCGGCCAGGAGACGTATCCGTTGCCCGATCCGTTTTTCGTGATCGCCACGCAAAACCCGATCGAGCAGGAAGGCACGTATCCGCTGCCCGAAGCCCAGCAGGACCGGTTCATGTTCAACGTGTACGTGGACTACCCCTCCAGCGCCGAGGAGGAGAAAATCCTCTCCGCCACCACCACCGGCGAAGCGCCCGATCTGCAAACCGTGTTCAACGCCACGCAACTGCTGAACATGCAGAAGATCATCTCCTCCGTGCCGGTCAGCGATTTCGTGATCCAGTATTGCGCGAAACTCGTGCGCGCCTCCAGGCCGACTGATCCGTCCGCGCCGGACTTCATCCGCAAGATGGTGGATTACGGAGCAGGCCCGCGCGCGGGACAGTATCTCATCCGGGGCGGAAAAGTCTTCGCCGCGATGGACAATCGACTTACCGTAAGTCTCGAAGATATCCGCCGAGTAGCGATCCCCGTACTGCGTCACCGCATCGGCTGCAACTTCGCCGCCAGCGCCGAGGGAGTGGATTCCGTGGAAATCGTACGCCGCCTCCTGAAACACGTCCCCGAACCCGACGTGCCGAAATACGTGTGAAAGAAATCTTGAAACCCGAAGGGTTGGAAAGCGTTTAGCCGGGGGTGAAGCGCAGCGAACCCCCGGTAGGATTTTTTAGAAATCAGAGTCCCAACGGGACGACAGCGATTCACGAACTTCGCCGGAGCGCAATAAAATTCATGATTTGCCGTCGTCCTTTCAGGACTCGGACAAAAGAGGCGTGGTTCCGGGGACTCGCTTCGCTTCGTCCCCGGCTAAACGCTGCCCAGCCCTCTGGGCTTCAAAACAAAGATGTTCTTGTTTCTTTGAGACGGCCTCCAGGCTCCTTCGTGAGCAATATTCTGTATTCAACGATACCAACCCAACGTAATACCGGCCTATCGGAGTTGGACGATATTCTCTGTCCACAGGGATGAATCTACATTTTCCTCTTCCGATTACTTCTCGATTCGGAAGGAATACAATCCCATGTTCTGAATTTCAAACCGCAGGTATATGGGCTTACCGATCAGCGAAGATAAATCCGAATTTCCCTTCCACGTCACGACGACGTCCGTGCGGTCGGCCTTGATGGGATCGCAGTCGTCGAGGGAAAAGCCTTCCACCACCTGGTTGGCTTTATCGCGTCCACCGTGTCCTCCGAGCGGGGGATGCCGCGCAATTTCCACTTTCAACTGCTGCGTCGCGTAGTATATATAACTGTATCCAACATTCAGATGCAGGCGGTTTCCTTCCAGGATAAATTCCCGCGTCAGCAGATACGCCGGTTCATTCCCGGCCCGTTGTTCGACGAATCGATCGACTTTCGTGATCGCCAGGCCGCAACCGCCGGCGGTGGGTTCTTCGTGCCCCGTATGCATCGTGCCGGTGTAATACAGGAAAAGCTTTTCGCCTTGTTGAACCGGCGGGCAGGTGATGCAGCACATTCCGGCATCCCACTGATCCTTTTGGCCACGCGGTAAATAGGGTTTGCGCGTGTGGAATCGTTCCCAGTGCAGGCCGTCGCGGCTGGATGCCAGGCAGGTGTCCATGACGCCGTCCGTATCGCCTTGCATGATCTTGTAGAACATCAGGAATTGATTGCCGTACCGGAATACCATGCACGCGTCGTAATCCGGCGCGTCGCGTTCGTCGGGATACAGAATCGTTCGGGGATAGGACCAGTTCACCAGGTCCTTGCTGGTCATGGCCGCGACGCGCCGTCGCATGTGTCGTCCACCCTCCTGATTTCCGCGTAGCTCCTTTCGGCCGCTGCCGAACATGTAAATCGGACGGCAATACAATATCCATTGTTCCTCGACGGGATCGAAGACCATGTGGTTGGAGCAATCGCTGTGATAATCCAGAATGTGCGGGCCGTCCGGCAGGGACCACGTCAGGCCGTCCGGAGAATAGATGATATTAACCCCGCTTTGCATGTAATCCCCATGAGGGCGGCATTCCAGGCAGACCATCATATAGCGCTTGTCGGGGGATTCAGGGTTCGGCACCTTGATCACCTGGATTCCCTGCGCTCTTTTGAAATGCGTTCCGCAGTAGACGACGTTCGTTTCGGTAAAACCGGGAAAGTCGCAAACTTTCAGAAGCGGTTTTTCCCAATGGATTCCGTCGTCGCTTTCGGCGTAGCAGAAGTAATACGGCGGTCCGCCCGCGCCGAAGTAATTCGACGTGGAGTAGCATCGATACCACATGCGATACCGGCCGAAGTCCTCATCCCACAGGACATACGGGAAGTAGACCATATCCCCTTCCCAGGATCTATCCAGGGTGAGGATGGGATTTCGCGGGAATTTATGCGGCTGTTGCAACACCCGCGTCAGCCGCCATCGGTCTTCCACGATATAGTCGTCGATCAGCAGTTGCGTTTCATTGCCGATCCGAAGCGGCTGTCCGGTAAAGTAGGCATCTAGGTTTCGATCGTCGATCATAATACATCTTCCTTGCTTACAGTTTCAAAACGTCCCGGATTGCGCCCGTGTTGGAAGGGGCGAAGGGGATTCCGTTGAATATAGGCAATCGTGTGCCTTTTGGGGTGATTCCAACGACGTCCGTTCCCAGCCAGTCGATCTGACATTCCTTTCCCCAAATGGGAATGTGTTCCGTCGTCGTCCTTTTGTTCATCGGATAAGTCAGTTGAACAGGTATTCCTTTTTTTTGCGACCCGAAGTCGGCATAGCGGCCGTCCCGCGAACAGGGGATCGGTTTTCCGTCAACGGAGGCAAGGAGTGTTTCGACATTGACGAATTCCGGAATACGGACCCGCAGGGCGGCGTCCTGTTTCATCTTGATTGTAAATTGTCCCGTATCGCTGTTGGTGGTGTGGACCGTGTGCACGAACGGCGTTTCGCGGTCGAAGGCGAAATGAATCGAGACCGTTCCGTTTTCCATCATGGCGGTGTGATCCCATACCTGGAACACGCCATACGGAAAATGGCTCCCGCAGCAGGACTGAAACACCCGCCGGCCGTTGCGACCCTCGAAATCCACGATGTCGTCCGGGGCGCCCCAGCCGGCCATCGTTCCGAGAAGGCGATCCGGAATGTCGAGAAACGATGAATGCTCGTTTTCCTCGGCGATGACGCCTTTGGGAAGGTTTTGTATGTCGGACACCTGGGATCGCAGCATATAATTTCGGGCGAATCGCTCCGCGACCGCCCAGTATTCGTCATACCCGCACCGGGCTAAGATAATGGCGGCATCGACGGCGTCCACCGTGCTGCATCCTTCCGCCAGCGGGACGTTTCCCTTTTGACGTGAAGCGGGGGTGTTGGACATGATGTCAACGTCGGGCCATTCGGCCACCCATCCGAACGAGGAAGAAAAGCGCGGCAGATAATCATCGAAATGCTCTTTGGCGTAGTCGAGGTATCGCCGGTCCGCTGTTTGTTCGTACAGTCGGCCTAGTCCCGCGAGGTAGTGGAAATAGGAATGCGTGTTGTAACCCTTCGGCCAGGGGTCGTGCAGGCGTATCATATCCATGGAACAATTCGCCAGTCCGACGGCGAGTTCGAGACTATCCTCGTCGTCGAACCATTCATAATCCTTCACCAGGAGCGTGAGTATCCCGCCCATATTCTGGCCGGGGAAAGGCGGGGCGCTTTGATCGGGGAGTTCCCTGCCGCGCACGGAAGATGTGGTGTAATACGCCCACTGACGTTGACGATCCTGCACCGCCCAACGCTTGAAACCTTCAATGGTCTTTCGACTCCATTCCAACGCTTCGGAGTCGCCCATAAGCAGGCCTCGAAGCGCCAGTCCAAGATAGACCGGCCGATTGTCCCAGTACATGGCGATGTCGTCTTCGCAGGAAGACAAAGAGCCGCAATAGTCCGCCGCCGCGGGATCGGTTTGAATAAAGCGCCATCCTTGGGGCGCCGCGTAAAGACCGAATTCCTCGTTCCACACGGTTTGGAGATGCGCAAACCAGTTTCCTTCGATATCGAAGGGCTGATCCATTCCGGTGATATAACGATTCAGGGCCATGCCCAGTGTAAATCGTCCCACCATTTCCACCACGTCCCAGGGATTATGACGATACTCCATGCCGTTCTCATGCCAGAACGTCATGAAATAAGGAATCCCCGCGCGATTTTGATCCACGCTTCGTGTGAGATAGTTGATATTACGATGAACCGACTCGATCAGATTCATGGAAGAAACCTTATTTTATGACAAAAGGGAAACCGATCGTCCCGTCTCGTGACTCTTTCGGGCGGCATCAATAACTTTCATTTGAAGAAGAACACTTTCAGGGGTAATCGGCGGGGCTTCATTCTTCAACAGCTTTCGGGCGAAATCCTTATAATGTCGCCCCAGCTTGTCTCCCGCTTCCGTTCGGAAGTCGATGGTTTCGGTTTGTTCCGTTTTGTCCTGCATACGAACCAGCAGTTCGACGACCGGCGAAGCATGGTCAGCCACGTGAATGGTTCCAAGAGTGCCGCTGATGTTCCACAATGCCTTTCCGCGGGTGGATTTGAGATTTTCCACCAACGCGGTCGAACCATCTTCAAAAAGAATCGTGATGGAGAAAGAGTCTTCGGCGTCTCCCTGATCCTGAATCCGGTAAAACCGGGCGAATACCTCTTTGGGTGTCGAATGGGAAAGCTGCACTATATTGTCGATCAGGTGGACTCCCAAATTGGCCACGGCTCCGCCATTGTTCTTTCGCCAGATCTGCCAATCGGTGCGCTCCGTAAAACCGACGGCAGCCTGATAGATATTGTATGGCGTTCCGATCCGGCCGGATTCTAATATTTGTTGTATCCGACGGAAATCCTCCTGGTATCGCAGGGATTGATTCACCGTCAGATATTTTCCGCATTGTTTGGCGGTTTCGATCATGCGTTCCACCTGCCGGACGTCATTGGCCATCGGTTTTTCCACCATGACGTGATACCCGGCCTGCAAGCCCGCCAGCGTCATGTCCATATGAAGATGCGAGGGCGTGCCGATCACCAGCCAGTCGAATTCGCCTTCCTTCAACAAGGTTTCATAGGAGGAATAGCACTTGGCCGATGAAAGCTCCCGCACGCGGGGGAATCGGCTTTCGTCGGTATCGCAAACCGCCGCAAGCTCCAGACCTTCGGTGGACAGGCAGGCGTTGATATGTTGTATGCCGATTCGTCCCAGTCCAACGACGGCGAATCGTATTGATGTATGACTCACGGGTAAATCTCCCTGACGACAGATCAGTCGTTAAACGTGGTGAAAGGTTCCTGGGGGCCGTCCGGTGCGGCGGCGAGACATTCACGGCAGAACTGCAACGCTTTTTTCAATTCCTCGGCCGGGGCGTCTTTGAAAAATTCTTCAAAGGATACCCATCCGTTGTACCCAACGGTTTTGAGGGCGAAGAACAGTTCGACAAAATCCACGACGCCTGCATCCAGCAGGCACTTTTCATGTCCCCAGACCGCCCGTTGGGGTTCGTCGTCGCTTTGGCCGGTTTGGCGAAGAATCAGGTTTTTCCCGTGCACATAGGCCAGGTATGGTCCGAGGATTTCCACCGCGTGCCGCGGGCGCAGAAATCCCTCCGCGACGCCGTTGGCGGGATCGAAAAGAATACCGACATAGCGAGGATTCATTCCGTCCAGCATCCAGCGCCCCATGGCGGGGGAGGCGATCATGCCGCCCCCGTGGGTTTCCATGACATAGCGAATGCCGAATTCCTCACCCAGAGGAACCAGCTTCTCCATGCCGTCCCGCGTTCGCTTGAACAGGTCCATATACGAATCCTTCTGATGAAGCGACTCGTTGAAATTGTACGCCACCCAGGCGGCCTCCACTCGCAGGCTGTTGCCTCCCACGGTCGCGATCGCTTCGCTGCAGCGCCGCAGTGCATCCGTTTTCCAGGTCAGGGCGGCGTTGATATACCCCACCACCTTCAGTCCGGCGTCTTTTGTTACCTTCGCCATTTCTTTCACGATGGGTTCCAATGGTACATTTCTGGGAAGTCCCCACTCGATACCGTCCAATCCCAGTTCCGCCGCTAGTTTCGCCATTTCGGGATAGGTCATTCCTTTTAAGGCATTGGTGTTTACGGCAAATTGTATCGACATGATTTCTCCTGTTTTGGTGTTTCCATTACGAACAAACTTATTTCCGCGAGATTATCTGGTTCGCTGATGGCCCGAAACTTCGATCAGGGCCATGGAATGACCCTTGACCCAAACCTTGATTTGGTTGGGTTCCATCGTAATGATCCGCGCGTCCCGGGCGCCGATACGTTCCACGGCCTGGAGGATTTCATTTTTCTTTTCAACCTGCATGTTGGCTGTATCCGCTTTGGACCAATCATAGAGTTTCGTCATGTCCAGGCGGATGTTGACGACGCCGGGTTTCTTCGAGAGATTGCCCACCACCAGCAGCGCCCGCGGCGCTTCGGGACGGGTGTAAAAACTAACCTTGAAATCGGGGTTGTCTACCTTGATCTCATGGCTGTTGCGCCAATACGGATGGAACTTCGCGGTGGGAACGTCAAAATCTTCCAGGACGCCGAAGACGTTTTTGAAATAGAACGAGTCCACGAGGGATGCGCCCGGTAGGCAATTGTGCAGGAGGATCGGCATGACCACCGAGGGAGTTCGATTGGCCAGGTACTCGGTGACGGTTTCATCTTTCACGCCGGCTTCTTCCCGAACCAGGTGTTCCGTTCCCTGCAATTCCACCAGCATATTTCCGTGGATGCCCCACGGCAGGCCGCTCTGCTCGATGCCGAAGTAGTACAACGGCAGCGTGTCGAGATAATCCTTCCCTTCCCGCAACGTCGAACCGCTGGCGAGTCGATGGTGTTCTCCGTTGAAGAAGTGCGTCAGGAACGTCAGGGCGGGAATCTGCACCGACTTGGAGTTATGGCCGACAAGGACGTAATCCTCGACGCCGGCCTTGACGAATTCATTCGCCAGGCGGCGGTAGTAATCGCGCACCGCTAAAATCGGATACCCACCGTTCGCACCGTGGTATTTATTCGCATCCGGCAAGGCTGTGGCGAAATCGAAATACAAACCCCGGATACCGGTGCGTTGAATCAGGTCCGCGACTCGCCAGGCGTAATATTTCCGAAAGCTCTCGGCCTGGGGACTCATCCAGTATTCGATGAATTCAACGGGGCCGTTGGGCGTTTCACGAATATAACCGCCCTTCCTGTGCTCCGCGGGGAGTTTCTCCCACTCCCGCAGGTAATAATTCGCTTCCGGATACTCCGAACTGAGCGTGTAAGGATCGAAATACGGAATCCACGGCTCGCTTTGTTTGCACAATGCCGCCAGTTGTTTGTCGGAGGTGATAAACGTTCCGGTCTTCTCGTCGCGGAACGGAATATCCATGAACCAATGATGGAAGGTCCAGTACAAAAGCGGATTCGCATGGCGTTTCGGCGGGGTGGTCTTCATCATCGTCCCGGTACGCCTGTCCGCGAGCATATTCAGCGGATAGCGCGGATGCAGCGGCTTGACGGGCGTGGCGAGGAAGCCGAATTTCACCGTCACCGTTCTGTCCGCGTGAATCTCGTCGGCCAGCGTCACCACAAGCGTGTTGCTTTTGGCGTCTTTGACGACGGAGAAGGGTTTGTCGGCGGAAGTGGCCAGATCATCTCGTCCTTCGGTGAAGAAGCACAGGCCTTGTTCAAAATCACCGATCCACACCACCGGCCAGTAGATGTCGTTGAAGGATTCATCAACCTTGCGGGTGTATCCGCCGCTCAGGCTCATCAATCCGCCGGTCAGGTGGGCGAATTGCGAATATTCCGGCCGATAGGGAACGCGAAGCCGCACGTTCTTCACATTCTTCTTCGCACGCAATTCGAGCGTGTTATAAATCAAGCCGTCGTATTCGATCCACGCCTTGTTCCGCGCGGTAATCTCCGGACACGACGCCGTGACGGTATATTCGTCCCGAATCTCCGATTGTTTTTTCACTTCCAAAGCGCCGGCGGGAAGGGTTTGCTCCTTGTCGTTGACGGACACAGTAATCGACATCGGTCCGGCGAGAATGTCATCGATGCCGCCCGTCTGGATACTCGTCGGGACGAGTGAGTTTTGATATTTGTACTCCCTGCCCCAGCAGCCGACAGTGAAATCCTTGCCGGAAGATTTCGTGACCAGGGGAGTAAACGGCGGCAGGACTGTATCCATCGAATCATCGCGCCGCGTCATCCACACGGGCGTTGCGGGCCGATAGAACCGGCGGGAATTGGATTTCAGAACCTTGCCGTCTTCATCCATTGCGACAAGATCGACTCGATAATCGCCAACCGGACCGTCTTTTGGTAGATCGATCCAGACATCGGCATCATTACGAATTTTACGTTCCGCAATCATGACCGGTTTTGCCTTGCCTTTTTCATTAGCAAACACGCGAACCAGAACCTCCGGCCTGCCGTCGATTTTTTTCAGACTTTTGACAAACAGGGAATAAAGCGGCTTGATTACCAGCTTGTTTTGCAGGCAAAGGGGAACCAGGTCGAGGAAATCGCTCCGCAGTTGGAACGGTACGGAATACCGGGTTTGCATCGTTTTGGTTTTCGCGTCGGCGAGGGTTATTTCCACGCGCTGGAATCTCGGGTCGTCCACCTTGATCGGTATGTTGATTTCCTGTTTCTCGCCGGGCGCTAGATTCAGCGGAACCGCTCGCACGACGGAATCTTCCCCCGCTCCCGCCAGAAGCGAAACTGTCAGATTTCCGTTGTACGGCGTGTCGGAGAAATTCCGGAGGGTGAAATCCCGCGTCATTTCGCCCATGGCGATATTACCGATGTTTTTCCACGAATAGGCCGGCATGGAAGGTGAAAAATGAATATCCGCGAAGTAATCAATGGCGGGGTAATTCTCTTCCCCGGCCAGGGACGTCAATCGAAGGTCGTCAAATCCCCGCCAGGTGCGGCAGAAGTTGACGCGGAGCTTACCCGCGTCGGGGGTTTCCATGTTCAGCGTTTTAAAGGGAATCGCGAATTCCACATCCCAGAAGTCGGTGGCGAATTCCGTTCTGCCGACGGCGGTGCGATACGTCCATTCGCCGTTCCAGGAATAGTCTTTGTCGTACAGTTCCGTGTAAGCGCCGCTGGGCGTGCCGGCGAACCGATACAGTTGGGGATTCCCATCCTTCATGAGATAGAACTCAAAACTCTCGTACGTCCACAATTCCACTTCCGAATCGACGGGTCGGTTCTGTTTCGGCCCTTCGAGAACCTTATATCCACCGGGAAAATAGGAACGCATCGCCACGTACAGATTGGCGTCGTCATAACTAAGGTAGACGCGCTGTTGAGGCGCGTCGAAGGAACGAGCGGGATTTTTCCCGTGAATCAGAACGGGAAAGACGGCGGCGCCGTCCCATTCGCCGTCCGTGAGGTGTCCGTCCAGCTTCGGAGTTTTGCGCAGTTTGGGAATGGTGATGGTTTGTTTCTCTTTCGCCGGGCCGGTGAGTTTGCCGCCCGCGGCCAGGTCTTCACGTTCAGCCAGCATGGCGATTTGATCGGGCGCCAGCATTCCGGGAAATACTTTCAATTCGTCTATCGCGGTATCGGCGACGCCCCAGGGAGGATTCGAGTAGGTCGAACCGCTGATGGAAGGCACGATGCCGCCAAGCTGCAACGTGGTGGTTTCCCCGAGTTGCGGACGAAATCCCGAGGGATGCTTTTTCGTCAACACCAGTTCACCGTTGAAATACACGCGGCTGCGGATGCCGTCCCAGGCGACGGCGACGTGATTCCACTCGTTGTTTTTCAGTTGCCCCTTGGTTGTCTCGTGTCCGACGGGCTTGGTGTCGCTCCAGAGGAATTGCATGTCCGACTGGTGCTTGGGGTAGTTCGCGAACATCATGATCTGCCGACCCGCCGGCAGGATGCTCAGAACCCAACGCCATTTGTCGATTTGCTTCCAGTCCGGTTTGATCCAGAAGGACACCGTCGCTTCCTCCGGTATGTTTTTATATCCGCGATACGCGAGAACCGGGCCGTCGCCGAGAAGGACGGCTTGGCCTTTTTTTCCGGGAACATATCGGACCTTGCTCGTTTCGATCGGCAAGGGATTATCATTCGAGACGATGTCGGGAACGACCGTTCCGTCCAATGGAAGAGAAAATGTAGGTTTGGGCACGTCGGCCCCGAAGGCCGTCGAAAACAACAGTCCCAGGGATAGGCAGATATAAGTTATGATAGCTTGCTTTGACTTTTTCATGATGTCCATTCCCGTTATTGCGATGTGTTGAATATCATCATTTGTCTTTCCAACAACATGGCAGGATTAACTTCAATACCGGCGGGATTATTTCAAACACTTATGGGGATAATAGTCGGAAATGCGGGATTAGAGAAGTTTGTCGATGTTTATTCCATAGAAACGATATATATTCCAAAGGAAGGATATGCACATTCCTGTTTGAACAAAGGTGAAGTTGAATCACGCGAATAACTACGGGGGCAATACCGGATCGGGATAGATATGATCTTGAAAACGCATGTCTACCAGTTGATCATAAGAAACAGGAGATACGTGTCCGTCGGCGAACCAGCCGCCGGCCGTTTCAAAGTGCCGAATATGCACGGCACAACCCCGCCAGGTAACGTCCCATGTAAAGTCATAGATGATGTAACTTTGCCTCATGTAACCATCTAAATAAATGGAATCGGCAAACATCAGGAAATCGGCCGGATTTCCGAACACTCCCTTTTTCACTGTGGTTCCGCTTGTTTGCGTATAACTGACGGGAGAATCGAAAATATTATAATACGATCCCCATCGTCTGATTTTTTTGGTCGCTCGCATCCCATAGATCTGCATTGTGGATGAAAGCCCCGGGCCATAAACAACTTGATGGGAAGGGCAGCGGTACGGGGTTTCATCGGACAAATCCATATATCCTTCCCGACCGAATACCTGATACCAGGTGACCGTGGGGGGAGGAGAATCCTCAACGGCCGCCATAACCGTCCCGTGATGATCTTCCGCGTACAATGTCGTTAAGGATCCCAGATTTCTCAACTGCGTCAGGCAGAGAGTCTGCTTGGCCAGTTCCTTCGCCTTGGTGAGACTCGGCAGGAGGATCGAAACCAATAGCGAGATGATGGCGATCACCACCAATAGTTCAATTAGGGTAAAAGCGTTTCGTGCCTGTCTCATGGTGTTGTAATGAAACGCGGATAGCATTGATTCCTGTCAATCCGGCAAGAACCCGCTCAATCCACCATTCATCTTTGTGCACTGGCTCATTTGCAAGGGCGAGGCGGTTCGCATGAACCGCCTCGCGCCAGTGCTGTAATTATAACGTTCTGCCTGTCGGGAATTATCGGTTTTTACGACGAAATAGAACGCCTGTTATTCCGACGGCCAGCAAACTCATCGTCGCCGGTTCGGGGATGATTTCATGTCCGAACATTTCCGCGTCGGCATTGAAGTTTTGAATCACTTCGTTATCGTCCAGCACGTCATGGTAGATACGGACGATGGCAAGGTCGCCGGCACTGGGACGGGGGTCGCCGGGGCGATACAAAAGCCCTAGGGGATTATCCGCGACGCTGTTGCCTTGTACGACACCGGTGAAGGTATCAATCAATTCACCATTGATATACAGCTTCTGCACACCGTCGCTTCCGAAGGTTCCGACGATATGGAACCATTCGTCGGCATCGTAATCGTACTCACCGCTGATGATCGTACTTTCGCCGCTCGTTTGCATCACACGCCACATTAATTTTCGTTTACTTGTGTCGGCGGCTTTTATTTCCATAAGTCCGAATCCCTCTCGCGCGCCGTAATTTTCATTGGCCATGATATAAGGACTGGCGGAGGTATAGGTATCCGACAAGCGATACCATACTTCCCATGTGACGTCGGTTCGACGATCCGGCGAACGATTCATGGTAAACCGATAGCCGTTGTCTCCCGCACACCAACCATCGAAATAATTCGACGCGCCACCGGTGCCGGCGACAAATGCGGGATTGTAAGAACGTCGGGTGTTGAGATCCAGTGAACTGCCGTTATAACCGAGATACGCGCCCGGCTGAGTGATCGGAACGTTGCTTCCGTCGGCATTGGTGATGTCACCCAGATTGTGCCCATACGCGTCGGACGTATTCAGATTCCACCAGGTGTCCGAATTCGGCAGGTCCGCCTGATGCGTCAGGCCGTACGTCGGCCCGCCGTACCAACTGGCTGTATTGTTGGCGTCCAGAAACAGTTCAGCTCCACCGACGACGGAGCCCATAACCTGGCCGGTTAGTAGCATCGCCACCGCGGCCGTTAGCATGATCCTCGTTCTCATCTTACTTCTCCTTTCACAACGCTAATGTGTCACGCTACTTCCATTCCCGGTCCACCCGGGAAAAAGAGCTTTATCCAATTATCCAATCGTTCGAGTCGTTCCTCGCACCATCAACTCCGGTTCCAGAACCACGCTTTCGGAAAGGGAACCGTCCGTGGGCCAATCCATGAGCATCCGGGCCGCTCGCTCTCCCATTTCCATCCGGGGAGTCCGGACCGTCGATAAAGGCGGATCCAGGGCGGCCGCGTCGTCGATGTCGTTGTATCCGATGATCCCGATGTCCTCGGGAACCCGCAATCCTTTGCCCTGCAACGCCATGACGGTCTCGATGGCCTTCTTGTCCGTATCCACGAAAAAAGCATCCGGCAGGTCGTCTCCCTGCCGTTCCAGAAACTGCGTCATCACCTGATGCGCCAGGCCGGGCGTGTCCTTCTGGACGTCCAGATGAAACCGCGTGTCCAGGGACATGGAATGATTTCGGAATACTTCCAGGAACATGCCGGTCTTTTCATCCGCGGAAATTCCCCGGAACGCCCCCAGGTATCCGATTCTTCGATATCCGCATTGAATCAGGTGTTCCGTGGCCAGAGAGACAGCCTTCCGCCGGTCGTAACTGACGGACGGGAATACCGCCGTTTGTTGCCGAAGGGACAGGAGAACCATGGGAAATTGCTTCAGTCGCAATTCCCAGACCAATCCCTCCGCCCGAGAGATTCCCGGCAAATCCATGTTGCTGATAATGCCGTCGAAGGAAAACAGCCTCGATTTGATCGCCTCGGAAGAAAGATCGTCGTTCTGCACGAGGGGAATCATGCAGAGATTCACGTGACTCGCGGAAAACGCGCGGTTCATGCCCAGCATGAAGTCATAGCAAAGGGGATCGATTTTGGAGGGGTAATCCTCCAGGGAGGACACCGGAACGACAAAGGCGACGTTCCGCAACTTTCGACGTTCACGAATTCGCAGTAATTTGGGCGCCTCCGGCGAAACGAACGTCCCCGCGCCACGCCGCTGGATCAGAATCCCCCGCTTTCCCAGTTCCTTGTAGCCGCGGTTGATCGTCAGGCGGTTCAAACCCAGCGTCCGGGCCAGCTCCTTCTCGGGCGGAAGCCTGTCATGAACAGCCATTCTGCCGTCGATAATGGCCCGGCAGATGGCGTCGCCCACCTGGGTGTACATGGGGGATTTCGACGAATTATCAATGGCAATTCCGATCATGCTCCTGCCTTATGTTCCCGTTTCGCGTCGGTGGAATCCCTCGCCTGTTTTCTGAGCGATAGGATGGGATTTCAGCTATAGATATTTAATATCTATTTGATTTACTCATATATCATATTGAATAATGGATATCCTGTCAAGAGAAATCCATCAATGGGTATGAAAAAGTGATAATATGTATAATTATATATTTTTCAGTTATTTATGGATATTATAAAATAATATTAGGACATTCCTATTTTTGAGATTATAGTAGACTAATATAATAATATTAATCTATTTTTTTGAATTTGATGCCCTTTTGAAATGGACATAGCCCTGGGCATCCTGTTATAGTAGAGAAAGTCAGGTTGCTCTTGTCGCGGACCTAATCCATCCCCCAACGGAGTGAATTGATGCAATCGATGCATTGGATCGACTGGCTGATCGTAGTCTGCCCGTTAATGATTGTCGGATACATCGCCCTTCGCGCACAACGGTACGTCAAGGGGGTTTCGGACTTTCTGACGGCCGGTCGTGTGGCGGGTCGATACGTGCTTTCCGTGGCGGCTGCCGAGGCGGGAATGGGGGTCATCAGCATGGCAGCGATGTTCGAATCCAACTACAACAGCGGATTCGCCTACGGATTCTGGAAAGGAATCTCCATGCCCATCCTGGTCATCCTGAGCCTGATGGGCTACTGCATATACCGTTTCCGTGAAACCCGCGCGATGACGATGGGACAATTCTTCGAGATTCGGTACAACAAATCCTTCCGCATTTTCGCCGCTGTCCTGCAATCCATCTCGGGAATTCTGAACTACGCGATCTTCCCCGCCGTCAGCGCGAGGTTCCTTGTATATTACTGCGATTTTCCGACGACGTTGACGTGGTGCGGCTGGGAGTTTCAGACGTTTGGTTTGATTATGGCGTTGTTTTTAACCGTGGCGGTGGTCATCGTCACGCTCGGCGGGCAGATCACGATCATGGTCACCGACTGCGTGCAGGGGATTCTGAGTTATCCGATGTACCTGGTCATCGTGGTGTTCCTGGTCTGGAAGTTTTCCTGGTTCCACGAGATGGCCCCGACGTTGTTGGACCGACCGCCGGGCAAGAGTCTCCTGAATCCCTTCGATATCGAAAAGCTGCGGAATTTCAATATATTTTACGTCTTCGTGGGGATCATGGGCAGCCTTCTCAATCGGATGTCCTGGTCGGGCGCGCAGGGATACCAGACGGCGGCCGCCACACCGCACGAGCAGAAAATGGGCGGCGTGCTGGGGGCGTGGCGGGGTGGTTTTTCCATGATGATGTACGTTCTGCTGGCGGTGTCGGCGTTCACGTTGCTTCATCACGCGAAGTTTGCCCCGGAGGCGAGGAAGATTCGCTCGGACCTGGCGCGGAAGGCCATGAACGACGTCACCGGAAGCGATTCCCGCTTCCGCGACGTGCGGGCCGACGTGGAACCATTCCTCCGAAGTGCCGGGAAGATCATTTCTCCGGCGCTTCAGCAGCGGCTGGATCGCGTGCAACAGGAAGACACCGCCACAGCGGACGCTTCCACGAACGAAAAAAAGGACAACCCCCCCCCAACCGTTTCAACGACGGACGCGGAATCCATTCTGACGGTCACGAAGAACGCGATCCAGTCCGAAGACAAAGGCGTGGCCCAAAGTTTTGAAACGTACCTGACGCAGATGCGCGTTCCCACGACGTTGCGGTCGATGTTTCCGATCGGAATCACGGGCGTGTTCTGTGCCATGGCGATTTTTCTGCTGATCAGCACCGACACGACGTACCTGCATTCGTGGGGCAGTATCGTGGTGCAGGACGTGGTGCTGCCGTTCCGCGAAAAACCCTTCACGCCGCGCCGGCAGTTGTTCCTGCTTCGCCTTGTCATCGCGTTCGTGGCGGTGTTCGCGTTCTTCTTTTCGTATTATTTCGGACAGGTCGATTTCATTTTCATGTACTTCGCCATCACGGGCGCGATTTACCTCGGCGGCGCGGGACCCTGCATCGTGGGCGGATTGTACTGGAAACGCGGAACCGCCGTCGGCGCCTTCGCCGCGATGATCAGCGGTTCGATCCTGGCGATCAGCGGAATCCTCGGACAAAAATACTGGGTGGATCATATTTATCCCTGGCTGGTCGATACGCGGTTGATCGACGCCGTGCGAATGTTTGTGGAAGGGGCGGCCAATCCCTTCCGGCCGATCATCGACTGGCGCGTCACGCCCGACAAATTCCCGATCAATTCCCAGGAGATTTATTTCATCACGATGACGACGTCGCTCACGTTGTACGTCACGCTGTCTCTGCTGACGTGCCGCAAACCGTTCAACATGGAACGCATGCTGCATCGCGGGAAATACCAGGTGGAAGGCAGGAAGCGCGTCAAGGAACCGTGGACGCCGCTTCGCGTTCTGCGAAGCCTGCTGGGCATCGACGACCAATACACCCGCGGGGATAAGATCCTGGCCTGGTCCGTGTTCCTCTGGACATTCGGCTGGCAGTTCGGGTGCTGTTTTATCGGGATCGTCCTCTGGAATACGTTTCTCGGCCGCTGGCCGAACGAATGGTGGGCGAACTGGTTCTTCATCAACAACGTCGTGATCGCCGCGGTGATCGGACTCGTTTCGACGGTCTGGTTCACGATCGGCGGGACGTGGGACCTGCGGCGCATGTTCAAGCGGTTGGCGGAGAAGGAAACGAACATTCTCGACGACGGCAGGGTGATCGACCACGTCAGCGTCGGCGACGTATCCATGGTGGAACAGGTGGATCACGTCAGGATCCCCCAAGCCGAACACGCCCTTGAAGAAGAAAGCAAACGCGAAACGGAAGAAGATTCCGAATCCTGACGGCGGTTTCTTGGGGCTTGTCAGGAACATTAGTTTCCGGTACAATGCCTTCTCCGTCCCATGAGACGGAATCACGGAGCGTAGCTCAGCTTGGTAGAGCGCTGCGTTCGGGACGCAGAGGTCGGAGGTTCAAATCCTCTCGCTCCGATGTCATTAGACCACGACCGCCCAAAAGGGCGGT
>JAFGJE010000183.1 GCA_016929245.1 Phycisphaerae bacterium
GAAACATATGTCGCGCCCTTTGAGGGTTTGGATGATTAGAAAACCTTTTTCCCAGGGCGTTGCCCTGGGCTGGTATATTTCAGCCCGCTGGGCTGTAAGAAAGAATTTAGATGCGTAAACCCTTGGCCGTGAGGATTCGGATGTGAATTCTCCCTGAACTTTTCAATTCCGGGTATGGCGTCACCGGATTTCGGGTTTGAGTTCGGATTTTGGTCAATGAATATAGATGCGTAAGCACCGGCCTTTGGGAGACAGATTCTTTCCCGGCGCGGTTTGAAATGGTACAAAGGCTTCTTGTTGGCTTGAATCCCATGAACCTTGTCGGGCAGATGACCCGGGAGAATTTTTCGGATGCGCCTGGAATTCCAGTCCACACACGCCGGGGGACTTCTGTTGACGCTGCTGTTGGGCGTTTCGGGGGGGATGTGCGTGTACGGGCTGGCGGTGTGGATTCGGGGTCGCCGACGGGCGGGATTGCTGGGTTTGTCGGGCGTGGGCGGTCCGGTGACGGCCTGTTTGGCGCTGCTGCTGGACGCGGCCTGGCGGTTCTGGCGCGACGACACCGCGGCAGCGAGACGTTCCTTCCTGGCGGGATTTTCGACGTTGGTACTGGTGATCGTCACGGCGGTGGTGTGGGAGCGTACCGGTGACGGCGGGGCGTTCTGGATGACGCTGCTGGGGGGGCACCTGGCGACGGGTTTGGGATTGATCTACGCTTCCACGTATCGCGCGTTGGGCAAGGGACGATTTACAACACTGCTGGCGCTGCGGCTGGGTGCGACGGCGGTTCTGCTGGTGATTCTGTTCAAACCGGCGCTGATGTTTCCCGTCGACACCGACGCGCACAAGCCGACGCTGGCGGTTCTGCTGGATCGCTCCGGTTCGATGGCGACGCGGGATCAACCCGATGCGCCCAGTCGGCACGCCCGGGCGGCGCGGATGCTCCAGTCCCAGGGCCGGCGGCTGGGTGAGGTGTTCCGCGTGCAATGGTCTGACTTCGCCGCCGCGGCGGGAGCGGTTTCGTCCGTCGAGCAACTCGCGCATCGTAAACCGGCCGGCCCGGGTACGGACGCGACGGACATCGTCGCCGGATTACGCCTGGCGGGACAGGTTCAGCCGGGTGTCGGCGTGCTGCTGCTTTCCGACGGAATCCAGAACACGCCCGGCGATCCTGCCGCCTTCGCCGAATCACTCGGTGTGCCCGTGTACGTGGCGGCGGTCGGTTCCACCAAGCCCTCACCCGGCGGGATGAACCTGGAACTGCTCCGCGTGGACGCTCCGCTCCAGGCGGCCGCCGACCACGCCGTGGATATCACCGCCCGGATTCGCATGACGCGCCTCGCGAACCGCCAGGCGGAGGTGCAACTGTTCGAGGGAAACGCCGCCGCTCCGTTGGCGAGCGAAAGGATTTCCACCACCGAGGACGACGCGGCCGTCCCGGTGAGATTCTCCTGGACGCCGCGAAACCCCGCCGACGCGGAATCGAAAGACAATCCCGTCACGCTGCGCGTCCGCGTTTCGCCCCAGCCCGCCGAAAGCACCACCGACGACAATGAAATCGTGCTGCACGTGGCCGTCACGGAACCGACGCTGCGCGTGCTGTACATCGAAGGCGCGGTTCGGCCGGAGTATAAATATCTCCGTCGATTGTTGCGGCGCGACCCGAACGTGCAGTTCGCCGGGCTGGTGCGCATCGGGGGGAACCGGTTCTGGTCGCAGGGGAAACTCGACGGTAAGGGTTTGGCGGGATTGCCCACGAGCGACGAGGATTTTCGCCGGTTCGACGTGCTGATTCTCGGCGACCTGGCGGCATCGTTCCCGGGTCCGGCGCGGATGGACCGCATCCGCCGCTTCGTCGCCGACGGCGGGGGACTCGTGATGCTCGGTGGGCAGAGCAGTTTCGGGCCCGGCGGATATGATCGGACAGCCGTCGCGGCCGCGTTGCCCGTCGTCGTGGGCGACAGGAATCAGCCGCAGGTCCAGGGACAGTTCGTGCCGCAACTGACGGCCTTGGGCGCGGAGCATCCGATCTTCGCCGGGATCGCGCACTATTTTTCCCGGCAGGACGGCCGGGCTCCGGACGCTTCCGTCGCGCCCCTGCCGCCGCTGAAAGGCTGCGTGAGCGTCCCTCGCGCCAAGCCCGGCGCCGCCGTCCTGGCGGTGCATCCGACGGAGCGCAACGAAGCCGGGCCTTTAATCGTGCTGGCGGTCGAACCGTTCGGCGCGGGGCGGTCGGCGGCGTTGACCGTCGACACCACCTGGCGATGGTACTTACCGCTCCAGGCGATGGGCGTCAAAAGTCCCTACGCGCGATTCTGGCGGCAGATGATCCGCTGGCTGGCGGGCGCGGAAGCGTCCGCGTCGCGCGACGGCGCGATGGCGGTGCTCCGCGCGGAACGAACCTTCGCGCGGGCCGGGACGCCTTTGCCCGCACAGGCCTACGTGCGAAACACCGACGGCGCCCCGGCGAAGGAAGCGAAGGTTACCATGACAATTCGCCCGGCTGGGGGATCGGGTGAAAGCAACCCGCTGGACATCCAACGTAAAGCCACCGAATCCCCGGGATTGTTTGAAGGGGAAATTGCACTCACCGAACCGGGCAAGTTTATCATGACGATGACGGCGACGGACGAAAACGGCATGTCCCTCGGCGGCGACGAATTACCGCTGACGATCCTCCCAAAATCCTCGGAGCGCGACGATACCGCCCGCAACGACACGCTGCTCCGCGCCCTGGCGGATCGCAGCGGGGGGGTGTTCGTGGAACTCCCATCCCTGCCGGACCTTCTGGATATGCTTCTATCAAGGCACAGCCGTCAAACCGACTCCCTCCCCCAGGCGAGAGTGCAACCCCTCTATCACTTCCCCTCGCTCTTCGTGGTCTTCCTGCTTCTCCTGACCGCCGAGTGGGTGCTGCGAAGACGTTGGCAGCTGCGTTGAACCATGAAGTCTTCAGTGAGGATTGTGCTCGAACTATATTGCGGATTGTCGAAAATCCCATAGGGACGGATTGAAAACATGGAAGATTCCCCCTCTTCGTCCCGGAGGGACGGGAAGCGTTTAGCCGGGGTGTGAGCAAAGCGAACCCCCGGAAAGGATACCCGAGAAAATGAGTCCCAACGGGACGACAGCGATTTGGATATTTCGCAAGACGAACGAATATTTCAGATTCGCTGCCGTCCCTCCGGGACTTGGGATTTCAGGAATCCCGTAACCGGGGGTTCGCTGCGCTCACACCCCGGCTAAACGCTAACGGCCCCTTCGGGGCCGGGATATTCCAAAACAGAAAAAACGGATGAACCTTTTTCCGCATTTTCCCTCCAAATGTTATTTCCCGCTCTTCTCCATCTCCCGCAGGCGTTTCACGACTTCGTTGAGGCGGAATTCGATGGTGTTTAAGATCCAGAACTGGAAGTGCTCGACCTTGGCCTGCTTGTGGATCATCCAGATGACCTTCAGGCTGACCATCAGGACGGCGATTTCGAGGGAAATCAGCGTCGGCATGATTTTCAGGTCGGGATACACGTGCCCCATAACGTCCAGCGCCAGCAGGATCAGCAGCAGCGTGATGAAGATCACGTTGAGCAGGCGGTCGCGCCGGCGGTCTTCCTCGCCGCCGATCTGCCCGATGATGTCGCGAATTTTCTCCTTCTCTTCGCGGTAGCTGCGCAGTTCCTCCTGCAGCGAGGCGAATTCCGCTTCCGATCGTCGTGAGGGATGTTCGTTCATGATGATTGGATTCTCTTTCCTGTGTTCTTCCTGTCCCGTGGATGGATTCAAAGTATAACGGGACTTCAGCCCGCCGTTTCATACAACTTACGCCAATCCCACCGCTCGCTGGGTGATGTGCATGACCTCGGACAGCAGCCAGCCGAGGGGGTCGGGCATGGGCTGGTGAAAAAAACGCGAAAACAAACCCGGACCCGCCAGCAGCAGCAACAACGTCCACATCCCGTATTTCATCTGCCACTGCATGAAACCCATCTGTTTTTCCGGCGGGAGCATTTCCCGCAGGATATGATGGCCGTCCAGGGGGAACAGGGGCAGCAGATTGAACGTGAACAGACAGACGTTGATGGAAAGGATAATCAGTAACGCCTCGATCACCAAAATACCGCGTTCGCCGAGGGTTTCCATCAACGGCGAGGCGATGAAAACCCGCAATCCGCATCCGGCGAGGATCGCCAGGGACAGGTTCGACAACGGGCCGGCCAGCGACACCATGATATCGCCGATCCGGCGGGGATGGAGATTGTACGGATTGACGGGAACGGGCTTGGCCCAGCCGAATCCCGCCACCAGCAGCATGATCGTCCCGATGGGATCGAGGTGTCGCAACGGATTCAGCGACACGCGCCCCGCGCGCAAGGCGGTCGGATCCCCGAACGCCAGGGCGATCCGCGCGTGGGCGAACTCGTGCAGCGTCAGGCTCAGCAGCAACACCGGAACCAGCAGGACGAAAAGCACGGGATTTTGTTGTAGTAGTTCGATCAGCATATTTCTATTCTTTTACTTGACCCCACGGCGGCATACAAGACATAATGCCCCCCTTATTCAGCCCGACACGGCTGAATCCTCGTCTTCGGGAAAACCAACGGCGGGGAAGAACATGGATAATGCCTCGGAACAACTTGTGCAGGGGGCTCGCATTCTGCGGGCCGAGGGCGAAGCGATTGCCGCCCTCGCGGAGCGCATCGGAACCATGCCCGCGTTCACGGAGGCGGTGCGGGCGGTGCATGAGTGTACCGGCAAGGTGGTCCTGACCGGCGTGGGCAAGGCCGGAATCATCGGACAGAAGATCTCCGCGACCCTCGCCTCCACCGGAACGTTGAGCATTTTCCTGCATCCCGTCGAAGCCCTGCACGGCGACCTGGGCCGGCTGCAACGCGACGACGTGGTCATCGCGCTGTCCAACAGCGGATCGAGCGAGGAAATCGTCCGCCTGCTGGATCACATCAAGCGGCGCGGCACGAAACTCATCGCCTTCACCGGACAGGCGGATTCCCCGCTGGCGCACCACGCGGACATCACGCTGTGCTACGGGCCCATCGAGGAAGCCTGCCCGCTGGGCGTCGCCCCGTCGGTCAGCACGACGGTGATGCTCGCCCTGGGCGACGCGCTGGCGCTGACGGTGATGGAAATGCGGAAGTTTCAGCCGGAGGACTACGCCGCCTTCCACCCCGGCGGGGCGCTGGGGCGAAAATTCCTCAAGGTCGAGGAAGTGATGACCTTCCGCCGGGGCGAACGCTTGAGCACCGCCGAGGAAGGACTGACTCTCGCCGAGGCGCTTCGCCAGGCGGAACAGGTCGAGCGGCGCACCGGCGCGATGCTCCTGGTGGACGGGGAGGGGAAACTCACGGGCATCCTCACCGACGCCGACCTGCGCCGCAAGCTGGTCGCCGCCGACGCCGCGGCGCTGCTGGACCAATCCGTCCGGGACGTGATGACGAAGAATCCCAAGCGAATCCGCCTGGGCGACCTGGCGAGCCAGGCCGAGGCGATGATGAACCGGTATCGTATCGACGAGTTGCCCGTCGTGGACGACGCGGATCGACCCGTCGGCGTGATGGACGTTCAGGATCTGCTGGGCGTGAAAACCATACGTGAATAACGGGGGAATGTCGGAAGCATGAACAGGACAGTCAACAGGAGTACAACGAAGTGAAACCGATGGGTGTAGCAGTGGTCGGCGCGTCGATGCGCAGCAGCATGGTGTTGAAATACCTGAAGGATCATCCGGAGAACGGGCATATCGAAGGAATCTATGACATCATCCCCGCTCGCGGCGAATACATGCTGAAACAGTACGGGCATTCGGACGCCCGCGTGTATGATTCTCTTGAGCAGGCGGTCGGCGATCCGGACGTCGACGCGGTGTGCGTCTGCACTTCCGACGGCGAGCACGTCAAACCGTCCGTGGCGGCGCTGGCGGCGGGCAAGCACGTGTTCTGCGAAAAACCCATGACGATCACTCTCGAAGACGCCGATGAACTGATCGCCGCGGCGCAGAAGTCCCGGGCCGTCTTTTACCTGGGTATGAACCTGCGGCATGCGCCGGTGTTCGACCAAATGCACAAGATGGTGCAGGAGGGGAAGATCGGAAGACTGCTGGCGATTGAATCCAACGAGCATTATTTCGGCGGGCGGACGTATTTCCGTCGCTGGAACCGCCTGCGACAGTACGGCGGCGGGTTGTGGATCACCAAAGCCTGCCACGACTTCGATCTTCTGAACTGGTTCGCCGGTGGAAAGGCGAAGCGCGTCTTCGGCGTGAGCAGCCTGAGCCACTACAAGCCCAATCCCAAGGCCGGAACGCATTGCCGGGTGTGCGGCCTGAAAAACGAGTGCCCCGACTATTTCGACGTCAGCGATCCGAAGGCGTTGAGCTGGAGTCCGGAAAACGAAGTCCTGGGGCGTCTGACGGAAGAAGCCACGGGCGTTCCGCGGGATATTTGTCTGTACAATTCCGACAAGGACACCTTCGACAACGGTATCGCGATTGTCGAATACGACAACGACGTAAGGGCGACGTACACCGTCAGCGTGGTCGCGTCGATGAGCACCCGGCAGATGCGTTTGACGGGCACGGACGGTTTCATCGAGGGCGATCTTCACGCCGGTATCGTGAAATACTGGAAACGATACGCCAAGGAAGGCGATTGGCCCGAAGTGATCGACCTGAATGAAAAAATGCACTCCGGGCACGGCGGCGCGGACGACAATCTGTTGTATGACTTTTTCGAGTGCTGCCGCACGGGCAAGAAACCCAGGAGCAGCTGGATGGACGGCCGCGCGAGCGTGCAGGTGGGTCTGGCGGCGCGGGAATCCTGCGACACCGGAAACCCCGTGATCCTGGGATAAAAAAACGAAATGATCCACGGATTTCACGGATTCAAGAGGATTGCACGGATGTTTTTTACAAATAAATCCGTGCAATCCTCTTGAATCCGTGAAATCCGTGGATCCTGTATTGGAAGATGGATTTGTGAATCCAAACGCATTCGATTCGATGGGAAACCGGATTTCAAAGGAGCAATACCGTGGCGAAGCGAATATTGACCGTGGGTATTTTAGGCCAGGGACGCAGCGGGTATGACATTCACGCCCGATGGCTGCGACAAGCGCCGAAGCAATACAAAATCACCGCCGTCTCGGACGAACTGCCCGAACGCCGTGCGGACGCCGCCCGGGAACTCGGCGCCCGAACCTACAAGGATTACCGCGAACTTCTCCGTAAGGAGAAGGATCTGGACCTGATCGTCAACGCCTTACCGAGCACCGGGCATCCCGCGGGCACGATTGAAGCGTTGAACCTCGGCCATAATGTCGTCTGCGAGAAACCGCTGGCGACGAAAGTCGCCGACCTGGACAGGATGATCGCGGCCGCCAAGAAAAACCGTCGCCTGCTGGCGCCGTTTCAGAATTCGCGCTTCGCGCCGTATTTCACCAAGACCCGCGAAGTGATCGCTTCGGGCGTGCTGGGCGAGATTCTCTACATCCGGTCCAACTGGAGCGGATTCTCCCGTCGCTGGGACTGGCAGACGCTGCAGAAGAACTGGGGCGGCAGCCTGAACAACACCGGCCCGCACCCGATGGACCAGGCGGTGATGCTCTTCGGGGAAGGGAAAAAAATGCCGAACGTCTTCGCGAAGATGATCTCCGGCCCGGGCAGCCTCGGCGACGCCGACGACCTGGACGTGATCATTCTGCACGGAAAGGGTTCGCCGACGATCGAAGTCGTCCTCAACAGCTACCAGGCGTTTCCGCAGGGGGACTTGATCAACGTCAGCGGTTCCCTCGGCGGACTGGCGGCGGGACAGAACGGGGTCACGTGGAAATACTACGATCCGAAGAAGGCCTCCAGACAAAAGCTCCATAAAAAATGGTCCGTCAATCGCCAGTACGTCTCGGAAAAAATTCCCTGGACGGAAAAGTTCTGGAAACTGCCTAAACAGTATCTCGAAATGGGATTCCCCTATATGTCGATGCTGTTTTATAACAACATTCACGACGTGCTGACGGGCAAAGGCAAACTGATCGTGACCCCCCAACAGGTGCGAACGCAGGTGGCGGTCATCGAGGAATGTCACCGACAGAACCGCCTGCCGAAGAAGAAGTAGTCCACGAATCCCTCAGGGACAGGTTTCACGTATTCCACGAAAAAAATCGGTCGGGTGCCGTGGTTCGCGGAATCCCGTAGGGGTGAAGCAACCACGTAATTCGTGGAACGTGGTTGCTTCGCGAACCACGGCACCCGGTGTTTTTCATTTCTTTCTACTCAATCCGTCGCAGTGTCCAATGATCGTCTTTTTCTTGTTGTAGTTCCATCACAACGTTGAAATCGTTTCTTTTCAGTAGGATTTGACGATGGGATTCGTCGGTTTGGAGGACTTGATAATCTCCGTGTTGAGCGCGACGGACACATCCGCGATCCCGGCTGACCGGTCCTTCGTAATGGAGATAGGCCATACGATGATCGGGGAGTTTTCGGCAGGGAATGCTTTGCCCGGGGGATAGAGTGGTTGGGTCGGCGGGACACTGCCATGTCGCCAGCGCGTCGGATTCTTCAAGCAGGAAGTCCCAGTGCTCCCGCTGGTCCATGGTGTGATGCAGTATGACAAATCTTCGTGTCATCATGAGGATTCCATCACGAGGGAACTTATACAAATTCAACAAAAAAACCGATCTTGATATTTGTCTTTCTTTGAAAGTAGCCACGGGCGCAAGCCCGTGGGAAAAAGAATCTGTGATTTTCCCGAGCCCCGCGGGGGCGATTGAAACATTCAATCGCCCCCGCGGGGCTCGAATGTATCTTCACGGCGAGGTGTCCATCCCTAAGGGATGGCTACTTTCAAAGAAAGAACAACAAATTATATCACCTTTGTTGAATCGGCGTCATACGTCCCGTTTCGCCCGCGCTACGTGTCGGTCGGCGAGGCGCGTCGGTTCGGGCAGGCGGAATCCTCGCCCGGCCCGGAGTACCCAATCCACGCATTCCTCGAGCGTGACGCGATGACCGACGGAAATGTAGAGCGGTTTGACGTTGTCCCGCGTTCGCAACACCGCGCCGATGGTGTGATCCTGGAAACGAAGCGGCGCCTTCGCGCCGCGTTTCAGGCCGGGCGTTCGATGGTCCCCGCGGAGACGACTCTTGGCGACCCCGATCGTCGGCACGTTCAGCCACAATCCCACGTGCGACGCCAGGCCCAGGCCGCGGGGATGCGCGACCCCCTGTCCGTCGCACATCAGCAGATCGGGCGCGGGGGTGAGTTTCCCGACAGCCGCGATGACCGCCGGCGCTTCGCGGAAGCTCAACAATCCCGAGACATACGGAAACCCACAAGGCTGCACTTCGACGGCGGAGGTCAGAACCTCCATCGTCTCGGCGTCGCACAGCACCGCGACGGCGACGATGCGATTGTCGTCGGTAAACGCGCAATCCACACCGGCGATGGTTCTGACGTCTCCCGATAAAGGCGCTTGGCGCACCAGCCCGGCCAGTTCCTTCTGCAACGCGATCGCGTCGGAAGGCGAAATGTCCCAGCGGTGATGAATCATATCATGCTTTTTACTCAGGATGACGGGATTCTCACCCGTCGAGTGAATGCAAAATCACGAAGACCACAAAGGCCACGAAGATCACGAAGAAGATCAATAGAATCCTTAAAAAAACTCTTTGTGAACTTCGTGATCTTAGTGAACTTTGTGATTCATTCTTATTCAAACAACGTACCGTTGGTCGTTTCGATCACGTATCGGTTGTCCAGAAAATATTGGATCGCCTCCGGGCAGGAACGAAATACTTCGGTAGCCGTCTCGGTGATGAAGGGGGAGGGGTCGCGCCGGGGTTTCCACACGACGAACACGTCGCGCGTGGATTCGTGGGCGTGCTGGAGTTCGCGTTCCACCCCGCTGGAGAGCGCCGGCTTGCCGTCGGGCAGCTCCGGAACGAGGGAGAT
The DNA here is from genome assembly GCA_016929245.1 of Phycisphaerae bacterium. Lineage (GTDB taxonomy): Bacteria > Planctomycetota > Phycisphaerae > SM23-33 > SM23-33 > JAFGEJ01. Next base: position 9,960 of record JAFGJE010000183.1, read on the forward strand.
GATCATGTCGGCCTGGTCGATCAGCTTGAAGTCCCGCACGTAAATCTGCCCGTCGATATCGGCGATCACTCCGAGCACCTCGCTGGTGTCCAGCGTGATGCGCTCCGGCTCCTCGCCGACGGTGATCGTGCGCTTGCCGTCCTGAGCGGCCTGGATCGCCTGGAAGGTCAGCGGTTTTTCCTTTTCCATGTCCGCCGGGTCGAAGCAGGTGAAGTAGCGTTTCATGTCCCGGCGGAACTGCTCGATTTCCGCCAGCACGTCGGGAAGGTCCATCACGTGCGACATGGGGAAGCTCAGGTACGCCTTTTTCATCTCAGGGCGAAACATTAATCGCACGATCGTCTGGGCGAGATCGTCCCCGCCGCGAACGCAGATGAAGAACTTCCCGTGCCCGCGCACGATGCGGCTGAGCAGTTCCGTGGCGAGAATTTCCTCCTCCCGCCAGACCATCAGGTCCTTGAGCGTCGGGTCGTGATGCCCGTCCTGGCGCAGGCGGCGGTACACCTGGTCGATGCTGTCGACCAGCACGATGTACAGGTCGGCGTCGAGGAGCTTCATCTGGTCGTGGTCGAACGCGAAAAACAACCCGTGCCGCCAGCGGAACGTGGCGTGCGTGTTGATGATGACGTTGGACTCGGTTTTCGCCTCGGCGATCACGTCCTTGAAGACGCTGCGACGGAGGTTTTCCAGCCGTCCCAGGGGCAGGTCGAGAATTTTCCCCGCGCCCACGTCCGGCGCCTCGGCGTACATCATGTCGCCGATGTGAAACAGCTTCACGTCGAACCCCTCCTGCTTCGCCATCGCGGCGACGTTCTGCAGGAACGGTTTTTTATCCAAACCAACCTGTCCGGTGACGACGACCTTCATGGAACCTTTCCGTTTCGTTATTCAGAATCCATAACAAAAAGAGTTTTGCCACAAAGGGTACGGCGCGGGCTTCGCCCGTAAACTAATTCTCTTTTTGAAAGTAGCCACGGGCGCAAGCCCGTGGATAAATGCCGTTTCTTCTCTTTGAGCCCCGCAGGGGCGATTGAAATACAATACATATCTCTCAATCGCCCCTGCGGGGCTCTTGTCATATTCAAATCGTTTTTCCCACGGGCTTGCGCCCGTGGCTACTATCAAAAACATAAAGAATGAAAATCGTTACACAAATTACAGACTTGACTCGTTAGTAGTATAGAGATCACAAAAGTAATAGAAACAATTCTTTGCGACCTCCGCGTCCTTTGTGGCTTCTTGTTTTTTCAAAGGCCACGTTATCTTTAGGCGTTGCGGGATGCAAGTGTTATACTGCTCCGCATGTCTCATCGGACGTTTATCGCGCTGGACGTGAACGACGCGGTCCGCCGCCGGTTGGGGGAACGGCGCGACGCGATTCGCCCGGCTGTCGGACGGAGTGACAAAATCAACTGGGTTTCCCCGGAGAATTTCCACGTGACGCTGAAATTCCTCGGCGACGTGCCCGACGCGATGCTCTTGGACGTCTGTCAGGCCGTGCAAAGCGTCGCGGGACGAATCGAACCGTTTGATTTTACGGTCCGGGGAATCCAGGCGGTCCCCCCGGCGGGGCGAAACCTTCGGATGTTCTGGGCGGACGTGACCGACCCCGACGGGAAACTGGTGAATCTGTTCGCCGCGATGGAAGAAGCGATGGAAGGGTTGGGATTTCCTCGGGAAACCCGTCCCTTCGCCCAGCATATCACGCTGGCGCGCGTGAAATACGTCCGCGACGCCGAATCGCTCCGGGTCGCGGCTTCCGGGCGGGGGAGTGAATCGGTCGGCGTGGTTCGGGCGGAACAGGTTACGGTATACACCAGTCAACTGACCCAAGGCGGATCGATCTACACACCAACCGTCAAAGCAAGATTGGGACCTTTACCTCATATTCCATGACAAGCGATTCTTCCTGTTTTTCCAACAGCGCCGAGCGGCAAGCCGACACGGTAGTCGGCTTGCCGTTTGGCGTCGTTGGACAATAAGAAGAAGATTCCATTTCCCGAAACTCCTTCGTCCAATCCATACGAGGCGGAGAGTCTGGGCGCTGTTGGGGTAACGAACCTTGCATTGTTTTGCCGACATTACGATAATGCGTTAATACCAATGGAACGTAGGTTTTTATCCTCGCAAGTGGAGATGTGATTATGACGGCACGAAAGAGGTTGGGAGTACTGACGGTGGTTTCGGTCGCGGTGATGCTGGCCGCCGGCGGCTGCAAGACCGTGCAGACGACGTTTGTCAACACGACCAGCGAATCGCTGGAGCTTCAGGTGAACGGCCCGGGCAACAACGTGGGCTATCTCGGAACGATCCCCGGCGACGGGCAGCTCCGCACGAAAATCGAAGTCAGTCCCGTCTGGCTGCCCACGACGTACACCTTCACCGCCCGAAGCCAGACGAACAAGGAATACAACGGGGCGTTTTCCCTGGCGAACGACTCGAACGACAAGATCCAGATCATGATTCCCCAGGAAGACACCGCCCGGACGCCGGACTGGCGACATGCCGAAGGGTCGGGACAAACCGGCGGACATACCCCGGTCGTCTATGAGCCGTAATCGGAAACTCAGGATTCCGGCGACGAAACCGAACCGGCGATGTCGGGCTGCTGCACGGAGATGATGCCCCGGCGAATGGCGAATTTCACCAGCGACGTCTGATCGTGGATGTTGAGCTTGCGCATCAGCCTCGTCCGGTGCGTGTCGATGGTCTTCGTCGCCAGGCCCAGCATTTCGGCGATCTTGCGATTGGTTCTGCCTTCGGCGATCAGTTGCAGCACCTGCCGTTCGCGCGAACTCAAGCGCTGATACGGATCGTCGCCGCCGTCGCCGATGCGCTCGAGCACCTTCCGCGGGATTCCCGGGCCAAGGTACAAGTCCCCGGCCGCCACCCGGCGAATCGCCGGACCGAGCTGGTCGGCGGCGGATTCCTTCAGGAGATATCCCGTCGCGCCGCTTTCCAACGCCTGGGCGACGAATCCCTCGTCGTTGTGCATGGTGAGGATCAGCACGCCCAGTCCTTCGCCGCGCTTGGTCAGATCCCGGCAGAGGTCCAGGCCGTTGAGTCCCGGCATGGTCACGTCCAGCACCACGACGTCCGGATCCAGCTCCAGAACCTGCGGTAGCACCTCCAGCCCATTGCCGCATTGGCCCACGATTTCGATATCCGGTTCATCCGCCACCAGAGCGGCAACGCCTTCGCGCATCATGGCGTGATCGTCCGCTAACAACACTCTGATTGTGTCACTTTGCATTCGGTTGTTCCCCGATCAAAAAAGAATCGCACGTAACCCGAAACAGGTAAAAACATAACACGATCCCCAGACAAGACGCGAAACACTGTGTTTCCGACTCCACGCTCCACGCCGCGTATGGGGTCACTCGTCAAGAATCTTTATATTATGAGTCAACGAAAGATAAAACGCAAGTCTTTCATGGACGAAAATTTCACAAAGGACTGTAGTTACTTTAGTTCCGGAATTTGCTTACAAAGGGGGCGGTAAACACCCTACAAGTGTCCAGTAACCCGCCGTTTCTTTTTTTCTTCTTCTGGAAGAAGGAAGGTCAACTCGGTATGATCTCTCCGCGATGGACGCGTTGATTTTTGATTTTGACGGCGTGCTGATGGATTCCGAACCGGTGCATCTCCGCGCGTTTTCGGAGGTGCTCGCTTCGGTGGGTGTGACGTTGACGCGCGAGGAATACTTCGAGCGATACCTCGGTTATGACGATTATACCTGCCTGTCGGAGGCGATGCGATATCACGGCCTGTCGGGTTCGGAGTCGGTGATCGAGAAGATGGTAGCCGACAAGACGCGCGTGCTGCAGCGGCACCTTGCCGAGTCTATTCCCCCCATCGCCGGAGCGGTGGAACTGGTCCTTGCCGCCTTCGCCGCCGGTGTGCCCCTGGCGATCGCCAGCGGAGGTCTGCGGAAGGAAATCCGGATCGGCGTGGAAGCGATAGGCCTGGCGGGGTGTTTCCCCGTGATCGTTGCCGCCGAGGACGTTCGTCAGACCAAACCGCACCCGGAAGCCTATCGGCAGGCGGCGGCGCTGCTTTCGGAGCATCACAGCCGGCCAATCGATCCGCGTCAATGCGTAGCCGTCGAGGATTCCCCCACGGGGATCGCCTCCGCGAAGGCGGCGCAGATGCGCGTCCTGGCGGTGCACACGAGCTACCCGCCCGAGCAGCTTCACCAGGCCGACCGCGTCGCGCCCGATCTGTCGGCCGTCACGCTCGAATCGCTCCGGGCGATGACGACGTGACCGGTCTTATTCCTCGTCCTGCGCCGGGAGCAACCGTTGGGAGACGACGGAATATTCCCACGATCCCATGCCGCACTTGGGGCAGACACCGTCGGCGGGAATTTTCGAGGGCCCGTATCCGCAGTAATGGCAGAGGATCAGTTTCCTCGTCAGCGCCTTGCGGTAGGGGTCGATCCAGGCGTCGCCTTCGATTTCCTGGTGTTGGCGACGGAACTTCGCTTGAGGACGCGGTTGGGTGCGTCCTCCATGAGACATACACTTCGCGGAACGTATCATCGGCAGGCCTCCTTGGCGAGCATGCTTCCGACATACTCCCGTCGATCGCGGCGGAGCACTTTCCATTCCTGCCATGGATAAGCACTGTATTATGGCGGGAAATATACGGCATAACCCGTACTTTTTAACTCATTTTATATAAGCATCTTACGTTCTTTTCCGTGTTGGACACTTGGTATCGTGAAACAATAAATTCTTTGCACGTTTTCCCTATGTTTTTGATATCCAATGAGATCATCCCAAGTCGTTCCAACGATAATACTGTTTTGTCACATCATAAATTATCAAGTTGTCATCCTGAGCGAAGCGAAGCGCAGCCGAAGGACCTTACGCGCAGCTACCAGTAAGGTCCTTCGGCTGCGCTCGAAGACTCGCTCCGCTCAGGATGACAGATAACAATTTAAGATGTGACTAAACACTACGAGGAGGTGTTCGCTTTGGGTTTGGACGTTTCCTTCGCCGTCCGGGGCGGGCCTTTGTAGCGCAGCAATACCACCGCCGGTCGGTTCTGGTGCGGACGGGCGTAGGAGTCCACTTCCTCGAACCAGTCCCGCACGTTGGTCCATCGAACCGTCTTTCCGTGCGGAAGGGGGAGAATCCAGAGTCTGTCCCGCTGGGCCAACTGCCACTGCATCGCCAGGTAGAACGGGCCTGGGTTGTCGTGAATGCGTTCCGCCAGCGCCTCCCGATCCGGCAGCCAGGATAAGGGTTTTTCGAGGTGGTAATACACGAAAGCGCACTGCTTGACGTAGTCATACACCTTCGCGTCGTCGGGTAAGCGGCGCAACCGCTCCGAGAGTTGTCGTCCCGGGCCGCCCATCGATCTGTGCTCCGCGATCGTGGGAACGTACCCAGCCGTGATGATCCCCATCGCCAGCACGCAGAGCATCGCCACGCCTTTCACGGCGACGTCGTCCCGGCGGTAAAACACGCCCAGGAACACCGCGGCGGCGACGAAACACGCCGCGATCAGCACCGGATCGAGAATCCCCCTTGGAAATCGGTATTCCAGAATGATCGCGCCGACGATTCCGCCGATTCCGAGGACTCCCATTTGCGAATGAAGCACCAGTCGCTCCTGCCAGCAGGCGAGTTTCTCGTGAAACAGGCGAACGATCCCGCACCAGCAGATTCCCATCACCACCGCCGCCGGAACCGCCAGGGAATACAGATAGTTCGCCTTGGCGGAAAACAGGAGACTCACCCCCGCGAACGACGAGACGAACCACGCCCACGGCATCCAGACGTTTCGGGAAAAGGCGTGGTGACGTTTGAGAAACGGAACCGACAGGCCGCCCAGGAACAGGGGAATCCAGGGGAAAAGGATCCCCATGAGATACATCAGGCTCTTGATCGGATTGGGCTGGAGCTTTTGGGAGACTTCCCGTCCCCAGAGGTCTCGCGGATCGACGCCGTGTTTCCACAGCAACCAAGGCCAGGGCGCCACGATCGCCGCGACGATCAGCACCCCCAGGAGAGGCTGCAACCGCCAGATGAGGATCGGTTTTCGCCGCCAGATCACCAGCGCGAGAATCGGCAGGCCGCAATGGATCAGAATAAACGGCCCTTTGCTCAGCGTCGCTAAGGCAATGCTCACGTAAAAAACGATCAGCCACCCCCAGCGGTTCCAGCGTCGCGGCGAGTTCCAGCTCCACCATGCCGCGGCGATCGCCAGCGTGGAAAAGAGCGTAAAGGGCATGTCCGGGCCCGCCTGTCGGGCTTCGTACACGAACTGCGGTGTAGCGACGAGAAAGCAGGCCGCCGCCAGTCCCACCGACGGGCTGATAAGGCTTCGCCCCAGGGCGTAGCACAGCAGGACCAGAAGCACGCCTTCGATCGCCCCGGGCAGGCGTCCCTCGAGGCGTCCCACCTGTCCGGTCAGACTTCCCACCGCGGCGATGCGCCAGTACACCCAGGGAGGTTTTTCCAGCCGGGGGCGATTGCCCAGCCGCGGAACCACCCAGTCGCCGCTTTCGACCATCTGCCGGGCGGGGGTGATCGCCTTCGGTTCGCGCGCGCCCATCAGTTCCGAACGATCCAGTTGCAGGAACATCGCCACCGAGGAGATCAGCGTGAGGATCACGACGTGCGGCAGCACGTCCCGGCGGGATTGCACCGGGTCCGACGCGTCGTGCGCGGGGAGATGTACATCTGTTGGGGCCATGCCTCTTCCTGTCCGAAGGTCGATTCCTCCGTGAAGTCCCGGTTTCCGGGACCATCCCTGTCGCCGAAATCCCCTCTATCTCACATTTTCCCCGGATTTTCAAGAGGCGTTTTGATTGACCACCCCGTCCGTCCAAATACAAACGAAAGGAGACGGCTGTCCACGCCGCGGGAGCAACCGTCTCCTTTCGACATTCACCTCGTGGCGCCTCCCACGGGGGATGCGCCCACGACTGTTTCTTCCATCCGCGCCCTCCTATCGTCTGTGCATCCGTCAACGGATGCCGCCAACCAACCCGTCAACCACTTGTTCTTTAGATGTCGCGCCGACGAGTTCCCATCGCCAGTGCGCTGATTGCCAATAGACTCAGCGTCGCCGGTTCGGGAATCCCCGCCGGCACGGCGATCACCTGGGGCGCTCCGGTATCGTACCCGTAGGATACCTCGGCCCGGTTCGTGCCCTGCACACCGACCGCCAACTTCATGGTGTCCCCGATGGACACGCCGTCCGACATTTCCTGGAGAATCGCGTCCAGCTCGGACAGACTGATCCGGGCTTCCATGACATTTCCGGAGATACACCAGGCGCCGTCGGTGACCATATCTGCAATGTCGCCCACATCGTCACCGGCGCCCCAGTAGTTAAACTGGGAATACAAACCCGGTGCGGTTTCCTCGCCCTCGCCGTCGGGACCGGAATTCTCGCCGTTCGTCCAGCCGCCGATCAGTCCGAGTTCCAGGTTCACGTCGATCCCGCGGTGATTGGAGCTCCATTCTCCCTTGTCGCCGTCGGCGCAGTTGGCGTCCCCGCCGTCGGCTAGGTACGTGTCGGTGCTGTTGTCCGCGTCGATCCACAGTCCCGGGAAGATCTTCTTGTCTTTGCCGTTCGAGGCCTGTCCCAGGAAGTCGGTCCAGCCGCGGTTGATCTCGCAGAACCAGTACAGTTGTCCGTCCTGCACCTTCGCGCCCCAGCGGGTCATTTCCACGCCCCCGGGATTGTCCGAATCGGGATCCTGAAAGATGGATTGGGCGTCCCAGTCGTTTAGGTTTCCGTCGACCGTCATCGTCGCCGACCCCGCCGTGCACACCACCAAAATCATTCCCAAAGCGTATAGGTTTTTCATGATTCCCTCTCCCTTGGTAAACACTGCGGGCTCTGTCCGAACGTCTCGTGAATCGTTTCAGTGTTTTTCAGACAGAGCCCAGGATTTGTTTCGACCGTTTCTACCCGTTGACTATCGTAATCGTCTTTGTGACAGGATTCGTTTGAGTCGCCTCGAACGATCCTGAGGGACGGGGGAATCTGCCATCGGTTCCCTGTCGACGCCGTGTTCGGCGGCGTCCCTCAGGATCGTCGCGGGGATGATTTATCTTCGTCTTCGGCGAGATCCGATCGCCAGGGCGCCGACGCCCAGCAGACTCAGCGTCGCCGGTTCGGGGACGTTCGACGGGACTTCGCCTCCGCCGGACCAGTTTTCCTGGAGGATTTCAAAGTCGTCCTCGTCCACGATTCCGTCGAAGTTGAAGTCCGCCTGGGACCAGTTCGTTCCGATGCCGTAGTTGGCGACCAGGACGTCATAGTCCACCTGGTCCACGACGCCGTCCAGGTTCGCGTCGCCCTTGTGGTCGCCCGTGATCACCTGGAAATCGTCCATCTTCGTGTTGAGGGGACTCAGTCCGCCGGTTTCCACGTACTCGTTCATGTTCAACGCCGCGTACACGCCGTTGACACCGTTGCCCAGCACCGGCACGAGCACGCCCTCGAACATCGTTTGGCCGTCGATGATCTGCTGCACGTGTCCCAGCAGCGTCGTCCCGGCGGCATCCCACGCCTGTCCGATCAGCACGGCGTCCTGTCCCATCTTCATCACCTGAAGGCGCAGATCGACCGTCTGGCCCTGCGTCCCGTGGGCGCCGCCGCCCAACGCCAGGCCCTCCAGGTTGGTGAACGAGTCGCCGTGGTTGTAGACCAGCTCGATCTTGTTGAAGAACGGATCGTAATTCAGGCCGTAAAACTCATTCGCGCCCTGCAAACGAGCCAACACGCCTTGATCGTTCCCTGTGGCGTTTCCCTCGGTGTTGACGAGCGCGGATACGAGACTGTTTCGGCCGTACGTCGCCGCGACGTATCCGCCGATACTGGAATCGTAGTATCCGCCGGGAGAATACAGACGCAGCCCATCCGCGTCGATCACGGCCTGGGCGTCACCTCCACCATTGATCCAATTCCATGTCTGGTCGAAACTTCCGTTGAAGTCGTCGGAAATCGTCATGTCCGCCATGCCCGGCGCCGTGATGGCAAACAGCACCGCCGTTACTATACATGTTCCTCTCTTCATACCTGCCTCCAATCGCATTTGATTTATAGTGCTCTCGCCGCCGCTCCGTTCACGAAAACGAACGAAGGCGAAGAGACGTTACGCTCGGTCGTCAATGATGCACTCACCGGAGTTCGGGATGAAATCATCCCCGGGTCGACGGTCGAACTGCGCCTCCCCCGACAGGGAGAGCGGGTTCGCCTCCAGCGAGTAGTCCAACCTTGTCAAACAGCTAAGCACCCCGCGGGAATTCTCAGCATCGCGGGGGTTTCACAATCCAAACGTAGAATACAATTTCTCCCCCAGCCAATTTTTTTGACTTTTTTATTCAAGTCCCCGAAATCCCGCGTTCCCGGATGAAAAACGTCATGGAATAAAACAGCGGGAATCGTTCACAGGGATGCCCGTGAACGATTCCCGTCGCCGGTACAACTATTTATATTACCGAATGTTAGATCAACGGCGGGGGAGCCTGGATGGAACTGGGCACGCCGTATTCGGGCATGGGTTCGTACTGGATGGTTCCGTAGAGTCCCTGGAAACCCTTAATATATCCAACCATCACGTGGTGGTAACTGACGATATTCCCTTCCACACCGCGATCCACGCAGTTGGAGGCCATGATGTGTAACCATTTCTCCGCGTCCGCGAGGGCTTCGTCGCCGAGGGCCTGGAATTGATTCCGCTGTTCGGCGGTCAGGTTCGTCCGATCTACCGTTTTCAAATAATCCGCCATCCGCTTGACCTTCAGGGCGGCCTGAATATGTTCGACGCCCGCCTGTAAGGTCGCCCGTTGGAACCGCATGCTCTTCAATCCCGCCGTGCGCGTGGACTGCGCGATGAGCCTGTCCAGCAAATCGACGGCTTTTCGGGTCGTTTCGAGTTGTTCCGCCGTTTCCTCCTCCGTGATATTGTTGGTCATGGGGAACATGTCCTTGTTGGGATCGACGTCCCACCAGCAGGCCAGGTAGCAGAATCCGCATTTCGGTTGCAGCCGGTCGACCGCCTCCATCGCCTGGAGGAATTCCTCCAGCAACGCTTCATCCCGCACGCCCCAATAGGGTTTCAGCACCTTCGGGCCGAAGTCCGCCGGCGAAAGGTCGGCGTAACTCGCCAGGGAAGCGTACAGCAATCCAAGCTCGTTTTCCGCGTTGCGCCAGTGGTTGAACAGCACGCCGCGCGACTGGCGGGGATCGCCGGCGTTGACGCAAAAGTCGATATTCTCCTTCAAACCCGTGCGCGGGAACTGCGGAGTGTACATGAATCCGTCGATTTCGACCCACGAATACATGCGAAGCCGCGCGCGATCCGCCGGCGGGAGCTTCTTGCTCTCGACGCGCAGGTGGCAGGTGTGCGCCCCATGACCGGGCAGCCACGCCAGGCCGTATTCCTCCGGAACCGCCGCCGTCAGCACCCGCGCGTTGGGTTCGGAAATCCCCGCCATGCCGTTGTACAACCCGACGGAGAGTTTCTTGCCCGTCAGGCGCGGGGCGATCTCCTTCGACTCCTTCGCCCGCCGAAACGCCTCCAGCGCCACGTCGACGCACTCCAACGTCTGCAAAAACCCGCCTTTTTCATAGTCCGAATCCACGTTCGCCGACGCGATCAATTCGTCGACCTTCTCCTTCGACCAATCCGGCAGGAGTCGCGCCAGGAACGCGCGACATTCGCCTTCCCAGTCGTCGGATTCCCTGGAGACGTTTTCCGGGGAGATCAACTCGAAGTCGTCGGCATCGCCATACAACGCCGTCATCTGGTTGAGCATTTCCAGCGTCGCCTTGACCCACAGCCCCCGGTCGTATGACTTGGCGTTGGGGAAATAGTCCTTGAAATTAGACCCGGCGATGTCCGTCGAGACGGACACGTACAGCCCGTAACGCTTCGCCTCGCGGATCAACTCGCCCAGGAAGCGATATGCGAAGCTCCTCGCCTCTTTCGTGCCGTAACGGGATTCTCCCTCCGGCGGGCAGAAGGTGTGTTCGTTGCGGACGACGGCCTGGATGTACGGCTCCTCCGGGACGGGGTGATACTCGGAGTAGAAAAACGTGTAATCGTGGATTCTGCCTTTGCGATCGACGAACGAATCGCCGATTTCGGGCAGGTCCATGTGAAACCATCCGCACGCGAGATATTGATGGAACGTGATCGCGTTGAAGCGCATGCGGGCAAGGTTGCGGAGATATTCCTTCGCTTCCGCGAGCGGATACGAGGAGATATCCATCGGGAAGTTGATGTGCTGGCGAATCCCGCGCCGTTTGAGATACGGCTGATACGTGCGCGTCAGCGTGGGCAGCTCCTGGATCGTCGCGTCCGGAGCGACCGGTCCGTTGACCGTGAACAGGAATCCCAGTTCCTCAAGCCAGCTGTACAGGCTGTGAAGAACATCGACCGGCGTCCTTCCGGTGACGGTCAGTTTACCGGGCGCGGACTCCACCCGCGCCCGCGAGTCTTCCAGCGCGGCGTCCGTGTGGAACGCCACGTTCAGCGCATCCCAGTCGCCCGCGTAGGCCGGGCAAAGGAGGTGATGCAGTTCTTTTTTCGCCGGATTCATCGTATTGTCAGGCATAGAGCAATTCCTTGGGGAAAAGGCACAGAATGAAAATGCGGGGGGATTCTATGGGGATTGATTATCCCTGTCCAATGAATTCAAAAAAATCTCGCGTAGGTCAAAACGGGGATTATTTCACCGGCTGAATGTCCAGGAAGCGGATGCCGGGGGAGGGAACGATCACTTTCAGTTCGATCGTGCCGTCCGGTCCGGGTCGCACTTCCGGCGGAGTGAGAACGCCGTGTTGAATCGCCTGTTGCAGCTTGCGCTTCGCGGCGTCGTCGGTGTAGGCGGGTTTGCCCATCTTCACCCACTCGCCGTGCGTGTTGCCGAACTTCTCGTCGGCGGCCCAGAGACGCGTGCAGGTGTACTTCGTGTCGGGCGGGCCTTGCAGTTGCACGTACACTTCCGTTTCATACGGCTGGCGGGCGGTGTCCTCGTCGTAACTCGTCAGCACGATCCGAACCGCACCGTCGGGCATGAGCACCGCCAGCCCGTCGATGGGATCGTTGCTGCTGGTGAATTTCAGCCGACGGCCGCCTTTTAATTCATTGAGGAACACGAATCCGTTATACCCCGGCTTGGGAATCGGCAGGTTCTTCCGTGTGAAGAGTCCCATCGAATCCTGGAACAGCGGTTCGGAGTCCGGGATCACGTCCGGGTGATCCGCCAGGCCGAAGTACGTCGCGTAATCCAATCCCGCGTCCAGCATGATTCGGACGGCCTTGACGACGAACGTCGCGTTCCAGGGTTTATCGAACAGCGGACTTTGCATCGAATTGCAGTTCCACTCCGTGCAGCCGAGTTGCTTGAACTTCAGGCCGGGGTAGCGCTTTTCGTATCCGCGCGTGATGTTCTTCAACGCCTCCTCGAACATGCGAATCGACGAACTCCCGCCGGCGTAGATGTGCGTGGAGTAGTGATCGATCATGCCCAGCATGTTCTTCTTCTGAAGGAACGCGACCAGGGGTTCTTCGATATCATTCGTGCCGCTGCTGGTTAAACCCATCTTCAAATCCACGCCGTATTTCTTCTCCACGCGGTCGGCGGCGAGGTAAATCTGCTCCGCCAGCGCGAGAAATTCCTCCAGCGAACCGCTGTAATATCCGTTCGGCAGGCCCGGTTCGTTCCAGACTTCCCACAGCCACTGCTCCACGTACTCCTTGCCGTAGCGCTGGATGGCGTGCTCGAAGATCGCCTCGATCATCCTGCCCCATTTTTTCATGTCCTTCGGCGCGCCGGTGTTGTGGAAGTCAGGCCGGCGTGCGTCGGGCTTATCCAGCGGTAACGGTGTACTCTCCAGCGTCACGATCGGAATGATCCCGTTTTTCTTGTACAGGTCGTGAATGGAATCGAAGAGCGTCCAGTCGTAAACGGGATTTCCCTTCTCGTCGTCGCGCAGGTAAAATTCCGTGCCGTTGATAAACTCGTGATTACGGATCTGCACGAATCCTGCCTTGACGAGAAACGGCATGATCTGCCGGATTTCGTCCCGCTTCCACCAGCCGATCGTCACGCCCGTGTCGATGCCCGCCCAGACGCGATGCTGGATCACGTCGCCGGGCGCGGCGGCGTCGACGCTGACCTTCGCCCGCTTCGGGTTGAATGGTTTCTGCGCGCCTAAGGGAACGCGCGCGAGGCGCACCTCGTCGAACCACGATTCGCCTTTCGCGCCGTCGAACTGGCGAATCCAGACCTGCACGTTTTTGACGGCCGCGGGGAAGGTGTAATCGCCTGTGCGGTAGCGCCAGGGTTGGGTCTCGAATAAAATGTCCAGGTCGTGGTGGGCGAAATGCTTTCCGTCTTTATCCAGGCCGACGAACTGAATTCCCGCGCCCGCCCAGCCGGTCTTTCCGCACTTGACGCCCTTCGACCGCATCCACGCGGAAAGAAGGAGCTTCTCGCCGTTGTAGGGAAACGCCTTGCTGACGACCGTCGCGGGTCCGGTCAGGTGCAGGCCGCGCGGGCCCACGACGAAATTTCGCTCGTCGTGCTTCGCTTCACTGCCGCGAGCCCAGGTGTCCAGATCGTCCCAATCCTTGCTGTTCCGCACGAAATACCAGTGGTCGGCGTTGAGCGTGCCCTCAAAGCCGGGGTCGCCGATCATCTCCTCGGCCTGTTCGGGATCGCTGATCGAGATCGAAAAATCCTTGTACCACACCTTGCCCTTGCTGCCGGCGTTGCTCAGGTTCACCTGGAAATATTTCACCTGGTCGTTGAAGTCATACGTGCCGGTATAAGTTTTCCATGGCTGGGTTCCGCCGACGAGGATGATGTCCTGGTGGCAGAGTTCCTTTTTATCCCCGCCGAATCCGGTGATCGTCGCCCAGCAGACGTCCCAGCCGTTCTTCCCGGGCTTGACGTTGTGGCAGCGGGATTTGACGGAAACGGAAACCTTCATCCCCGCGCGATAGGGGAACATCGCGGTATTCAGGGACGCTCCCGGCCGAAGGACAGCCGCGCCGCCCGCGACGGAGATGTTCCCTCGTTGCGAGGGAAACAGTTCCCGCCACGCCGGCTTGGCGAAATCCACCCGCAGCAAAGGCCGCTCGGCCAAGGCGGAACCCACCGACAGGACACACAGGAGAGAAGTAATCAAAATTCGATTCATGAAAAAGATCCTCAGGAAGTTTGCATTCGATGTTCTTTGTGAATTCTGGATGGAACAGAATGGATTTTACTTAATATCCGCCGCCGAATTTCAAATTGATCTCCCACCCCACGTCGCCCCAGTGATCAAAGAATTCTTCCTGGTTTCTCGTCTCGCAGGCGCCGTTCCAATACACTACATTAAAGCCCCCCAGATGTCGATCCGACAAACCATCCCACCACGGAATACATCCCTTATTTTCCGAATAAGGAGGTGTTCCATTGTAACCGATTACATGATTCGGTATGACTTCCGAATATAAGAAGCAATATTCCGGATGCTGAATCTGATCCATTCGTCCGCCCGGTGCAGGCCTATCACCAAGAAAATCATGGCTGATGGCGTCGGTGTAATAATACGTGGCAAGAACATTCAAACCATATCCCCCTTCGCTTCTGCCCCAATCACAAAAACCGTTTGTCGCGGGACAGGAAAAAATCGGTAGATACTCATAGGGAGAAGCCGTATCCGCATGTTTGGGTTGTCCTTGATGGTTCTTTAAATCGAACATTCCGCACAATTGTTCACCCGCCCAGCCATTGTGGGAGTTTCCCCAGAAGTTATTGTCATCAGAACTCAAACAGAACACACCGTCATAATCGTGGGCGTACAGAAACACCATCGTGCTGATTTCTTTGAGATTGGCGATACAAACCACGGACTTGGCCAGGTCCTTGGCCTTTTGCAGCGAGGGCAGCAGAATCGACACCAGCAGGGAGATGATGGCGATGACGACTAATAGTTCTATCAACGTAAACCCATTAGAAAAATGGGTCAGGCGCCTTTTTGAAGTCGTCTTTCGCGCCGGATCCGCGGGACGTATCGGATGAATAGGATCAACTGCGGAATGGCAAACGCGAAAAGACGCCTGACCCCTTTTCCTTCCGAATTGTACTTCCCGTCGCTTCATCAATTATCTACCGCAAGGATTCGGCGCGGCCGGGACGATCCATACGGAACAGTCCCTTCCATCACCTATATACCATTATATATCGTTCAGGCAAGCACTGAAATTATTAGGTCGCTCGCGAAGAAAAAGGGCGGAGGAGGGACGATGCGATCATCGTCCCTTTTCTCGCCCGACGGAAAAAAGGAACTGTACCTTCCTTTTCTTATTTTCCGGATCGCGAAACATCGCATGAATCACGTTGGAACACGTTCGGCAATTCGGCAACGTTCCGGCCTATCGACTTCGCCGTCTCAAGAAGCGGCTTCGTCTAGCGACTACGCCGTCTTAAAAGCGCCAATCCGCCGGCCGCCAGCAGGCTTAGCGTCGCCGGTTCGGGGATGATTTTCAGATGGGCGGACCCTATCTGGATTTGTGAATTCCACGACTCGGCATACACCCGCATCGCGACGGACGGCATGTTCAGGGAAGGTGCATCATTCAACAAATCGAATAACAGCGTACTTCCGTGCCAAACCTGGATATTGTCCGTCGACCAGGCAATCGAGAAGTCACCATTCATGGTATTGCTTCCCATCAGGTACACTTTCTGCTCCGAACCGTTGTTCTTCACGTTCAGGACGGTCGCCTTAGAGACGCCACCGAAGTCGTCCATCATAAGAAAAATCCCATTGTCGCCGGCGCCCGCCAGCCCCCAATAGACACCGTTGCCCCATTCCTGCGTTGTAATTCCGGTGGATGTGAGCACCACTTCCTGGTCCGCTTCGGGCAGGAATTGCAGGTGATTCTGGGAGTGCAAGCGGGCATTCGTGCCCCAATTATTGCCCTGCAACGTAACCTTGCTGTCGGCGACGGTGATCGTTCCGCCGCCTTCGCTGATCCACGTGCCGGAATCCAGTGAAGAACCGGGAAAATCGTCGTCGATATACACGCCGACGGGCGACGCCCACGCGGCGCCGGATAGAACCAAGACAAGCGACATTAGCAGCGATTTCTTCATGTTCATTCTCCTTTATCAAAGGCCCTCTAACAGCCATGTTTTCGGAAACGTTCCGAAAGGTTGTATTAATTGTCCGGCGAATCCGGCGAAGTGCAGGATTCGCGGATCAGCAATTCCGGATTCAACTCGCAGGTGTAGTTTTGATTCAACAGCCGCGATTTTCCTTCCACGTGATCGATGAGCAGTTCGGCGGCCTTGGCGCCCAGAGTCTGCGCGTCCTGCCGCACCGACGTCAACGCCGGGACGGCCGCCTCGCAGAACGGCAGGTCGAAACCGCTGATGACGCTCAGGTCTTCCGGGCATCGCAAACCCGCCCGGTGCATCTCCCGCAGCAGGCCCAGGATCACCTGGTATCCGCCCATCACCGCCGTGGGTCGGCGGGCCGGTTCGATGTTTCGCCAGACGTTCAGCATATCCGGCGCGTCGGAATAGTCGGCTGTCTGCTTCGGTGTGATCAGCGTCGTCAATTCACACTCCGCCAGTTTCACCCGCCGCCGCAACCGCGTGAGGATGTCTTCCGCCCATTGTTTCGCCCGCCAGCGGTCGGCGATGTGCAGAGCGATCCGCCGATGTCCCAGTTCGGCAAGGTACTCGAACGCCAGGCCCATCTGGGTGGAGCAGTCGCTGACGACCGAGGGCGCCTCTTCGGGCAGTTCGCGGTCGTCGCCGATGCAGATGAAGGGAATCCGGAATTCGCGGAACGTTTTCAAGACGGCCCCGTGGGCGTAGTCCGCGAGGATCAGCCCGTCCACCGTCCGCTCGCCGACCCTGGACGGGAAAACGAACGTTTCGAAATTACTCAGGTTGTACGTCGTGATGTTCAACCCGTACCCGCGATCGTGGCAGGTCTTCTCCACGCCCTGCAAACATTGGGCGTAGTAGGCGTTGCCCCACGCTTCGGCGACCGAATCGGAGAGAATGAAACCGATCTGCCCCGTTCGATTCGTCGTCAGCGCCCGCGCCGCGGCGTTGGGGTGATAGTCCAATTCCTTGACGGCTTGATAAATCCGGCGTCTTGTCTTGTCCGAAACCTTGATCGCCGTCGTGCGATTGTTCAGCACCACCGAAACCGTGGATTTCTTCACACCCACACGATCCGCAATGTCCTGAAGCGTTACCGCCATATTCAAAGCCTGCCGCAAGGATTTATTCAACTCTAACCGGTATACTGCTACCGGTTAGAGTATCCGATATGCCTGAAATTGTCAAGAAAAAAACGACAGGAGCGGAATTGCGTGAGCGACCGGAATTTCCGGCATAACGAAGAAACAACAAATCCGACACTGAGTTTCTGAGAGACTGAGAGGATTTTTTTATATATCTTCTCTGATTTTCTCAGTATCTCAGTGTCGCTCTTTCTTGAGTTTTGGCGGTGCCTTAAGCTGTGCTGAATCACAACCAGAAAACAAGGTCACTCACGGAATTGCAGGCATAGTATGGTATTAGAGAATTATTTTCGTATCGTTGGGATTCCCAAACCCTTGATTTTTCTCGTAAATAGTATGGAAATCACAGGGGGAAGGATAGAAAAAGAAAATTTTTTACGATATTTCATAGAATACCGATTCTGGACTCCTTGTCAGATTTTTCACCTTGCGATATAATAGGCCCATCAGATAAAAGAAAGCTGTCAACGCCGTGGTATCGGTCAATAGGCTCGGATAGGAAAAATTAGAAAAAAGCCTGTAGAGGCTTATCGCCAGGGATGGTGGAGGACAAGCTCATATGAACGATTGGATGGACGCCGACGGGCGCGTGCAACGCGCGCACGAACTGTACGAGAAGGGGCGCTGGCTCGAAGCGGCAGCGGAACTTCGCGCCGCCATCGAGTCGAATCCGTTCCACGCCTCCTGGCACTTCAATCTCGGTCTGGCGCTGGAGGCGATGGAGGATTACGTCAACGCCTGCAAATCCTACCAGAAAGCCCACGAACTGGATCCCGACGATATCGAAACCCTCAACTGTCTCGGGGTGAACTATACCCGCGTCGGGAAGTACGCCGAGGCCTTGGGATGCTTCGAGGTGATCCAGAAGGTCAAGCCCGACTACGAACCGTGCTACTGCAACCGGATCGTCACGTACACGGAACTGTCGCGGCACGAGGAAGCCGAGTTGATGTTCTACCTCGCCCGGCAGGTGAAGGAGGAATGTCCGACGTGCTATTTCAACATCGGAAACAGCTTCTACACGCGCGAGCAGTACGACCGGGCGATTGACTGCTGGCGCCAGACGCTGCGCCTCTCCCCCGAGCATCCGCAGGCCCACGCGAGAATCGGAGACGCCTACTGGATCAAGGGCGATCTGGAAAAAGCCCGCGAGCATTACGAAGCCGAAGTGAACCTCACCCACCGAAGCGGCGAAGCGCTGCTGGACCTTGGCGAGGTGTTGATGGAATTAGGCCGTCTCACCGAAGCCGAGGAACACATCCGCACCGTCGTGGAAGAGAATCCCCAGTTCGCGCCGGGGCAATTCTCCATGGGTGAACTGGCGGAGAAGCGCAAAGAATATCCCCTGGCGGAAAAATGCTACCGCAAGGCGCTGGAACTGGACGAACGGTATCCCGGTGTCAAAACCCGCCTGGCGCGGCTGCTGCTGCGCATGAATCGTCAGAAGGAGGCCGCCAAATTCCTGATCGAGGAAATGCGGCAGTGCGGCAGCGATCCGGGGCGTCTCCAGGAGGTCGGGGAACTGCTGATCGAAACGCGGCAAACGGACCAGGCGCGCGAGGTGCTCTCGCGCCTGGTGGAAATCAAACCCCGCGACGCGCACGCGAGGCACAACCTGGCGGTGAGTTACTTCCTGCAGGACAGCCTCAACGAGGGCATTCGTCACTGCCGCCACGCCCTGCGCCTGCAACCGAAATATCCATTGGCGCTGTACAACCTCGCCCTGGCGCACCTGCGGAAGGGGCAGGAGCATCGCGCCCGACACTACGTCGCCCGGGCGATGCGCCTCGCGCCGGAGGACAAGAATATTCAACAACTGGGCCAACGTCTGGGATTGCACGGTTTCTGGTCCAAACTTCGCGTGCGGTTGATTCCGAAACGCAAAAAGCATCATAAGCGGGTCGAAGAATAATCCGCGCCACCCAAGAGGAAACGCGAACCATGGAAACGTAGAGTTTGCACGGTTCGCGTTTTTATTATCTCTACGTTGTTTGTCATCCTGAGCGGAGCGCAGCGAAGTCGAAGGATCTTACGTGCTCGTACCCGTAAGGTCCTTCGACTTCGCTGCGCTCCGCTCAGGATGACAAGAAGGGAAGGGATTTTATTTTCTTTCCCACGCGGCCTATAATGTTCCGTAGGTATCCCGCGACCGGTGCATTCGTAAATCATCCTGGGAAGGAAGGCGATCATGGACGAGTTCGGCTGGTTTTCCCGTCGGGAATTTTTGCGGGCGTCCCTGGCGGGGACGGCCGCGGCGCTGCTGCCGGGGCGACTGCTTTGGGGCGCCGCCGCCGACGCGGCGACGAAAGTCTGGGTCTTTCACGGCCCGGACCGAACGCGCCTGATGAACGCCTGCCTTCAGACGATCGACAAGAACGGCGGATTCGGAACGGACGTGAAAAAACTCACGCTGAAAGTCAACGCCGCCTGGGCCCGCCCCGCCCGGATGGCGGCCAACACCAATCCTGAACTGGTGGACGCGTTTTTGAAAGGTTGTCGCGAGCGGGGAATCAAGGAACTCGTCCTGCCGGAAAAATCCTGCGACCGGGCGTCGGAAAGTTTTCGACTCAGCGGTATCGAGGCGGCTGCCCAAGCCAACGGCGCGCATCTGCTCGATCTGCGGCGCGAGAAAAACGCCTTTGTGTCCAGGCAAATTCCGCGCGGCAGGAATCTCCGCCGGGCGGACGTCGCCCGCGAGGTGCTGGAAACCGACGCGCTGGTGAATCTGCCGGTCGTGAAGCATCACGGGGCGGCGCGCATGACGGCGGCGATGAAAAACTGGATGGGGTCGGTGGACGATCGGGGGGCGTGGCACCGCAATTATCTGCACCAGTGCATCGCGGATTTCAGTTCGTTCCTCAAACCGCGATGGTCGATCCTGGACGCGACGCGC
This sequence comes from Phycisphaerae bacterium, assembly GCA_016929245.1. Classification (GTDB taxonomy): domain Bacteria; phylum Planctomycetota; class Phycisphaerae; order SM23-33; family SM23-33; genus JAFGEJ01. The sequence continues at coordinate 30,146 of JAFGJE010000183.1, forward strand.
GTGATGGCCAGCGGCGGGCCTAAGGGTCCTTCGCGGGACATTAAGACGCCCGAACTGCTGATCCTCTCGCGCGATCCGGTGGCTGCCGACGCGTACGCGGCGACACTGCTGTCTCGACGCGGGGCGAAGGATGTGATGTATATCATGCTCGCCGAGCGCATGGGCGTCGGCGTGGCGGACCTGGAGAAAATGTCCGTGGAGAAAATCGAGGTCGAGTGACGCGGCGCGTGAAGATAATCCGATGGTCGGTGCGCTTGGCGCTGCTGGGCGTCGCGGGGGTGCTGGCGGCGGGGGGCGTCGTGCCGGAGATTCTTGGAAGGTGGATTCCGTCGCTGAGTCCCCTGGCGGTGTTTTCGACGGCCCTGGCGCATCGCGGGTGGTATCTGGCGATCTACTGGTTGATCGGCCCGGTGCTGATGCTGGTCCTGGCGTTCTGGCGGGGCAGGTTGTTTTGCCGGTGGATGTGCCCGGTCGGCACGCTCGTGTCGCTCTCCTCGCGCGCGGGGGTGAAGAACGTATTTTGGCGGTGGCGCGTCAACGCGTCGCTGTTCTGGATCGTGATCGTTTCCTCGCTTCTCGGCCTGCCGCTGCTGCTGATGCTCGATCCGCTGGCGACGTTTCAACGGGCCGCCGCCGCGGCGCGGGGGGTGTACTTCGGGCTGTCGCTCGTGCCGGGGTTGCTCCTGCCGGTGCTGCTGGTGCTGTGCGTCGTTCAGCCGATGATCTGGTGCACGCACATTTGCCCGTTAGGGTACGGCCTGGAGCTTTTGCAGCGCCTGCGGCGGGACAAACCGCGACAGGTGTTTCAGCGGACGCGTCGTCATCTGCTGATCGGCCTGGCGGTGGGCGTGCCGGTGGGACTGCTGGGGCGATGGGCGTTTCGTCGGCGCGTGCAAACCCCGCGAACACCGATCCTTCCGCCCGGCGCGAAGGACGAGGAAAACTTCGCGGCCACCTGTATCCGCTGCTACGCGTGCGTCAGCGCCTGTCCGATGCGCATCCTTCAGCCGGTCGGACCGGCGGATCGAATGTTGGGACAATGGTTTCAGCCGGAAGTGGTGTACAAGCCCTCGGCGGGCGAGGACGAGGGGTATTGCGAGGAAACCTGCACGATCTGTACGAACGTCTGCCCGACCGGCGCGATTCGGACGCTGACCCTGCATCAGAAGCGCCAGCGGAAGATCGGAACCGCGAAGGTGATCCGCGAGGCGTGTCTCGCCTGGGCGGACAATCGGGATTGCATGGTCTGCCAGGAGCATTGTTCCTACGGCGTGATCGAAACGGAATGGAATGAATCCGAAACGCCGCGCCCGATCATCCGCGAGGATATATGTCGCGGCTGCGGACAATGCTACCACGCATGCCCGGCCGTCCGACAAGGAAAAGCGATTCGTATACAAGGCGTGAAAGAACAAACCGAAATTAACGACGGTTATGCGGATCTGTTTGAAGAAGGATAGTAAAACAGCGTGTTGGGAATAACAGCGCCGAACGGCAAGCCGACGCTCATGTCGGCTTGCCGTTCGGCGCTGTTGGGGAAACGAATCGATACTGGGATCCCCCCTCCCTATCCTCCCCCGGTGGGGGAGGGATTATTTTTTTTCGCCGGCGGTGGGTTCAGGGCTTGGATCGTGGTGGTCCAGATTTCCTCGGCGATTTTTTTCATCCCGCGATTGCCCGGATGCCAGTTCACGCCGGGGTGTTTGAAATTCCCTTCCGAACCGGCGGAGTTTTTCGGGTCTTTCGACAACGGGCGAAGATCGACGAAGATCGAACCCGTTTCCTCGGCCACCTGCTTGACCAGGTCGTTGCGTTCGGCGTCCCGCCCCCACAGGCTGGGGATAATGATGATCGCGCTGGGATTGGCTTGTTTCAGCGCCGTGACGAGCCGGATGAACGGATCGACGAAATCCTTCCGGTTCGTCCGCGGGGGACGGAGGTTGTCCCCCATTTGCAGGACCACGAAATCGGGTTTGTACTCCAGCAGTTCCTTGCGCGTCTTGATCGCGTGGGCGAGCATGCTTTCGATTTTCAGTTCCGGTTCACGCCCCGCCGGTTTTTGCACGTCGCGGATTTTTTTGTACAGTTGATGCGCGTAATCGTTTTGCGGCGCCGTGGCGGCCATCCCCCAGTTGTTAGGCCAGCCCAGTTTTTCCGTGCTGGGCCCGTGTTTCGTGAGGGAATTTCCGACGATCAGAACCCGTTGGATCTTCGTGAGCGTTTCGGGAACCATCAAAGGCTTCTGCTTCATCGAGGAACAAACGGTGTCGCGCGTTTTTTTTTCGGACTTGTCGGATTTCGGTTCGTCGTCGGCGGAACCCGTCGACGTCAAAGACATCGGCAGAACCATAATCATCAGGATAAAAAAACGTTTCATGGGAATGAACTCCTGGATCTTGTTTACGAATTTTTTCAATCCAGTGCAATTTTATATGAAACACCGGGGGATATCGAGGTGTATTTCCGACTTTCCGGAAGGATATCCGATTGACTCAACGGGTGGTCGTGCACTACACTCACGATGTCGGGCGACGGGAGTTTGTCGTCCGGACCGGCTTGTTTCCCCCATTCCTGTTTGTCAGTACGCAAGCCGTGAGTCAGCGAGCGTTTCGGGAGTCGTGCGAGTGATCACCAAACCCGGCGGACATTTCAGGCGATTCTTTCTGCGAGGGTTGGCGGCGGTGCTTCCGACGGCCTTGACGATTGGTCTGATCGTCTGGGTGTTTTCCAAGATCCAGCAGTATTTCGGCGATTATATCAACAAAGGCGCCGCCTACGTCACCACGCGCATCTACGTCTGGATCGCCGGGATCAGCGATCCGGACGCCGTCAGCCGGTTGCGGTTGAAGATCGTCACGCTGTGGGATCATTGGCTGTTCTGGTTCGGATTCGCGCTGGCGGTGCTGGGGGTGTATTTCTTCGGGCGGTTCCTGGCGAGTTTTTTCGGACGAATTGTCTGGAGACTGATCGAAAAAACCCTCATCCAGCTTCCGATAATTAAGCAGGTGTATCCGTCCGTAAAACAGGTGACGGATTTCTTACTGGCGGAGCGGAAGTTAAAAGTATCGAAAGTGGTGGCGGTGGAATATCCACGTAAAGGTATTTGGTCATTAGGTTTAGTGACGAACCGGGGATTAAGGACGCTGGAGAAATTCTCCGCGGAGGACTTGTTGACGGTTTTTATCCCTTCCAGTCCGACCCCGATCACCGGATATACGATTACCGTTCGACGTGACGAAGTGATCGATCTTCCCTTAAGTCTGGATGACGCGTTGCGGTTTACCATCAGCGGCGGGGTCATTCAGCCGTCGGGAGAAACGCTCGGGGAGGGCGATCTTCCCCGGATCGATCCGTCAACCCTACGGAACACAAGTCAGGAAGGAGACGACTGAGTGAACATTACCATTGAAGCCAGGCACATGGAAGTGACCGACGCGATCCGTCAGTACGCCGAATCCAAGGTCGAAAAGCTCCCGAAGTTTTACGACAACATCCAGTCCATCGAGGTGGTCATCGACATGGACGGCGGGCAGCCCGCGGTGGAAATCATCGTGCAGGCCAGCCGAAAGAACACGTTCGTGGCGCATCATCGCGACGCGGACCTGTACGCCGGGATCGATGAATGCGTGGACAAGGTTTCGCAGCAGCTTCGGCGGCACAAGGACAAGGTGCGGGATCGCCAGGGGACGCCGCACGGCGAGGTATAATCGGCTTCGCGCGGACCGGGTCGCGGTGATCTCAAACCGGTCGGAAAGAATCGCGACGGCAATGGGGTTGCAGTCGTCGCCCGCGCCGGGTACACTGGGGACTCTACCACCGGTGGTTCCGAGTTGTTTTGGAAAACCGAGACGGTGGTGGTGTTTTAGGATCTCGCTTGCTGTTCGAGTAATGGACTTGAGATAACCGTAGTTCATGGGCCAAGTTGCCGCCGACGGATGTGTGTCGGTCTTGCGCCGTCTACGGTGCGTTTTTACATCCGGGAGCAAAGAATGAAACTGTCGGACATCGTGGTGACCGACGCGATTCAGGCCCAGTTGCGGGCCAGGACGCGTGACGAGGCCATCCAGGAACTGGTGGCTGCCCTGGCGAGCGCCGGGGCGATTGCCAAAAAGAGTGTGGGCGAAATCGCCAAGGCCATCATCGCGCGGGAATCGCAAGCCACCACGGGCATCGGAAAGGGAATCGCCCTTCCGCACGCGAAGATCAAGGAAATCAAGAAACCCATCGCCACCATCGGCGGGGCGCCGGAGGGGCTGGACTTCAACAGTCTGGACTCCCAGCCGGTGTATTCGGTGATCCTTCTGTTGAGCAGTCCGGACAATCCCGATGAGCATTTGCAGGCGATGGAGACCATTTTCCGGCACGTCCAGCGGGACATGTTCCGGAAATTCCTTCGCCAGGCGCAGACGACCGAGGCGGTCGTCGACCTGGTGACCGAGGCCGACGAAATGGGCTAAGCGCGGGCTTACGCCCTGAAATCCGAACCTTGATGTACCCTATGGAATTTTCCCGGTGTCGAACGTTCAGCGTGATGTCACGATTGTCAACAAATACGGCCTGCACGCCCGACCGGCGATGCAGTTCGTGGAGTTGGCGAACAAATTCGCCAGCGGCATCGAGGTGTCCAAGGCGTCGCTGACCGTGGACGCCAAGAGCATCATGTCCGTGATGCGCTTGGCGGCGACGAAGGGAACCACGCTGAAAATCGTCGCCGACGGAGACGACGCGGCCGACGCGGTCGAAGCCCTCGCGGAGCTGATCGCCGGCGGATTCGGTGAAATGGAACCGGGAAGTTGATCCTTTTCGGTTTTTCCGCCGACGGACGGGCCGCGGGAAGGAAAGAACTATGAATAAAAAAAGTAAATCCATTCCGAAAGAGGTTCAAGAAGCCGTTCAGGAAGAAGTACACCGGTTCAATCAAAAAAACAGCGGTCGGGAAGACTGCTATTACGAGGTGCGTTTCAGAGGAAAGCACTGTTACCTGGACCGATCGGATTTCGGACGGTTAGGACCCATTTGCAGGCTCACCTACAAGGGCGCCGTCGACGACTGGGATTTTTCCATATTCAAATGGAGCTCCGAACGATACGATCCGGAGGAATGGATGTTTCCGGGCAGTGAATTGGTGGATGGAACCGTCAAAGGCGCAATGCGCGCGGGACTGGAAGCCTATCCCGTCTGAGCACGTGGATTCCGGCAAAAGCGTCCCGAGAAACCATGGAAATCTGAAACCATTATGATCCAGAAGAAGGGCATTGGGGTTTCGCCGGGTGTGGCGATATCGCAAGTTGTCGTGATCGACAACGAGGATTTCGACATCCCCGAACGTCACGTGCCCGTCGACCATGCGCAGAACGAACTGGATCGACTCGACCAGGCGATCAGCTTCTCCAAGCAGGAAATTCTCGACCTCCAGAAACGCACCGTCGAACGGATCGGAAAGGAGGCGGCCAGCATCTTCGATTTCCATCTCGGTCTGCTGGACGACAAGGTGCTGTACAAGAAATTCAAGGATACCATCCACAGCGGGCACGTTACCGCGGAGTACGCCGTGGCGACCGTCCTGCGGGCCTACGCGCGGGAATTCCTCGCCATGCCGCAGTATCTCGCCGAGCGCGTCAAGGACGTGTACGACATCGAGAAAAAGCTGCTGCGGAATCTCACCGGGCAGTCCCGCCAGTCGCTGGCGCACCTGACGCGCGACGTGATCGTCATCGCCCACGACATGACGCCCAGCCAGACGGCCGGGATGGACCGCGAGCATATCAAGGGCATCGCCACGGACGCCGGCGGCGCGACCAGCCACACCGCGATCATCGCCCGCGCGCTGGGCATTCCCGCGGTCGTCGGACTGGAGGACATCACCACCCTCGCCACCGGCGGCGACACCGTCATCATCGACGGCGTGCACGGAACCGTCATCGTCTCTCCCGGAGACGAGACGAGGAAGCAGTATGAAAAACTCGCCAGGCAGCAGGTGGAATTCGTTCATTCCCTCGACGCGTTGCAGGAATTGCCCGCGGTCACGAAGGACGGCCATCATATCACGCTGCTGGGCAACATCGAATTTCCCGAGGAAGTGCACGCCGTGCGGAACAAGGGCGGCGAGGGCGTGGGGTTGTATCGAACGGAATTCCTCTTTCTCGGATCGGACACCGAACCGACCGAGGAGGATCACTACCAGGCCTACCGCGAGGTGATCGAACTGTGCGAGGACGGTCCGGTCATTATCCGCACGCTGGACCTGGGAGCCGACAAGTACACGCAAAGCCGCGCCCGCACCCCGGAGCGCAACCCGTTTCTGGGATGTCGTTCGATCCGGTTCTGCCTGCAGAACCTGCCGCTGTTTCGCCGGCAGATTCGCGCGATTCTCCGCGCGAGCACCGACGGCGACGTGCACATGCTCTTCCCGCTGGTCTCGAACATCACCGAGCTTCGCCAGGCGAAAAGCCTCGTCCGCGACGTCGCGGAGGACCTCGAGGAAGAGGGCGTGCCGCACCGGCATGACATTCCGATCGGGATCATGGTCGAGGTGCCCTCGACGGCCCTCCAGGCCGACGCCTTCGCCAAGGAAGTGGACTTCTTTTCCATCGGCACGAACGACCTGGTGCAGTACACCCTCGCCGTCGACCGCGGAAACGAACGCGTCGCGCCGCTGTTCACCGCCGCCCACCCGGCGGTGCTGCGCCTCATCCGCGAGGTGATCCGCACCGGGCAGCAGCAGGACGTCTCCGTGAGCCTGTGCGGGGAAATCGCCGGCGATCCCGAATACACCATGCTCCTGCTGGGACTGGGATTGCGACGCTTCTCCTGCACCCCCTCGGCGATTCCGGAAGTCAAGAAAGTCATCCGTTCGGTCACCATGCAGCAGTCGCTGGAAGTCGCCCGGCAGGTCAGCCGGTTCGATTCCGACAAGGAAATCACCAGTTATCTCCGGGCCGTGGTGCGGAAAGTGCTTCCGGAACTGTATAACGAATAACACGAGTTGAAAACGAGCCGGGCCTGTCAAGGCCCGGACCTGAAACCAATACATGGATTCCCGTTCCGGATGAACGGGAGAACGATACAGCAGCGTCGCGAGAAAAAAGGCGGGAGGCCTTTGGAACGCGACGAGTGTGAAAAAACAAACGCGGCTGATACCGTGAGAACGAAAGGAAAATTCAGACCAGGTGTCGTACCGTTGGGCCATACGATTGGCCGTCGAGGGCGACCTGAAATTTCTCTCGCATCATGACATGATGCGGGTGATGGAGCGATTGGCGAGCCGGGCGAAACTGCCGCTGCGATATTCACGAGGATTCAACCCCCGCCCGATCCTTTCGCTTCCCTGCCCCCGACCCGTGGGCGTCGCCTCGCGCGACGACGTGCTTGTCCTCGCGCTGGACGAACCCGTACCAACCGACGCGGTATTGTCGGCGTTGAACGCCCATGCGCCGGAAGGTATGTCGTTTCGCGACGCGCGCGTCCTGCCGGTGGGACAAACGTCCGTCCACGCCGAACGCATGGAATACGAAACGCCCGTGAACGTCGAGGACATCCCGGCGCTGCGGCGGCGGATCGAGGCCTTACGACAGGAACACGCCTGGATCGTCGAACGGCGAAAAAAACCGTCTCGACGGGAACGAACCCAACATCAAACTCCGCGCACCGGTCCTCTCGACGTCAAACCCCTGATCGCCGAGTTGCGGTTGCGCGGGGAGCGGCTTTGCTTCGCGTGCGTGCCGCACGAGCAGAAGTGGGCCAAACCGAAAGAAATTCTGCACCTCGTGGGATTGTCCGAGCCGAAGCGGCTCGCTCGCGTGGTGCGCACGAACATACAGGCGGACGCAGCCGACGCGGCGGAGAACCTTCCGCCGGCGCGACGCGACGCCGACGAAACATCATAGAAAGAATACCGAATGTCAAAAACCATGTTGATCAACACCGTGGAGGGACACGAATGTCGTATCGCCCTCCTGAAGGACAAACGCCTCGAAGAACTCTACACCGAACGCAAGAGCAGCGCCAGCCAGGTCGGAAGCATTTACAAGGGGCGCGTCACGAACATCGAGCCGTCGATTCAGGCGGCCTTCATCGACTTCGGCGGCGTGAAGAACGGATTTCTGCACATCTCCGACGTGCATCCGCGCTTCTTCCCCAAGGGCAAGAAAAGCACCGAGCAGGTCGGGCGGCGGACGGCCCATCGCACTCGCCCGCCCATCCAGGAGTGCCTGCGGCGCGGGCAGGACGTCGTCGTGCAGATGACCAAGCAGGGGATCGGCACGAAGGGACCGACCTTAACGACGTACCTTTCCATCCCGGGCCGGTTGATCGTGATGATGCCCGACATGACCCACGTGGGCATCAGCCGCAAGATCGAGGACGAGGAATCGCGCGGAAAACTGCGAAAAATTCTCGACCAGCTCGACGTCCCCAGGGACATGGGCGTGATCGTCCGCACCGCCGGAATCGACCGTCCCAAGCGCGACCTCCAGCGCGACCTGTCGTACCTGTCGCGCCTGTGGAAGGCCGTCCAGGATCGCATCGCCGAGACCCGCGCGCCGGCGGAGATTTACCAGGAATCCGACCTGGTCATTCGCACCATCCGCGACGTGTTCGACTCGGACGTGAATCGGATCGTCTGCGACAACGAGGAGGTGGCCGTCAGCGTGCGCGATTTTCTCGACGTCGCCGTCCCGCGCACCAAGTGCGCCATCGAATATTACACCGGCCGGCGGGGACTGTTCGAGGAGTTCGGCGTGGAGGAGGAAATTCGCAAGGTGCATTCCCGTCACGTCGCCCTGCCCAACGGGGGCAGTCTGGTGTTCGACCAGGCCGAGGCGCTGGTGGCGATCGACGTGAACTCCGGCAGCTTCCGCGCCCACTCCAACGCCGAAACCAACGCGCTGAACCTGAACCTGGCGGCCGCCGAGGAAATCGCCCGTCAACTGCGCCTGCGCGACATGGGGGGAGTGATCATCATCGATTTCGTCGACATGCGCGACGAGAAGCATCGCCGCCAGCTCGAAAAGAAAGTGCGCGACCTGCTCAAGAAAGATCGCGCCAAGAGCAAGGTGCTTCGCATCAGCAATTTCGGGATCCTGGAGATGACCCGCCAGCGGCTGAAGCCCTCGCTGAAACAAAGCATCTTCTCCCGCTGTTCCCATTGCGACGGCACGGGACTGGTGATGAGCCAGGAGTCGGCCGCCCTGGACGTGATGCGCAATCTGCAGGTCGCCTGCGCGAACAAGGACGTGGATAAAATCGAGGTGACCGTCGCGCCGAACGTCGCCCACCATCTCTCGAACTCGCAGCGCCAGTCCCTGGCGGAACTCGAACGCCGCGGCGGGAAAAACATCGTCATCTTCGCCGCCGCCGACGTCAGCGAAAACGAAATCCAGATCCGCTGCAAAAACGCGCGCGGCTCGAACGTCGCCTGGGACAAACCGCCTCTCAAGGGCGATCTCCGCGACGAAACGGAGTTCCAGGATATTCGGGATCGTCTGGGAAATTCCCCCGACGCGGAGTTGGAGGAACCCGAAGAACCGGAGGAAGGTTCGGAAGAGAAAACCACCGACGAAACCCGGGAAAAATCCAGGTCGCATCGGCGCGGCAAGCGGGGAGGCCGGCGACGACGAAAAAAATCCGAAACCCTCGCCGAGGGTTCCCCGGAGCTTCCTCCCGCTCCCGTCGCGGCGGATCCCAACGACGTGAGCCCCGAACTGCGCGTCGAAGCCGTCATCCCCGAAACGCCCCTCCCCGCCGCGGTGCGGAGGGAAACGAGTCCCGATTACGCGCCTCTGTTCGAGAAGGACGTACAGGACGAAATCCCCTCCGGCGACGCCGAACCGCCGCGGGAGGAAACGCCCTCCCCGACGGTGAAAAAGCCCAAAGCCCGTCGCCGCCGGAAAAAAACGGCGAAAACGGATAGCGCAAAGCCCGCTTCCAATACCGACACGGCGTCTCCGGAGGCGTCTGAGGCAAGGGCTTTTTCCGAAGCGAATCCATCCGAAGAATCCCAGGCCGAGGAGAAGAAGAAAAAATCCCGCCGCCGGGGAAAACGGGGAGGACGCAAGCATAAAAAGAAATCCGCCGACGGCGAAACCGCGGAGAAGTCCCAAACCGCGTCGGAAACACCCGCGATGGAATAATAAAAATGGAATCAGAACAGCGCCGAGCAGCAAGCTGGGATACAATCCAGCTTGCTGCTCGGCGCTGTCGTCTTTTCTTACTCCACCACGATTCGTTCGATGCGATGTCCCAGGCGCGTCGTCACTTCCTGGGGAATCGTTTCCAGCATACGACACAAACCCGCCACGCTGTTGGGGGCGTTTTCGTCGGCGGAAATGATTTCCACTTCCATGCCGACCCGGGCGTTTGGAATGTCGCTTACGTCGATAATGGTCTGGTCCATACTCACCCTGCCGCGAACGGGAACCTCCCGCCCGCCGATGCGCATGATCCCGCGATTGCTCAGCGCGCGGGGGTATCCGTCGCCGTATCCGACGGGCACGACGCCCACCACGCCCGCCTGGCTGAATGTGTGCGTCAACCCGTATCCGCATCGCGTGCCGGGCGCGACGCGACGCATCTGCAGCAAAGGACCGCAAAGGCGCATGCAGGGTTTCAACGGCGGGCGATGGTGCATCTCGTCGCTGGAGTGGTATCCGTACAGCGAAACGCCGGGCCGAACCATGTCGTAGTGCGATTCGGGCAGGTCGATCACGCCGGGGGAGTTGGCGGCGTGGCGGACGATCCCGTCGCCCGGATGAATGTCGCACTCCGCCAGCACCGCGTCGAATTTCGCCAGTTGCTGTCGGGCGGAGGTCTTGTCGGCCTCGTCGGCGCAGGCGAGGTGCGTGTAGATTCCCGCCAGTCGCACGTTCTTCGCGGCCCGGATCGCCTCGACGAGCGCCTTGGCGTCGTCGGCGGGCACGCCCGATCGCGTCATGCCGGAATCCACCTTCACATGCACCGACGCTTCGCGATTCCCGGCGGCGAATTCAATCGCGCGGAGTTGCTGGAGGGAAGTCACCGTCAGCGTGACGCCTCGCCGGAGCAGTTCCGCCAGCAGCGCGGGGATGTCCATCGCGTCGTCGTCGGCGCCGGCCGGCAGCAGCAAGAGCACGGGATCGTCGTATCTCAAATCCCGCAGTTGCAGCGCCTCGGCCGGCGTTGCCACCGCCAGGCAGTCCACCTGCCCCGCGAGAATCGAGACAACCTCTTTCAACCCGTGCCCGTAGGCGTTACACTTGACAGCCGGACAGAACTGCACGCCCGGCGCGACGCGCTGACGGAGCAACCGAAGATTCTCCCGGATCGCCGAAGCGGAAATGTACGCTGTAAGGTAATCGTAACCCATGCGCGCCAGTATTGACGAAGCGTGGAAATAAGTAAAGAACAAACAACGGAACCACCATGTCGTATTTCCGAGACAACATTGAAGCGATGCAGGCCTACGTTCCCGGCGAACAACCCGCCGGTTTGGCGCGCATCATCAAACTCAACACGAACGAGAATCCCTATCCGCCCTCACCGGCGGTGGCGCGGGCGCTGGCGGAGTTTTCCGCCGACGCGCTGCGGGTGTATCCCGATCCGCGCGTCGGTACGTTTGTGCGGGCGGTGTCCGACGTGCTGGGGGTGGACCGGGAGATGATCCAGGCCGCCAACGGCAGCGACAACCTGCTGGTGATGATCGCCCGTGCGGCGCTGCAGGCGGGGCGGTCGGTCGCGTACCCCGGGCCCACGTTCCCGTTTTACGAAACCCAGGCGCGAATCGCCGACGCGAAGATTCTCGAAGTGCCCTTCGAGCCGGAGTACAGCTTCCCCTTGCAAGGCCTGATCGACGCGGCCGCGTCGGTGACCTTCGTCGCCAATCCCAACAGTCCCACGGGCACGACCGCGAGCGTGCAGCAGTTGGAAACGCTCGCCGAGTCGCTGCGAGGCGTCGGCCTGCTCGTGGTTGACGAAGCCTACGTGGACTTCGCCGACGCGACGGCTGTCAAATTACCCTCGCGGTACGAAAACGTGATCGTGCTTCGCACGTTAAGCAAGGGATATTCGCTGGCGGGACTGCGGCTGGGCTACGCCGTCGCCCAACCGGGCGCGCTGGAGCAGCTTTGGAAGACGAAGGAAATCTACAACGTCGGGATGCTCGCGGACCAACTCGGCGCGGCCGCCTTCCGCGACCAGGAATACATGCAAGCCAATGTCGCGAAGATCAAAGCGTCCCGCGAGAAACTCTCCACAGACTTGCAGGCTCTGGGTTGGACCGTTTGGCCGAGTCAGGCGAATTTCATCCTTGCCCGACCCCCGGCCGGCGACGCGAAGGGAATCTATGAAACCCTCCAAGCCGACGGAATCTTCGTGCGATACTTCCAGCATCCCGACCTGGCGGACAAACTCCGCATCACCATCGGCACGGAAGAACAAAACGCGGAATTTCTGAAGCGGATTGGATAAAAAAAACGCAACGATTGTCATCTCCTGGGGAGTCCCAAGGACCCGAGCGGAGCGCAGCCCCTTGGGGGCAAGCTACGTCGAAGGACCTTATACCAATTCAACAAAATCAAGGCCGATAGGGTCATTTGAATTTCTTTGAAAGTAGCCACGGGCGCAAGCCCGTGGATTTTCCGTCGTACAGATTCATTCGAGTCCCGTAGGGACGATTGAAACGCTCAATCGCCCCTGCGGGGCTCGTTGAAAAACAAGAGCATCTTTTCCACGGGCTTGCGCCCGTGGCTACTTTCAAAAACAAATATTCCTATGTTTTGGATTCATACGTATCACGAGACGATCGGCTGGGTGCCGTGGTTCGCGCAGCGCGGCGGAGCAACCACGTTTATGAGACCAACGTTAAAACGTGGTTGCTCCGCCGCGCTGCGCGAACCACGGCACCCTTTCTCAGTAAACAAAAAAACGTGGCGGAGCAGGTGCTTCGCCACGCCGTTCATATTTTTTCCCGCACTTCCGTCAACTCGGAATCTTCAGCGTCATTCCTTCGACGATGCTGTCGCGGTCGGGGAGTTTATCCTTGTTGGCTTCGAAGAGGCGCTCGACGGCGTCCCGGCTGCCGTCGTTGTAGACTTTCCGGGCGATGCGGGTGAGGTTGTCCCCGCTCTGGACGACATACACGCGTCGCGAGGCCGCGCGAGGCTGTTGGGTGAATTGTCGCAACCCCTCCAGGTCCACCTGCCGCGCACGGGTCGGGGTGGTGGAATTCGACGCGACGGCGGGAGCGACGGTTTGCCCCGCCAACGGAGGAATCACCAGCTCCTGTCCGACGTGGATGCTCGACGCGTCGGAGAGTTGATTCCGGTTGGCGTCGAAGATGTTCGTGTACAAATGTTCTTTTCGCGGGCCGTAGACTTTCGCGGCGATTCGCGAAAGCGTGTCGCCTTCCTCCACGCGATACGTGC